>NZ_JBVKBC010000006.1:0-340628 GCF_055639095.1 Streptomyces sp. NPDC107550
CAAACTGCCCCCAGCTGCAACCGGATTGCTACGACAACCCGGTGGTGAAGGTCTCTCACCTCACTCGATTCCATGGCGCCTCGTGGCGCACCCACCCGCTACGACAAGACCGCCGAGTCATACACCGCCGCCATCACCCTGGCCTCACTCCTCATGTGGACATGACACTTTGACGACAGACCCTAGCCGTGACCCGCGCCCGGGGGGAGGGCAGGCAGTCCAGGTCCAGCCCGCGCGTTTTCGTCCTCGCCTCGCGTCGTGGCTGATCGCGCAGTTCCCCGCGCCCCTGGGTAAGTGGGCCGGCCCGTGCGTTCTCGTCCTCGCCTCGCGTCGTGGCTGAGCGCGCAGTTCCCCGCGCCCCTGGAGAGGCGACTACGTCGCACCCTCCCCCTGGGGGTAGCCGGGAGGGGCGACCTGCGTCGCAGCCCCGGGGGAAGCGGGAGGGGCGACTTCGTCGCCGCTTCCTCCCCTGGGGAGCTGGGGCGAAGCCCCGCTTCCCAAAGGGGAAGCTGCACGAAGTGCATGCTTCAGGGGCGCGGGGAACTGCGCGACCAGCCACCCACCGGCCCGCAGATGACCACGCACAGGTCCGCCCCGACAGGGGCGCGGGGAACTGCGCGAGACGCCCCACCGGCCGAAAGGTGAACGACAACCCCAGGGGGCAACCCCCTTCAGGGGCGCGGGGAACTGCGCAAGACTGCAACGGGCCCGCACCCGAAACCCCAGGCCCACAAAAATCACCCGCCAACCCGCGGAGACGACATGCGCACAATCCTCCTCACCGGCGCCGCCGGCACCCTAGGCACCTACATGCGCGAACTGCTCCCCCCGTACGGCTACGACCTCCGCCTCCTGGACCTGCACCCCGTGCCGAACGCGCCGCAGGCGATCGTCGCGGACCTCTCCGACAAGCAGGCGCTACGCGCGGCCGTCGAGGGCGTCGACGCGGTGCTGCACCTGGCCGGGATCTCCCTGGAGTCGACGTTCGAGAAGATCCTGGCCGCGAACATCGTGGGCCTGCACCACCTGTACGAGGCGGTCCGCGCGGAAGGCGACCGGCGCGGCACCCGGGCCCCCCGAATCGTGTTCGCCTCCTCCAACCACGCCGTCGGCTTCACCCCCCGCCCGCGCCCGGAGGCCGGCGACCCGCTGATCCCGGTCACCACCCCGCACCGCCCGGACACGTTCTACGGGCTGTCGAAGGCGTTCGGCGAGGACCTCGCGCAGTTGTACTGGGACAAGCACGGCGTGGAGACGGTCTCGGTGCGGATCGGCGCGTGCCGCCCGGACCCGACCGACGTCCGCATGATGTCGGTGTGGCTGAGCCCCGAGGACGGCGCCCGCCTCTTCCACGCGGCGCTCGGCGCCGAGGACGTCGGACACACCGTGGTCTACGGCTCGTCCGCCAACACCCGTCTGTGGTGGGACCTTTCGAGCGCCCGCGCCCTCGGCTACGAACCCCGCGACGACTCCGAGGTGTTCGCCGAGAAGCTGCTCGCCGAGCACGGCCCGCTCACCGACGACGCCCCGGCCCACAACCACTTGGGCGGCGAGTTCGTCGACGATCCGCCGATCTGGCCGTACTGACCGACCCGGCCTTTGGCAGTCAGTCCTTGACGCGGTGCAGTTGGACCTCGCGGTTGACGAAGAGGTGCACGAAGCCACAGCGCCAGCAGATGAGGCCGGTGGCGGTCTCGTCGGCCCAGGCCAAGTTGAAGAACTCCCCGCCGGTGCTGTTGAGCTTCACTCCGCGCTCACGGAAGCGGTCGCTCTTGCAGAACTGACAGGTGATCCAGACGTCGCCCAGCGATGCCTTGACGGGCTTGGCCATGATGTACCCCCTTTGGTGGTGCGCTGGGACGATCATGACCGAGCGCGGGCACGCCGGACAAGGCAGTTGAGCAAGGCCAGAGCCTTCCGGCGCACGCACACGCGTACTCGTGCACGCGCAAGCGCACGCGTCAGCGGGCGGGAGCCGCCGGTCCCGCCTGATGGTCCGTGGCGGTCGGCCGCAGGGCTCCGGGGCGGGCGCGGGTGGCTCGCGGCCGCCGCACGGGCAGTACGGGCCGTGCCGCGCGCCCCGCGCTCTCGCCGGAGCGGGCCTGCTCACCCGCGGCTCGCCGCCCGGACGACGACCCGGCACCCTCCGCGCCCTCGGCCTGCTCGGCGGCCTCGGCACGCATCGCGACCGCCCACTGCGCGATCAGCCGCTCGTACTCGCCGCGCTGCTCGTCGGTGAGCCATCCGCCGGAGCGCAGCATGAGGCAGCGGATCTGCTCGTTGAGCTGCTGAGCGGTCCGTCCCGGGCCGGGCGAATATGTGGCGGACATATGGAGGACCGTAGCCGCCCGAGTGAAGGCGGGGCCAGATCATTTCTGGACGCATCCGTTCCGAACCGTGCCCGAGCGCGCTTCCCGGCCCGTCCGCCAAGGCCCGAGCACGGAGGCGGCCCACGCCCCGAAAGGCGCCCACCGAGGCCCCTTTGACACCGATGTCATCCAGCCACGAGGCCGTACGGAAACCCTTCCCAGACCCCCGAGGGCCAGCCGGACGAACCGGACCAGCCGGCCCAGCGGGGCGGAGCCAGACGGGAGGGCCGCTACAGCGCTTGGGCGCCGGGCTTGACCATCCCCCGTACCGTGCGGGACTTCACGAACTCGCCGATCGCCGTCATCTCCCACTCCCCGGAGAACTGCCGGATCAGCTTCGCCATCATCACGCCCGTCTGCGGCTCCGCGTTCGTCAGGTCGAAGCGGACCAGCTCCTCCCCGCTGGCCGCGTCGAGCAGGCGGCAGTACGCCTTGGCGACCTCGGTGAACTTCTGGCCGGTGAACGAGTTCACCGTGAAGATCAGGCCCGTGACCTCCTGCGGGAGCCGGCCGAGGTCCACGACGATGACCTCGTCGTCGCCCGCGCCCTCACCCGTGAGGTTGTCCCCGGAGTGCTTGATCGCGCCGCCGACGATGGACAGCTTGCCGAAGTAGCAGCTGTCGATGTGGTTGCGCTGCGGCCCGTACGCGATGACCGACGCGTCGAGGTCGATGTCCTTGCCCCGGTACGCGGGCTCCCAGCCGAGGCCCATCTTGACCTGGCTCAGCAGCGGCTTGCCGCCCTTGACCAGGGACACCGTCTGGTTCTTCTGGAGGGAGACGCGGCCCTTGTCGAGGTTGATCTTCCCGGCGCCCGGCGCGGGCACGGACGCGGGCGCGGCGGGCGCGGGCTGCTGCGGCGCGGCACCCGGCGGCGGGGGCGGCGCGATCCGCGGGTCGACCGGCGGCGTGGTAGGCGCCGGCATCGCGGCGGGCGGCGCGGGAGCCGCGGCGGGCGCGGGGGCGGGCGTCGGCGCGGGTGCCGGCGGCTCCTCCACGCTGACGCCGAAGTCCGTGGCGATGCCCGCCAGCCCGTTCGCATACCCCTGGCCCACCGCGCGCGCCTTCCACGCGCCGTTCCTCAGGTAGACCTCCATGACCACGAGTGCCGTCTCGGCGCCGAGGCGGGGCGGGGTGAAGGTGGCGAGGGCGGCCCCGCTGTCCGCGTCGCGGATCGTGGCCGTCGGCTCGATGCCCTGGAACGTCTGGCCCGCCGCGTCCGGGCTCGCCGTGACGACGATCTTCTCGATGCCCTGCGGGACGGCGGCCGTGTCGACGGTGATCGCGTCGGGGTTCGTGCCGCCGCCCGACGTGTAGCTGACGCCGGGGCCGGAGGGCTGGTTGTAGAAGATGAAGTCGTCGTCCGAGCGCACCTTGCCGTCGGCGGTGAGCAGCAGGCCCGACACGTCGAGCCGCACCGGGGCCGTGACGTCCACCGTCACGCGCCGCGCCGCGAGCGGGATGTTCGAACCAGGGGTCATAGCTGTCATGCCAGTGGTAACGACCGGCTCCGCTTTGCCGTTCCCTTACCCAAGAAGTTTCTCCCGGCGCTCCCCCGGACGGCCGCCCCCTCCCCCGGACGGCCGCTACCCTGCACCGGTCAACCGCCCCCGGCCGACCGCTCTCGCGCACCCATTCGAACGACAGGCGAACGCCCCGCACGAACGGGGTGCGGGACGGCGCGCGTCACCGAGACCGCCCTTCCGGTTTGCGAGAGTTCCGGGCGTGCACCAGGACAAACACCCCCACTTCGCCGCCCCGCCCGACGACCCGACCACCGCCGAGGGCGTCAGCGACGCCGGTGACCTCGGCTACGCCAAGTCCCTGCGACCCCGTCACATCAGCATGATCGCCATCGGCGGCGCGATCGGCACGGGCCTGTTCCTCGGCGCGGGCGGCAATCTGGCGAAGGCCGGGCCCGCGCTCGCCGTCGCGTACGCCGTCTGCGGCCTGTTCGCCTTCTTCGTCGTACGGGCGCTCGGGGAACTGGTCGTGCACCGCCCGTCTTCGGGCTCTTTCGTCAGCTACGCGCGCGAGTTCCTCGGCGAGCGCGGCGCGTTCGTCGCGGGCTGGATGTACGTCCTGAACTGGTCGAGCGCCGGCATGGCCGACATCACGGCGGTCGCGCTGTACGTGCACTACTGGTCGATGTTCACGTCCGTCCCGCAATGGGTGCTCGCGGCGATCGCCCTGTCGATCGTGCTGACGGTGAACCTGATCTCCGTGAAGGCGTTCGGCGAGATGGAGTTCTGGTTCGCCCTGGTCAAGGTCGCCGCGCTCGTGCTGTTCCTGCTGATCGGCGTCTTCTTCCTGGTCACCGGCCGCCCGGTGGACGGCGCCGAGCCCGGTCTCGGCCTGATCAGCGACCATGGCGGCTTCTTCCCGCTGGGCGTGCTGCCCGTCGTCCTCATCACGCAGACCGTCGTCTTCGCGTACGCGGCCGTGGAGATGGTCGGTGTGACGGCGGGCGAGACGGCCGACCCGGACCGGGTCGTGCCGAGGGCCGTCAACTCCATCATGTGGCGCGTCGCCGTCTTCTACGTCGGCTCGGTCGTGATGTTGACGCTGCTGCTGCCGTGGACCTCGTACTCGGCGACACAGAGCCCGTTCGTGACGGTCCTGTCGAAGATCGGGGTGCCGTCGGCGGGCGGCATCATGAACCTCGTCGTGCTGACCGCGGCCATGTCGTCGCTGAACTCCGGCCTCTACACGACGGGCCGCATCCTGCGCTCCATGGCGATGGCCGGGTCGGCGCCCTCGTTCACCGCGCGGATGAGCCGCAGCCACGTACCGTACGGCGGCATCCTGCTGGTGGCGACCGCCGCGCTGTTCGGGGTCGCGCTCAACGCGTGGCTGCCCGAGGACGCGTTCGCCATCGTCACGAACATCTCCTCGCTCGGCGTGATCTCCACCTGGTGCATGATCATGCTCTGCCACCTGGTGTTCGTACGACGCGCGCGTGAGGGCGTCGTCCACCGGCCCGCGTTCCGGCTGTGGGCCTCGCCGTGGATCGAACTCACCACGATCGGCTTCCTGTTCGGGGTGATCGTGATGATGTGGTTCGACAAGGACGGCGCGGGCCGCAAGACGGTCCTCATGCTCGTCCCCATCGCGCTCTGTCTGACGGGCGGCTGGTACGCGGTACGGCGGCGGGTCCACCGGATCGCCGCGGAGAACGAGGCGCCGCCGGTGGACCCGCTGCTGTGATGCTGCTCAGCGCTGCTTCTGGCGCTTCCAGGGGCCGGTGATGGCGAGCATGATGCCGGGCGTCTGGATGTTGGCGTACAGCGTGCGCCCGTCCGGCGAGAACGTGACACCGGTGAACTCGCTGTACGCGGGCTCCTGTTCGGTGCCCTCGTTCAGCTCGTTGCGGGCGATCGGGTACGTACGGCCCTGCTCGGTCGCGCCGAACAGGTGCTGCACGCCGTCCCCGTCCTCGGCGATGACCAGCCCGCCGTACGGCGAGACGGTGATGTTGTCCGGGCCGTCGAACGCGCCGTCCTCCGCCGGGTCCGGGTTCACCCCGAGCAGCACCTTCAGGGTGAGGGTGCGGCGCTTCGGGTCGTAGAACCAGACCTGCCCGTCGTGCTGCACGGGGCTCTCCGCGCGCGCGTACGAGGCGACGATGTACGCGCCCCCGTCGCCCCACCACATGCCCTCCAGCTTGCGGGCGCGGGTGATCTCGCCGTCCTTGAACTGCTTGCGCACAGAGGTCGTACGGGCGTCACGGTCGGGCACGTCCACCCAGTCGACGCCGTACGTCGTACCGGTCTTCGTGGCGCGCGAGAGGTCGTCGACGAACCGGCCGCCGGAGTCGAAGCACTTGAACGCCTGGAGCGTGCCCGCGTCGTCGGCGAGCGTGCGCAGCCGGCCGCGGCCGTGCTCGAAGCCCTTCGGGGGCGTCCAGCGGTACAGCAGGCCGTTGGGGCCCGAGGCGTCCTCGGTCAGATAGGCGTGGCCGCGCTTGGGGTCGATGACGACGGCCTCGTGCGCGTAGCGGCCGAACGCCTTGACCGGCTTGGGGGCGCGGTTCGCGCGGCGGTCGTGCGGGTCGACCTCGAAGACGTAGCCGTGGTCCTTCGTGAAGCCGTTCTTGCCGGCCTTGTCCTCGGTCTCCTCGCAGGTCAGCCAGGTGCCCCAGGGGGTGGCGCCGCCCGCGCAGTTGGTGGCCGTGCCGGCGATGCCGACCCACTCGGCGACCTCGCCGCCGCGGCGGACCTCGACGACGGTGCAGCCGCCGGCCGCCGCCGGGTCGTAGACGAGGCCCTCGGTGAGCGGCACCGGGTGCGGCCACTTGTCGCGGGCGCCGGCCAGCTCGTGGTTGTTGACGAGGAGCGTGGTGCCGCGCGAGCCCTCGAAGGTGGCGGTGCCGTCGTGGTTGGACGGGGTGAACTCCCCGCTCTCCAGCTTCGTCCTGCCGCTGTACGTGACGATCTTGTACGTGAAGCCTGCGGGCAGGGCGAGGATTCCGTCCGGGTCGGGCAGGAGGGGGCCGTAGCCGAAGCCCGGCTGCTTCCCTCTGCCCTCCCCCTGGGCCTCTTCGTGGGCCTCTTCCTCCGTCGCGGCGAGGGCGCCCGGGGCGGTGGCGAGGGCGCCTACGGAGCCGGCGAGGGCCACGCCTGCGCCTGCGGCGGCGGTGCGGGTGAAGTCCCTGCGGGTGAGCGGCATGTGTCTGTCTCCTGCGGGGTGTCCCTGTCGGGAGGGCGGGGCGGGGGGTGACGCCCACCACACTGCCGCCCCATCTTGAACACCCCCTGAACTCCAGCGGTCCCTTTCCCCCCGACGTCCCCCACGCCCCTAGCCAGGTGGGTGGCTCCGCCCGGTGGACATCCTCGACTTTCGTCGTGGCTGATCGCGCAGTTCCCCGCGCCCCTGGAGGGGCGACTGCGTCGCCGCCTCCCCCCTGGGGAGCTGGGGCGGAGCCCCGCTTCCCTCCGGGGGAAGCTGCACGAAGTGCATGCTTCAGGGGCGCGGGGAACTGCGTGAGAAGCCCCACCCACCCGCAGAAAACAACGCACGGTCGTGCCCCGAAGGGGCGCGGGGAACTGCGCGACCAGCCACCCACCGGGCCGCAGGTGAACCACGACCTACTGCGCACCCCCTGCTGCAAGCAGCCTCCGCCGGAGGACTCCCCAGGGGCGCGGGGAACTGCGCGAGAAGCCCCCACCCACCCGCAGGTGAACGACGACCCCAGGGGACCCGCACCCCAACAACCCCGCGTCAAAAGATCCCGCTAATCGGCGCGAGCCGTCCGCGCTTTGAACGCCGCCTTACGAGCCTCCTTGGCCACCTTCTTGTCAGGGTGCAACCTCCCCATCGCCTCCAGCACATCCGCAGTCGCAGGATGCTCAACCCGCCACGCCGCCGAGAAGAACCCACTGTGCTGCGCCGCGAGCCCCTCCACCAGCGCCTGCAACTCCTCGGAGTTCCCCTCAAGGGAGAGCTGCGCCGCGACCGTGTCGACGGTGAGCCAGAAGACGAGGTCCTCCGAGGGCACCGGCACGTCGGAGGCCCCGTGCTCGGCGAGCCACACCCGCGCAAGACCGCCCAGCTCCGCGTCGTCCAGCACCTCCCGCAACGCCGGCTCCGCCTCCCCGCCCACGAGGGACAGCGCCTGCTGACACCGCAGCCGCCGCAGAGGCGCCCCCATGTCGCTCCCCCGCGCCGCCGCCAGCAACTCCCGCGCCGCCGCCAGCGGTTCCCGGCGCGCGAGCCACCGTTCGATCTCCTCCTGCGCGGCGGCCTGCGGGTACGAGGACGTGCCGTCGAGCAGTTCCGCCGCCCCGCGCTCCGCGAGGTCCCCGACGGCCGGCGCGTCGACCCCGGCGTCCCGCATCCGCGCCCGCACCCCGTACAGCCCGAGCGGGGTGAGCCGTACCATCCCGTACCGCGAGACGTCGGACTCGTCGATGGGCTCGGCGGCCGCGGCCTCCTCGGAGTCGAGGTCGGCCATCAGCGCCTCGTCCACGGGCTGGAACTCCACGAGCCCGACCGGGTCGAGCAGCCGGAACTGGTCGTCCAGCCGCATCATCGCGTCGGAGACCTGCTCCAGGATGTCGTCGGTGGGCTCACCCATGTCGTCCGGCACGATCATCGACGCGGCGAGCGCGGGCAGCGGCACGGGCCCCTCGCCGGCCCCGCCCTCGGCGACGGTCAGCAGGTACAGATTGCCGAGGACGCCCTCCAGGAACTCGGCCTCCGCCTCGGGGTCCCAGTCGAGCTGCGAGAAGTCGATCTCGCCGCCCTCCTCCATCGCGTCGACGAGGTCGTCGAGGTCGGGCACGCTCGCGTCGGCCAGCACCGTGTCGAGCGCCGTGAGCCACAGCCCGAGCACGTCGGCGGGCCCGCCGGAGGCGAGCGTGGCCAGCTCCGCGCCCGCGGTGACGGTGCCCTTCTCCTCGTCGACCACGTCCACCAGGCCGGTGTCGACGGCGACCCGCCACGCCTCGCTCGCGTAGGCGGCGCCGTCCGCGTCGTCCGTGAGCCCCAGTTCGGCTGCGGCGGCGGGCAGTTGCTCCTCGGCCAGCTCGCCCCCGGCGCCGACGCGGGTGTCGGGCCCGGCCCAGCGGGCGAGCTTGACCGCGCGGGACAGGAGGGGCGTGGCGAGGGCGTCCCGCGCCAGCTCCGCTTCGGCGGGCAGCCGTACCGGCGGCAGGGGGGAGCTGTCTGACATCGGCTGGTTCTCCTCAAGGACGTACGGTGCGACCGCTCAGCCTAGACGGATTTGCACCCTTGCCGCCGGGTTCATGTACCGGTCAGCCACCGCTCGCCGTGCGGACATCCGCGAAACCTTGACAACTCCCCCGCGCAGGAAAGAGATTGACGCGCGTAGAAAACGACGAGGGAGTGCGTCACGCGGAGCCACCCGGCCCCGCCGCGCCCGCCCCCGCCGCCACCGTCATCACCGTCGTCGTCACCGTCAGGTCGTCGCCGTACGCGACACCGCCGCACCGCATGTACGTACCGGCCCACGCACCCGCGCGGACCGCACGTACGCCACCGCTCCACCCTCGTCCCGGCGCTCGCCACCCGCACGTCCCCGGAGGGAACCCTTGCCGAGTCAGCCCGCCCCCGCCCGCCGCTCCCCGCGCTCCCGTTCGCGCCTGGCCGCTGTCGCCGTCGCCGGCGCGTGCGGCGCCGCCTGCGCCCTCGTGGCGACCGGCACCGCGCACGCGGCCCCCGTCGCCATCCACGACATCCAGGGCGCCACGCGCATATCCCCGCTCGCCGGCCGGCAGGTCGCCGATGTCACGGGCATCGTCACCGGCGTCCGCACGTACGGCTCGTCGAAGGGGTTCTGGTTCCAGGACCCGACGCCGGACGCCGACCCGGCGACCAGTGAGGGCGTCTTCGTCTTCACGTCCTCCACACCCACGGTGAAGACCGGCGACGCGGTCACCGTCTCCGGCACGGTCACCGAGTACGTGCCCGGCGGCGCCTCCTCCGGCAACCAGTCGCTGACCGAGATCACCAAGCCGAAGGTCACGGTCGTCTCGTCCGGCAACCCGGTGCCCGTCACCACGATCACCGCGAAGTCGGTGCCGTCCGCGTACACGCCCCAGGGCGACCCGGCGGCCGGCGGCTCGATCAACGGCCTGCCGCTCCAGCCCCGCACGTACGCCCTGGACTACTGGGAGTCCCTGGAGGGCCAGAACGTACGGATCGGCCCGTCCCGCGTCGTGACCGCGACCGACACGCACGCCGAACTGTGGGTCACGGTCAAGCCGAACGAGCACTCCACCCAGCGCGGCGGCACCCGCTACGGCTCGTACGACTCCCAGAACGGCGGCCGGCTCCAGATCCAGTCGCTCGGCGCGGTCGCCGACTTCCCGACCGCCGACGTCGGCGACGCGCTGACCGGCACCACCGAGGGCCCGCTCGACTTCAACCAGTACGGCGGCTACACGCTGGTCGCCCGCGACCTCGGCACGCTGGAGCCCTCGGGCCTGGGACGCGAGTACACGCGTAAGCAGAAGTCGGCCGAGCTGGCCGTGGCCACGTACAACGTGGAGAACCTGGACCCGGGCGACACGACGTTCGGCGCGCACGCGGCGGCCATCGTCGACAACCTCCAGTCGCCCGACATCGTGTCCCTGGAGGAGATCCAGGACAACAACGGCGCGAAGGACGACGGCACGGTCGCCGCCGACGCGACGGTGAACAAGCTGATCGACGCGATCGCGACGGCGGGCGGCCCGCGCTACGACTGGCGGTCCATCGACCCGGCCAACGACCAGGACGGCGGCGAGCCCGGCGGCAACATCCGGCAGGTGTTCCTGTTCAACCCCGAGCGCGTCTCCTTCACCGACCGCGCGAGCGGCGACGCCACGACCCCGGTCGGCGTCACCGAGGAGCGCGGGCAGGCGGCGCTCACCGCGTCGCCGGGCCGGATCGACCCGGCGAACACGGCGTGGAAGTCCAGCCGCAAGCCGCTGGCCGGGGAGTTCACCTTCCGCGGCAAGCGCGTCTTCGTCATCGCCAACCACTTCGCGTCCAAGGGCGGCGACCAGCCGCTGACCGCGCAGTTCCAGCCGCCGGTGCGCAGCTCGGAGACCCAGCGGCACGCGCAGGCGACGGCGGTCAACTCCTTCGTGAAGGACCTGCTGAAGGTCCAGAAGGACGCGGACGTCGTCACGCTCGGCGACATCAACGACTTCGAGTTCTCCGGCACCGCGCAGCGCCTGGAGGACGGGGGCGTGCTGTGGTCGGCGATCAAGTCGCTGCCCAAGAGCGAGCGTTACACGTATGACTACCAGGGCAACAGCCAGGTCCTCGACCAGATCCTGATCAGCCCGTCGCTGCGCAAGGGCGCGTTCCAGTACGACAGCGTGCACATCAACAGCGAGTTCCACGACCAGATCAGCGACCACGACCCGCAGGTGCTGCGCGTCCGCCCGTGACGCTCTGTTCCGTACGAGTCTGAGAGTCCCCGGGGCGCGCCAGTCCGTGCACCCCGGGGGCTCGGGCGTCAGGCGGGGGTGTCGCCGGGGCGGCTGCTCTCGGCGGTCGCGCTCTCCTGGTGGCGCGCCGGGGCGGCGGGGTGCGGGGGCTCGGCGAGCAGCAGCGCGTACTGGTCGGCGACGACGGCCTCGGCGACCGTGACCGCGCGCTCCCCCGCGAGGCGCAGTCCGGCCTGCGAGTACGGGGGCGGAGCAGGGTGCTTGCGCCGCCACCAGGCGGCTCCCGCCGCGTAGAGCCCACTCGCGCTCATCACCGCGGGCAGGGCCAGCGCCCACACCACGTCTCGCACCACGAACACCTCACGAACCTGCCTGGACTTTCTGAGCAGTTCATCGGATTCACGACGTGCAACCTGAAGAGGGCATCTCGGCCAAATATCACGGAGAACGTCCGAAATACATACTCATACGCCCGTACGATTCAGCGTTCCTCCGCTCTATCTCGTAGCAGAATTAAGTAGAGCTTCACGGTGGGGCGGCCGACACTGACGGCATGAACGCGAAGCGACCCGCTCCTTTCGGCCGCGCCCTCTGCGCGATGCTCACGCCCTTCACCGATTCCGGCGCCCTCGATCTCGCCGCCGCGCAGAAGCACGCGGACCGCTTGGTGAGCGAGGGCTGCGAGGGGCTCGTCCTGTCCGGCACGACGGGTGAGTCGCCGACCACCACCGACACCGAGAAGGCGGACCTCGTACGGGCCGTGCGCGAGGCCGTCGACGGGCGCGCCGCCCTCGTCGCCGGCGTCGGGACGGCCGACACCCGGCACACGGTCGCCCTCGCGCGCGAAGCGGAACGCGCGGGAGCGGACGGCCTGCTGGCCACTCCCCCGTACTACAGCCGGCCGCCGCAGGACGCGGTGGCGGCGCATCTGCGGGCGCTCGCGGACGCGACGGACCTGCCGGTCATGGTCTACGACATCCCGGCCCGCACCGGCACGCGCGTCGAGCCCGCGACCCTCGTCGCGCTCGCCGAGCACCCCCGGATCGTGGCCGTGAAGGACTGCGCGTACGACCTGCTCGGCACCCAACAGGTCATGGCCGCGACCGACTTGGCGTTCTACACGGGCTGCGACGAGTACGTCCTCGCGCACTACGCGCTCGGCGGCGCGGGCTACGTCTCGACGGTCGCCAACGCCGTCCCGGCCGCCTTCCGCGCGATCCTCGACGCCTACGACCGCGGCGACACGGCAGGCGCCGCCGCCCTCCAGCGCCGCACGATCCCGCTGACGGCGCTCACCATGAACGCGGGCCTGCCCGGCGCCGTCACCCTCAAGTCCCTGCTCACCGCCCTAGGTCTGCCCGGCGGCGGCCCGCTCCGCCCCCCACTCCTGCCCGCACCCCCCGCCACCACCACACCCCTGCTCACGGCATACGAGGCCCTGACCACGGCCCCTTGACGCCCGCCACGGGAAGCGCTCCGCTGAGCGCCGGCCCGGGACACGCGTGAGCGCCCTCCCCCGCCGCCAGAGGCAAGGGAGGGCGCTCGCGGGCTGTCGGTCAGTTGTGGGTGTGGAGGACCTCATTCAGGCCGCCCCAGACCGCGTTGTTCGGGCGGGCCTCGACCGTGCCGGTGACCGAGTTGCGGCGGAAGAGGATGTTCGAGGCGCCGGAGAGGTCGCGGGCCTTGACGATCTCGCCGTCGGGCATGGTGACGCGGGTGCCGGCCGTGACGTACAGGCCCGCCTCGACGACGCACTCGTCGCCCAGCGCGATGCCGACGCCGGCCTCCGCGCCGATCAGGCAGCGCTCGCCGATGGAGATGATGACGTTGCCGCCGCCGGAGAGCGTGCCCATGGTGGAGGCGCCGCCGCCGATGTCCGAGCCGTCGCCGACGACGACGCCCGCGGAGATACGGCCCTCGACCATCGACGTGCCGAGCGTGCCCGCATTGAAGTTGACGAAGCCCTCGTGCATGACCGTGGTGCCCTCGGCGAGGTGCGCGCCGAGGCGGACGCGGTCGGCGTCGGCGATACGCACGCCCTTGGGGGCGACGTAGTCCGTCATGCGCGGGAACTTGTCGATGGACGTCACCTGGAGGTGCAGGCCCTCCGCGCGCGCGTTGAGGCGGACCTTCTCGACGTCGTCCACGGCGACAGGGCCGAGGGAGGTCCAGGCGACGTTGGCGAGGAAGCCGAACATGCCGTCCAGGTTCTGGCCGTGCGGCTTGACCAGGCGGTGCGAGAGCAGGTGCAGGCGCAGGTAGACGTCGTGCGCGTCGAGCGGCTTGTCGTCGAGCGAGGAGATGACCGTGCGCACGGCCACGACCTCGACACCGCGCCGGGCGTCGGGCCCGATCGCCTTCGCGGCGCCCTCGCCGAGCTGCGCGACGGCCTGCTCGGCGGTGAGCCGCTCGGAGCCGGCGGGGCCGGGCTCGTCGACGAGTTCGGGGGCGGGGAACCAGGTGTCGAGGACGGTGCCGTCGGCCGTGACGGTGGCGAGGCCCGCGGCGACGGCGCCGGTGGTGCGCGTAGCAGTCGTGTCGGTCATGGGGGCCAACTTAATCGGCCCGCCCCCGCCGAGGCGAACCGGCGGGGGCGCCGTCTCAATCACCGGTCGCCACCCCCACCCGTACACCCTGATCAGCGCGGAACGTCCCCAGTGCCCCCCCGCCATGACGCCGCACGTCCCCCTACGCACGCGTGGTGCTACGGGATGAGGCGGCTCAGCATTTCGCGGGTGTAGGGCTCGTCGTAGGCGCCGTCCGTCAGCAGGACCTGGAGGGAGATGCCGTCCATGAGGGCGACGAGGGCCCGCGCGGTGACGGGGTCCGTGCGGGCGGCAAGGGCCTCGGCCAGTTCCTGGCACCACTCGGCGGCGACCGGCCGCAACGCCGGCCTGCGCAGCGCCGCGAGATACAGCTCGTACTCCAGTTCCACCCCGACGCGCTCCCCGGCGAGCCACTCCCCGAGCAGCCCCGCGAGTTCGCCCGCGAGGTCGGCGCCGGGGTCCTGGAAGGCGCCGCGCGCGGCGACGACCTTGGCGAACCCCTCGTTGGCCTGGCGCAGCGCGGCGACCATCAGCTCGTCCAGCGTCTTGAAGTGGTACGTGGTCGAACCGAGCGGCACATCGGCCTCGGCGGCGGCGCTGCGGTGGCTGAGGCCCGCGAGGCCCTTGGCGCCGACGACACGGATCGCGGCGTCGATGAGCCGCTGGCGGCGCTCGGGGTCGTACCGGCGTCCCATCAGTGCGCGCCGCCCATGTTGAGCAGGACGACCCCGCCGATGACCAGCACGATCCCGGCGAGCTTGGCGGCGCTCAGGCCCTCGCCGAGGAACAGCGCGCCGATCGCCGCGATGACGGCCGTGCCGGCGCCCGCCCAGATCGCGTACGCGGTGCCCATCTGCACGGTCTTGAGGGTCTGGGCGAGCAGCGCGAACGCCACGACGTAGCCGAGGAGCGTCACGAGGGAGGGGCCGAGGCGGCTGAACCCCTCGCTGTACTTCATGGCGGTGGTGGCGGCCACCTCGGCGGCGATGGCTCCCGCCAGCAGCACATATCCCATGTGTACGAGTGTACCTATCGATGCGTACGCCCGTACACAGCGCGCCGCCCCCGCACAGGCCGTCAGTCGAGGAGCGTCTTCTTCGGGCGCAGGACACAGAACTCGTTGCCCTCGGGGTCCGCGAGGACGACCCAGGTCACGTCGGGGCCCTGGCCCACGTCGACGCGGCGGGCGCCGAGCGCGATGATCCGCTCGACCTCGGCGTCGCGGTCGTCGGGGCTGAGGTCGATGTGCAGCCGGTTCAGGCCGGACTTCTCCTCGGGGACGGGCACGAAGCACAGGCCGGGCAGCGTCTGGGCGTCGCGCCCGATGGTGACCTCCTGCTCGTCCTCGTAGATCACCTGCCAGTCGAGGACCTCGCACCAGAAGGCGGACAGGGCGCGGACATCGCGCGCGTTGACGACGGTCGTGTACCAGGAAGACGGCATGGCACCAGTGTGGGCGCGGGCCCGTCCGCCCGCAGCCCGTTTCCCCGCCCTGGCCAGGGCCAGGGCCAGGGCCACGCGAGACAGCCCGCACCCGCCGGAACGAAACGCCCCGCGCACGCGAAACGCGGAACGCCCCCGCACACACGAATCGCCCCGCGCACGCGGAACGGCCCCGCCCCCTGAAGGGCGAGGCCGTTGACGTACGGCGCGGCGGTGCCGGACGCGGAAAAGCGATGTCAGACGTTGAAGCCGAGCGCGCGCAGCTGCTCGCGGCCCTCGCCCGTGATCTTGTCCGGGCCCCACGGCGGCATCCAGACCCAGTTGATCCGCAGCTCGTTGACGATGCCGTCGGTCGCGGACTTCGCCTGGTCCTCGATGACGTCGGTCAGCGGGCAGGCCGCGGACGTCAGCGTCATGTCGATCGTGGCGATGTTGGCGTCGTCGATGTGGATGCCGTAGATCAGGCCCAGGTTGACGACGTCGATGCCCAGCTCGGGGTCGACGACGTCGTACAGGGCCTCGCGGACCTCCTCCTCGGAGGCAGGCTTCATCTCAACAGCGTTCTCGGTCATGCGGTCTCCGCCTCCTCCGCCCGAGGCGGAGCATCTGATGTATGCAGCGCCTGAGCCGTCGCGTCTTTCCACGCCATCCAGCTCAGCAGCGCGCACTTGACTCGGGCCGGGTACTTGGAGACCCCGGCGAACGCGACGGCGTCCTCCAGCAGGTCCTCCATCGCGTCGTCCGGCTCGATCTGCCCCTTGGACTGCATCAGCTCCAGGAAGGTCTCCTGGATCTTGCGCGCCTGGGACAGCTCCTTGCCCACGAGAAGGTCGTTGAGCACGGAGGCGGAGGCCTGGCTGATGGAACAGCCCTGGCCCTCGTAGCTCACGTCCTCGATCTTCTCGCCGTCGTACTTCACCCGCAGCGTGATCTCGTCACCGCACGTCGGGTTGACGTGGTGCACCTCGGCGTCGCCGTCGCGCAGACCGCGCCCGTGCGGGTGCTTGTAGTGGTCCAGGATGACTTCCTGGTACATCGAATCCAGCTTCATCAGCGTCCCGTCCTGCCCGGCTGCCCGGCTACCCGAAGAAGTTCCGTACGTGCTCCAGGCCCTCGGCCAGCGCGTCGATCTCGCCGGGGGTGGAGTACAGATAGAACGACGCTCGCGTGGTCGCGGGAATTCCGTAGCGCAGGCACACCGGCCGTGCGCAGTGGTGGCCGACGCGTACGGCGATGCCCTGCTCGTCGAGGACCTGGCCCACGTCGTGCGGGTGGATGTCGCCGAGCGTGAAGGAGATCGCCGCGCCCCGGTCCTCGGCCGTCGCCGGGCCGATGATGCGCAGGTCCGGGACTTCCTGGAGCTTCTTCACGGCGTACTCGGTGAGCACCTGCTCGTGCCGGTGGATGTTCTCCATGCCGAGCGCGTTCAGGTAGTCGATCGCCGCGCCGAGGCCGATGGCCTGCGAGATGGGCGGGGTGCCCGCCTCGAACTTGTGCGGCGCCGGGGCGTACGTCGAGGAGTGCATCGACACGGTCTCGATCATCTCGCCGCCGCCGAGGAACGGGGGCAGGTCCTCCAGGAGTTCCTGCCGGCCCCACAGCACGCCGATGCCGGTCGGACCGCACATCTTGTGGCCGGTGAAGGCGACGAAGTCGGCCTGCAGCGCCTGCACGTCCAGCGGCATGTGCGGGGCGGCCTGCGAGGCGTCGATCAGGACCAGGGCGCCGACCTCCTGGGCGCGGCGCACGATGGCCTCGACCGGGTTGTGGGTGCCCAGGATGTTCGACACGAGCACGAAGGAGACGATCTTCGTCTTCTCCGTGATGACCTCGTCGATGTTGCTCAGGTCGAGGCGGCCGTCGTCGGTGAGGCCGAACCACTTCAGCTTCGCGCCGGTGCGCTGCGAGAGCAGCTGCCACGGAACGATGTTGGAGTGGTGCTCCATCTCCGTGATGACGATCTCGGTCTCGTGATCGACCTTGTACGGCTCGTCGGCCCAGCCGAGCATGTTGGCGACGAGGTTGAGCGACTCCGAGGCGTTCTTCGTGAAGATCACCTCGTCGCGGCTCGGCGCGTTGATGAACGCGGCGACCTTGTCGCGCGCGCCCTCGTACAGCGCCGTGGCCTCCTCGGCCAGCACGTGCACGCCGCGGTGGACGTTGGCGTTGTGCTGCTCGTAGTACTCGTTCAGGACGTCGAGGACCTGGCGGGGCGTCTGGGAGGTCGCCGCGTTGTCCAGGTACACGAGCTTCTTGCCGTCATGGAGCACCCGGTCGAGGATCGGGAAGTCCTTGCGGATCGCCTCGGTGTCGAGGAGGCCCGGCAGCTGATGCGTCACGCAGATACGCCACCCTTCACGTACTTGTCGTAGCCCTCGGCCTCCAACTGGTCGGCCAGCTCGGCGCCGCCCGACTCGACGATCTTGCCGCCGGCGAAGACGTGCACGAAGTCGGGCTTGATGTAGCGCAGGATGCGCGTGTAGTGCGTGATCAGCAGCGTGCCGACCTCGCCGCCCTCGCGGACGCGGTTGACGCCCTCGGAGACGATGCGCAGGGCGTCGACGTCGAGGCCGGAGTCGGTCTCGTCGAGGATGGCGACCTTCGGCTTGAGCAGTTCGAGCTGGAGGATCTCGTGGCGCTTCTTCTCACCGCCGGAGAAGCCCTCGTTGACGTTGCGCTCGGCGAAGGAGGGGTCCATGGAGAGCTTCTCCATGGCCTCCTTGACCTCCTTGACCCAGGTGCGCAGCTTGGGGGCCTCGCCGCGCACGGCGGTGGCCGAGGTGCGCAGGAAGTTGGAGACGGAGACACCGGGGACCTCGACCGGGTACTGCATGGCGAGGAAGAGGCCGGCGCGGGCGCGCTCGTCGACGGACATCTCCAGGACGTCCTCGCCGTCGAGGGTGACGGTGCCGCCGGTGATCGTGTACTTGGGGTGACCCGCGAGGGAGTAGGCGAGCGTCGACTTGCCGGAGCCGTTGGGGCCCATGATGGCGTGCGTCTCGCCCTGCTTCACGGTCAGGTCGACACCCTTGAGGATCTCCTTCGTGGCGTTGTCGGCCTCGACGGTGACGTGCAGGTCTCGGATTTCAAGCGTTGCCATGGGTGCCTCAGGACTCCTGGGTGAGGGAGACGAGCACGTCGTCCCCTTCGATCTGTACGGGGTATACGGGGACGGGGCGCGTCGCGGGAAGGCCGGACGGCTTGCCGGTGCGGAGGTCGAACGCGGAGCCGTGGAGCCAGCACTCGATCTGGCAGTCCTCGACCTCGCCCTCGGAGAGGGAGACGTTCGCGTGCGAGCAGATGTCGTTGATCGCGAACACCTCGCCCTCGGTGCGGACGACCGAGACCGGCGTGCCGTCGAGTTCCACCCGCTTCGGGGTGTCCTCCTCCAGCTCGCTCAGGCCGCAGGCGCGTACGAAGGCCATCAGACGGAGGCCTCCAGCTCGGTCTCGATGCGGTCGAGGAGGCGCTCCTCGATGTCCGGCACGCCGATCTGCTGGACCAGCTCGGCGAAGAAGCCGCGGACGACGAGGCGGCGGGCCTCGGTCTGCGGGATGCCGCGGGCCATCAGGTAGAACAGCTGCTCGTCGTCGAAGCGGCCGGTCGCCGAGGCGTGGCCGGCGCCGACGATCTCGCCGGTCTCGATCTCCAGGTTGGGCACGGAGTCGACGCGGGCGCCGTCGGTGAGGACGAGGTTGCGGTTCATCTCGTACGTGTCCGTGCCCTCGGCGGCGGCCTCGATGAGGACGTCGCCGATCCACACGGCGTGCGCGTCGTCGCCCTGGAGCGCGCCCTTGTAGACGACGTTGGACTTGCAGTGCGGGGCGTTGTGGTCGACCAGGAGGCGGTGCTCCTGGTGCTGGCCCGCGTCGGTGAAGTAGAGGCCGAACAGCTCGGCCTCGCCGCCACTGGCCGCGTACCGCACGCGCGGGTGCAGGCGTACGACGTCGCCGCCGAAGGTGACGACGACGGACTTGAAGGAGGCGTCGCGGCCGAGGAGCGCGTCGTGCTGGGCGACGTGGACGGCCTTGTCGTCCCAGTCCTGCACGGACACGACGGTCAGCTTCGCGCCGTCGCCGATCAGGTACTCGACGTTGGCGGCGAGCACGGCGTCACCGGTGTGGTCGATGACGACGACGGCCTCGGCGAAGGCGCCCAGCTCGATGACCTGGTGGCCGAAGCGGGTGCCGCCCTCCCCGTGCACGGAGATGCGGATCGGCTCGGTCAGGACCGTGTCCTTGGGCACCGAGACGACGGACGCCTGCTCGAACGCGGAGAACGCCTGGGCGGCGACACGGTCGACGGGCTTGCCGGCCTTGCCGACGCGCGCGTCGTCGCGGTCCACGGTCTCGACGGTGACGCCGGCGGGGGCGTCCACGTCGACCTTGACGCCGGTGCCGCCGGCGACGGCGGTGCCGTCGTGCAGGCCGCGCAGCCGCTCCAGCGGCGTGAACCGCCACTCCTCCTCGCGGCCGTGCGGGACGGGGAAGTCCTGCACGTCGTAGGAGGGGGGCGCGCTCATCCGGGTGGCGACGGTCGACTCGGCGGCGACCGCGATGGAGCCCGCGGTCGTGGAGCCCGCAGAGAGATTCTGAGCCTCAGCCATGGCTGTCGTAGTGCTCGCTTTCGTTACGTGAGGGGCGTGACGGTCAGGGCGGTCGGTACTAGCCGACCGCGCCTTCCATCTGCAGCTCGATCAGCCGGTTGAGTTCGAGCGCGTACTCCATGGGGAGCTCCTTGGCGATCGGCTCGACGAAGCCGCGCACGATCATCGCCATGGCCTCGTCCTCGGACAGGCCGCGGCTCATGAGGTAGAAGAGCTGGTCCTCGGAGACCTTGGAGACGGTCGCCTCGTGGCCCATGGACACGTCGTCCTCGCGGACGTCCACGTACGGGTACGTGTCGGAGCGCGAGATGGTGTCGACGAGGAGCGCGTCGCACAGCACGTTCGACTTGGAGCCGGGGGCGCCCTCGCCGATCTCGATGAGGCCGCGGTAGGAGGTGCGGCCGCCGCCGCGCGCGACGGACTTCGAGACGATGTTCGACGACGTGTTCGGCGCCATGTGGACCATCTTCGCGCCGGCGTCCTGGTGCTGGCCCTCGCCCGCGAAGGCGATCGACAGCGTCTCGCCCTTGGCGTGCTCGCCCATCAGGTAGACGGCCGGGTACTTCATGGTGACCTTGGAGCCGATGTTGCCGTCGACCCACTCCATGGTCGCGCCCTCGTAGGCCACGGCACGCTTGGTGACGAGGTTGTAGACGTTGTTCGACCAGTTCTGGATCGTCGTGTAGCGGCAGCGGGCGCCCTTCTTCACGATGATCTCGACGACGGCGGAGTGCAGCGAGTCCGACTTGTAGATCGGCGCGGTGCAGCCCTCGACGTAGTGGACGTAGGCGTCCTCGTCGACGATGATCAGCGTCCGCTCGAACTGGCCCATGTTCTCCGTGTTGATACGGAAGTAGGCCTGGAGCGGGATCTCGACGTGCACGCCCTTCGGCACGTAGATGAAGGAGCCGCCGGACCACACGGCCGTGTTCAGCGCGGCGAACTTGTTGTCGCCGGCCGGGATGACCGTGCCGAAGTACTCCTTGAAGAGCTCCGGGTGCTCCTTGAGGGCGGTGTCGGTGTCGAGGAAGATGACGCCCTGCTCCTCCAGGTCCTCGCGGATCTGGTGGTAGACGACCTCGGACTCGTACTGGGCCGCGACACCGGCGACGAGGCGCTGCTTCTCCGCCTCGGGGATGCCGAGCTTGTCGTACGTGTTCTTGATGTCCTCGGGCAGGTCCTCCCAGGACTCCGCCTGCTTCTCCGTGGAGCGCACGAAGTACTTGATGTTGTCGAAGTCGATGCCCGACAGGTCCGAGCCCCAGTTCGGCATGGGCTTCTTGTCGAACAGCTTGAGGCCCTTGAGGCGGAGCTTGGTCATCCACTCCGGCTCGGACTTCTTGGCGGAGATGTCCTTGACGACGTCTTCGTTGATGCCGCGCTTGGCAGAGGCGCCGGCCTCGTCGGAGTCCGCCCAGCCGTATTCGTACTTGCCCAGGCCCTCGAGCTCAGGATGGGCAGTCTCCTCGATGGGGAGAGTCATGCGGGGTTCCTCCCGGCCGTGCTTGCAGATGCGTGTGCGGTGTGGTTCTCGGTGGCGCTCTTGGGTGCGTTCTTGGGAATGAACGTCGTGCAGACGCCGTCGCCGTGGGCGATGGTGGCCAGTCGCTGCACATGGGTGCCGAGCAGTCGGGAGAACATCTCCGTCTCCGCCTCGCAGAGCTGTGGGAACTGCTCCGCCACATGGGCGACCGGACAGTGGTGCTGGCAGAGCTGCTCACCCTGGTGCGGGAGGGGCGCGCTGCGCGCCGTAGCAGCGTACCCGTCGGCGCTGAGCGCCTTGGCGAGTGCCTGGGCGCGCTCCTCGGGGCCTGCGGCCTCGATCGCGGCCCGGTAGGGGGCGGCCTGCGCGGCGATGCGGGCGCGGGCGAACGCGACCAGCGCCTCGTCGCCGCCGGCGTGCTCCTGGATCCAGCGCAGCGCCTCGGCGGCCAGCTTGTCGTAGGACTGGTCGAAGGCGTCCCGGCCGCAGTCGGTCAGCGCGAACACCTTCGCGGGGCGCCCGCGCGTGCGCGCGCCGTAGACGCGCTGCTCGCGGGCGGCCACGACGTCGTCCGCGACGAGCGCGTCGAGGTGGCGGCGGACCGCCGCCTGGGTGAGTCCGAGGCGCGTGGCCAGATCGGCGACCGTGGACGGGCCGTGGTCCAGGATGGATCGTGCGACCCGGTTGCGCGTGGAGCGCTCTCCGGTCGCAAGCTCCTCCTGCGGGGCGCCCGTGGGTGCCTCCTGAGCCTCGCCGACGTTTTTCACAACGCCATTGTTGCGTAATTCCTCAGAGCCTGACAAGCGCGGCGGTGATCACCCCCGGGTGCACTGCGTCACTTAGGCGAACCTAACTCCAAGGGCCGTCTGACCTGCGGGAACGATCTTTGATCGATCAGAAGGGCGGCCGGGAGCGGCCGCGTCGCAGGTCAGCGGGCATACCGGCGCGGAACCGGCTGAGATCCGGCTCAGAGGTCCTCCTCGCGCTCCGGGCGCCCCATGAACCAGTACGAGCCCGCGACCAGCAGTCCGCCCCCGACGATGTTCCCCGGCACGGTGTAGGCCAGATTGCGCAACAGGTCCCCGAGACTCGCCATGTCGTCGAGCATGGCGAGCGAGAACAGCGCCATGTTCGCCACGCAGTGCTCGAAGCCGACGGCCACGAAGACCAGCACCGGGATCCACAGCACGAAGATCTTCGCGCCGTCACCCTTGGCCCGGTAGAACATCCAGATCCCGAGGCAGACCAGCAGATTGCACAGCACCGCCCGCCAGAACAGCTGCCCGCCGTCCAGGGCCTGCTTGCCGTGCACCATCTCGGCGAGCATCGCGCGGGCGGACGGCGTGTCGGTGACGCCGGACGCGTGGACCATGGCGCCGAAGAGATAGGCGCCGGCGAAGTTGCCGACGAGGGAGAGCCCCCAGCTGCCCGCGAGGTCCTTGGCGCCGGTGCGGCCGGTCAGCGCGCCGATCAGCATGACCATGACGTTGCTGGTGAACAGCTGCGCCCCGGCGAACATCACGATCGTCAGCGCGATCGGGAAGACCAGCCCTTCGAGCAGTTTCGTCGCCGCGGACCCGGCCTCGACGAACGGCGAGAGCGCGACCAGCAGCAGCACCTCCCCGATGCCGATGTAGGCGCCCGCGAGCACGGCGGAGACGAAGTAGCGCGGAGTGTGCCGCAGATCGTGCGCCTTGTGGGCCGCCTGCGCCGATGTTGCCTCTACGTTCTCCGCGATGCTGGTCACAGATCGACGCTAGGCCCGTCCGCGGCCCCGCCCGGCCGGAAAAGGTCACCAGTACGCGGGACCTGGCACCCGGCGCCGTGGGACCTGTGGCCCGCTCCTAGACTTGGCGACCATGCGAACCGAGCCCGTCGTCCACCTCACCGGCCTGGTGAAGCGGTACGGAACCAAGACCGCGGTCGACGGTCTCGACCTCACGGCGAACCCCGGCATCACGGCCGTCCTCGGCCCCAACGGCGCCGGCAAGACCACCACGATCGAGACCTGCGAGGGCTACCGCAGGCCGGACGCCGGCACGGTCCGCGTCCTCGGCCTCGACCCCGTACGGCAGGCCGCCGCGCTGCGCCCGCGCGTCGGCGTGATGCTCCAGTCCGGCGGCGTCTACTCCGGCGCCCGCGCCGACGAGATGCTGCGCCACGTCGCCAAGCTGCACGCCCACCCGCTCGACGTGGACGCCCTCATCGAACGGCTCGGTCTCGGCTCGTGCGGCCGCACGAGCTACCGGCGCCTGTCCGGCGGCCAGCAGCAGCGCCTCGCGCTCGCCATGGCCGTCGTCGGCCGCCCCGAGCTGGTCTTCCTGGACGAGCCGACCGCGGGCCTCGACCCGCAGGCCCGCCGCGCCACCTGGGACCTCGTACGGGACCTGCGGGCGGACGGCGTCTCGGTCATCCTGACGACGCACCACATGGACGAGGCCGAGGAACTCTCCGACGACGTGGCCATCGTCGACGCGGGCAAGGTCATCGCCCAGGGCTCCCCCGAGCAGTTGTGCCGCGGCGGCGCCGAGAACACCCTGCGCTTCACCGGCCGCCCCGGGCTCGACGTGGCGTCACTGCTCAAGGCGCTGCCCGCCGACAGCGCCGCCGCCGAACTCAGCCCCGGCTCCTACCGCGTCACCGGGAAGGTCGATCCGCAGCTCCTCGCCACGGTGACCTCCTGGTGCGCCCAGCACGGGGTGATGCCCGACAAGCTCTCCGTCGAGCGGCACACCCTCGAAGACGTCTTCCTCGAACTGACCGGCAAGGAGCTGCGCGGATGAGCGCCGGCACGTACGCACCGAACCCGGGGGCGGCCCCGCTGCCCCGGATGATCGCCGCGCAGGCCGTCCTGGAGACCAAGATGCTGCTGCGCAACGGTGAGCAGTTGCTCCTCACGGTCGTCATCCCGACGCTGCTCCTGGTGCTGTTCTCGTCGGTCGACATCGTCGACACCGGCACCGGCAAGGCCGTCGACTTCCTCGCGCCCGGCATCCTGGCGCTCGCGGTGATGTCCACGGCGTTCACCGGGCAGGCCATCGCCACCGGCTTCGAGCGCCGCTACGGCGTGCTGAAGCGGCTCGCCGCCTCGCCGCTGCCACGCTGGGGCCTGATGACCGCGAAGACCCTGTCGGTGCTGGTCACCGAGGTGCTCCAGGTGATCCTGCTGACGGTCATCGCGTTCGCGCTCGGCTGGTCCCCGCACGGCAACCCGCTCGCCGTGCTGCTCCTGCTCGTCCTCGGCACCGCCGCCTTCTCCGGGCTCGGCCTGCTGATGGCGGGCACCCTGAAGGCGGAGGCGACGCTGGCCGCCGCCAATCTCGTCTTCCTGCTGCTGCTGGTGGGCGGCGGGGTCATCGTGCCGCTCGACAAGTTCCCCGGCGCCGCGCAGTCGGTGCTCGGCCTGCTGCCCATCTCGGCGCTCTCCGACGGGCTGCGGGACGTGCTCCAGCACGGCGCGTCGATGCCCTGGGGCGACCTCGGCGTCCTCACGGTGTGGGCGGTCGTGGGGCTGGCCGCCGCCGGGCGGTTCTTCCGCTGGGAGTGAGGTCGGCGGAGCCGCCTCCGGCGGGGCGTTCGAGGGCGTAACGCTCGTCACAGTCAGCCCCCTTACGTCCCCCTCGTGAAGCGGTGCACAAGCGGAGTCCTACGATGGGCCCGTGCCAAACGTGACCCGCGCCGACGCCGTCCAGGCGGTACGCAACCCGCTCGCCTTCATCGCCGCTCGCTGGACCCCCGCTCAGCGGACCGTCCAGCGCGCGGCCATGTCCGCCGTGATCATGACGGTGATCATCGTCGTCACCGGCGGCGCCGTGCGCCTCACCGGGTCCGGGCTCGGCTGCCCGACCTGGCCCAAGTGCACCGACCAGTCGCTCACCGCCACCAGCGAGATGGGCTTCCACGGCGCCATCGAGTTCGGCAACCGCATGCTCACGTACGTGCTGTGCGCCGCCGTCGGCTGGGCCATCATCGCGGCGCGCTCGCAGAAGCCGTGGCGGCGCACGCTCACCCGGCTCGGCTGGGCGCAGTTCTGGATCGTCATGGGCAACGCGGTGCTCGGCGGCATCGTCGTCCTCGTGGGCCTGAACCCCTACACGGTCGCCGCCCACTTCGTGCTGACGACGGCCCTGCTGACGGTGGCCCTGGTGATGTGGCAGCGCACCCGCGAGGGCGACGGCGAGCCGCGCCCGCTGGTCGGCGCGGCCGTCAAGCAGCTGGTGTGGTTCCTGGTGGCCGCGGCGGCGCTGCTCATCGCGGTCGGCACGGTCGTGACCGGCGCGGGCCCGCACGCGGGCGACTCCAGCAAGGTCGACCGGATGCACCTGGACTGGGAGACCGTCAGCAAGCTGCACGCGGTCCTCGCCTGGGTCGTGGTGACGCTGACGTTCGCCCTGTGGTTCGTCCTCAAGGCCGTCGACGCCCCCAAGGGCCCGCTGCACCGCACCCGCGAGCTGTTCGTGATCCTGCTCGCGCAGGGTGTCATCGGGTACGTGCAGTACTTCCTGGACCTTCCCGAACTCCTCGTCGGCCTGCACATGCTGGGCTCGGCGCTGGTGTGGATCGGCGTCATGCGCGTGCTGTTCGCCTTGCGCGAGCGCCCCGACGCGGCCGTCGCGGTGCCGGGCCCTGCGGCGGAGCCGGTCGCGTCGTCCGCCTGAGCACGCGGGCCTGAGACACGCGGGCCGGCCCGGGCCCGGCGGGCGTGAGCGCTTCGGGCGCCCTCACCCCGGGCACTCGGGGCCGGCGAGCCCGTAGACCCGGCGTGCCGTCCCCTCGGCCATCATCGCGGCGACACGCTGGGCGTCGGACAGGGACCACGCGCCCTCGGCGACCCAGCCGCCGAGCACCCGCCCCAGCGCCTCCCGGAACAGCCGCGCGCCCACGACGTGCAGCTCGGGCAGGCCGTGCGCGCCGGTGGAGAACAGCAGCTTGCCGAAGGGCGCGAGTTCCAGGATCTCGGCGAGGACCGCGGCGGCCCGGGCGCCGGTGCGGGCGAGCGCCGGGCCGAGATCGGCGTACACATGCGGGAACAGGGCCGCGAGATGCGCCGCGTGCCGGTGGTACGGGTAGCCGTGCAGCAGGATCAGGTCGGTGCCGAGGCCCGCGGTGGCCCGCGCGAAGTCGGTGAGCTGGACGGGGTCGGCGCCGGTGGTGCGCAGCGCGGGCTCGCCGAGGCCCGCGTGGAGCTGGAGCGGGCGCCCGGAGGCGACGGCGGCCCACAGCACGTGCCGCAGCAGTACGGGGTCGGTGAGCGGCCCGCCGACCGCGCGCGCCGCCAGCCAGCGGCCCGCCGCGCCGCGCACCTCCCCGGGGCCCGGCGGCTCGGGCGCGAGCGCGAGGCCGTGGCGTACGCCCGCGACGGACGTGAAGGCGACGGCGGTGGAGGCCGCCGCGTGGACGGACTCGGCGAGGTTGGCGAGGAAGGACTCGACGGTCCCCGAGGTGTCGGCGATCTGCTCGGCGAGCGGTTCGAGCCGGACGATCTCGTGCGCCTCGGCGTCCCCGTCGCGGGCCATGTCCTCGGGGCCGGTGAGGTCGCCGGGCAGCCCGGTGTCGACGAGGTACGTGGTGATGCCGCTGCCGCGCAGCAGTCTGCGGGCGGCTTCCAGCGGGCCGAGTTCGCGGCGCCGGGCGAGGTAGCGGGCGGGCGCGCAGTGGGGTTCGAGGCCGAGCAGGGGCGGGCACCAGCGGCGCACGGCGAACCCGGTCTGGGTGTCGAAGAACGTGGTGCCGGGCGCGGGCGGGCCCTCGCCGCGCCCGAGGTGGGCCTCGAAGGTGCCGAGGCCCAGTTCCGCGCGGAGCACCCCGTGGCAGTGCTGGTCCACGAGGGACGGCGTTTCGATCATCCGGGCTTCCCGTCGACGGACCGTGCGTGCGCGGGCGGCCTCGACGGCCCGTCCGCGCTCCTACGGTCCTAACGGGTGAACCGGCGCCGGGTGTCGCGCGGGGGCTCCGCCCGGCACCGGCTCGTACACGTGCCCGAACCCGGGGGTGGAGGTCAGCCGCCGATCTGGATGCCGGCCATGCGCTTCCACTCGTACGGGCCGGTCTCGACCTTGGCCGCGAAGTCGCCGTCGAAGTCCTCGTGGACGGTGATGCCGGCCTTCTCGACGGCCTTCTGCGCGACCTCGTAGGTGGCGGCGACGAGGTCGCCCCAGCCGCCGTCCGCGCCGACGAGCACGATGCGCGTGCCGTGCTCCCCGATGTACGCGAGCTGCCCCTCGGCGCCGCCGTGCGCCTTGGCGAACGTGCCGATCTCCTTGGCCAGCTTGGCCGCCCGGCGCTCGTCCTTCGCCGCCCGTGCGGGCGCCTCAACCGCTTGAGTCTCTGCCATAGGCAGGATGCTACCGGCGAGTAGCCGAACAAGCGACGGGTGGGGTGCGTGGCCTGGGCCACGCACCCCACCCGTCGGGACGTCAGCGCGCGATCAGCGCAGGAAGGGGTCCACCGCGACCGCCACGAACAGCAGCGACACATAGGTGATGGACCAGTGGAACAGCCGCATCTCCTTGAGCTTGGCGCCCGTGACCTCGGCCTTCGCGCGGTTCTGGAGGCCGTGGGCCTCCCACAGCCAGAAGCCGCCCGCGAGCAGCGCGACCACCGTGTAGAACCAGCCGGTGTAGCCGAGCGGCGTCAGCAGCAGCGAGACCGCGACCATCACCCAGCTGTAGATGACGATCTGCTTGGCGACGACCTTGTTGGAGGCGATGACCGGCAGCATCGGCACGCCCACGCGCGCGTAGTCCTCCTTGACCTTCATGGACAGCGGCCAGTAGTGCGGCGGCGTCCAGAAGAACATCACGAGGAAGAGGATGACCGGCGCCCACGACATCGAGTTCGTCACCGAGGACCAGCCGATGAGGACCGGCAGACAGCCCGCGATGCCGCCCCAGACGATGTTCTGCGAGGTGCGGCGCTTGAGGATCATCGTGTAGACGATCACGTAGAACAGCAGCGCGCCCAGCGACAGCCAGGCCGACAGCCAGTTGACCGCGAAGCCGAACAGGAGCGTGGAGATCACGGCGAGCGAGATGCCGAAGACCAGGCACTCGCGGGGGCTCACCATGCCGGTGACCAGGGGGCGCTGCGACGTACGGTCCATGAGGGCGTCGATGTCGCGGTCGTACCACATGTTGAGCGCGTTGGCGCCGCCCGCGGACAGGTAGCCGCCGACGCAGGTGACGAGCACCAGCCACAGGTCGGGTACACCCTGCTGGGCCAGGAACATCACCGGAACGGTGGTGATCAGCAGCAGTTCGATGATCCGCGGCTTGGTCAGCGCCACGAACGCCTTGACGCGGGCCCCGGGCGAGCGCCGGTCCTGGCCGCTGTTCGCCTCCGGCTCCCCCAGCGACCGAACGGCCTGGGTGGGACCCCCACCCGATGGACGGGATTCGACGGCCGTCACGCACACCCCTGACAGAGACTCCAGCGAGCCCCCGGTACGGACTACTTGATGTGAAGTCCCGGTAAAAGCTCGCGCGTACCACGCCACTGTAGACGTTGCCTATACCCAGCCCTTCGCGGGGGTGGGGTCGTGTTGGGAGCGGTGCGGCGAACGACGTGACCAGGGGCGCGCGGGGCCCTCGCACAGGGGTCGCGGATGAGCCGCGAGAACCCCGGATGAGCACCCGGATGAGCGGTCTTCGCATCACCTGTCGAGCCGCCCGGATCCGCGTCAGGAGGCGGATCCGCCAGAGTCCCGGCAGTCTGGAATGACTCGAAAAAATGCACGTCCCAGGACGGGTAGGCTCGACAACGGCCGGTGAGACCGACATCACCGGCATTCGACATGTGGAGAGGAGCCCTGACTCAGGGTGAGCACCAAGCCGACCACCACAGACCTCGAGTGGACCGAAGTGGACCAGCGGGCCGTTGACACCGCACGCGTCCTGGCCGCCGACGCCGTACAGAAGGTCGGCAACGGCCATCCCGGTACGGCGATGAGCCTGGCCCCCGCCGCGTACACCCTCTTCCAGAAGGTGATGCGCCATGACCCGGCCGACGCCGACTGGGTCGGACGGGACCGCTTCGTCCTGTCCGCGGGCCACTCGTCCCTGACCCTCTACATCCAGCTCTACCTGGCCGGCTTCGGCCTGGAGCTGGACGACCTCAAGGCGTTCCGCACCTGGGGCTCGAAGACGCCGGGCCACCCGGAGTACGGGCACACCACGGGCGTCGAGACGACGACGGGCCCGCTCGGGCAGGGCGTCGCCAACGCCGTGGGCATGGCGATGGCCGCCCGCTACGAGCGCGGCCTGTTCGACCCCGACGCCGCCTTGGGCACCTCCCCCTTCGACCACTTCGTGTACGCCATCGCCGGCGACGGCTGCCTCCAGGAGGGCATCTCCGCCGAGGCGTCCTCCCTCGCCGGCCACCAGCAGCTCGGCAACCTGATCCTGCTGTGGGACGACAACCACATCTCGATCGAGGGCGACACCGAGACCGCCGTCTCCGAGGACACGGTCAAGCGGTACGAGGCGTACGGCTGGCACGTGCAGCGCGTCGAGCCCAAGGCCGACGGCGACCTCGACCACGAGGCGATCTACGCGGCCATCCAGGCGGCCAAGAAGGTCACGGACAAGCCGTCCTTCATCGCCATGCGCTCGATCATCGCCTGGCCCGCCCCGAACGCGCAGAACACCGAGGCCGCGCACGGCTCGGCGCTCGGCGACGAGGAGGTCGCGGCCACCAAGCGCGTCCTCGGCTTCGACCCGGAGAAGTCCTTCGACGTCTCCGACGAGGTCATCTCCCACACCCGCGAGGCCCTGGACCGGGGCGCGCAGGCGAAGGCCGAGTGGGAGAAGTCGTTCCAGGAGTGGCGCACCGCCAACCCGGAGCGCGCCGCCGCCTTCGACCGGATCAACGCGGGCGAGCTGCCCGAGGGCTGGGAGGAGAAGCTCCCCGTCTTCGAGACCGGCAAGGGCGTCGCCACGCGCGCCGCGTCCGGGAAGGTGCTCCAGGCGCTCGGCGCGGTCATCCCCGAGCTGTGGGGCGGCTCCGCCGACCTCGCCGGGTCGAACAACACGACGATCGACAAGACGTCGTCGTTCCTGCCGGCGGGCAACCCGCTGCCCGAGGCCGACCCGTACGGGCGAACGATCCACTTCGGCATCCGCGAGCACTCGATGGCCGCCGAGATGAACGGGATCGCGCTGCACGGCCACACCCGTATCTACGGCGGCACGTTCCTCGTCTTCTCCGACTACATGCGCAACGCGGTACGCCTGTCCGCGCTGATGCACCTGCCGGTGACGTACGTGTGGACGCACGACTCGGTCGGTCTCGGCGAGGACGGCCCCACCCACCAGCCGGTCGAGCACCTCGCCTCGCTGCGTGCGATCCCCGGCCTGAACGTCGTGCGCCCGGCCGACGCCAACGAGACGGCCATCGCCTGGCGCGAGATCCTGCGCCGCGGCAAGAAGGAGTACGGCGCCTCCAAGCCGCACGGCCTGGTGCTGACCCGGCAGGGCGTGCCGACGTACGACCCGAACGAGGACACCGTCAAGGGCGGTTACGTGCTCGTCGAGGCGTCCAAGGCGACGCCGGACCTCATCCTGATCGCCACCGGTTCCGAGGTGCAGCTCGCCGTCGAGGCGCGCGAGACGCTGGAGGCGGAGGGTGTCGCCACGCGCGTGGTGTCGATGCCGTCGGTCGAGTGGTTCGAGGAGCAGGACCAGGGGTACCGGGACAGCGTCCTGCCGCCCTCGGTGAAGGCGCGGGTGGCGGTCGAGGCCGGCATCGGGCTCACCTGGCACCGGTTCGTCGGGGACGCGGGCCGGATCGTCTCGCTGGAGCACTTCGGTGCCTCGGCGGACGGCAAGGTCCTCTTCCGCGAGTTCGGTTTCACCGCCGAGAACGTCGTGGCCAAGGCGCGGGAATCCCTCGCCGCCGCCCAGCGCTGACGCCCGTATACGACACGTAGGAGATGCAATTTCCATGACAGACGCACTCAAGCGCCTCTCCGAGGAGGGCGTCGCGATCTGGCTGGACGACCTGTCGCGCAAGCGGATCACGTCCGGCAACCTCGCGGAACTGATCGACCAGCAGCACGTCGTGGGTGTCACCACCAACCCGTCGATCTTCCAGAAGGCGATCTCCCAGGGCGACGGTTACGACCAGCAGCTCTCCGACCTCGCCGCCCGCAAGGTCACCGTCGAAGAGGCCATCCGCATGATCACGACGGCGGACGTCCGGGACGCCGCCGACATCCTGCGCCCGGTCTTCGACGCGACCGGCGGCCAGGACGGGCGGGTGTCGATCGAGGTCGACCCACGGCTCGCCCACGACACCAAGGCGACGGTCGCCGAGGCCAAGCAGCTCGCCTGGCTGGTGGACCGCCCCAACACGCTCATCAAGATCCCGGCGACCGAGGCGGGCCTGCCCGCGATCACCGAGACGATCGCCCGGGGCATCAGCGTCAACGTCACGCTGATCTTCTCCCTGGAGCGCTACCGCGCGGTGATGGACGCCTACCTCGCGGGTCTGGAGAAGGCCAAGGCCGCGGGCCTGGACCTGTCCAAGATCCACTCGGTGGCGTCGTTCTTCGTGTCCCGCGTGGACACCGAGATCGACAAGCGGATCGACGCGCTCGGCACCGAGGACGCCAAGGCCGCCCGCGGCAAGGCCGCCCTGGCCAACGCGCGGCTCGCCTACGAGGCGTACGAGGAGGTCTTCTCCTCCGACCGCTGGGCCGCGCTCGACAAGGCGCAGGCCAACCGCCAGCGCCCGCTGTGGGCCTCGACGGGCGTCAAGGACAAGGCGTACAAGGACACCCTGTACGTCGACGACCTCGTCGCCCCGGGCACGGTGAACACCATGCCGGAGGCCACCCTGGAGGCGACCGCCGACCACGGGCAGATCACCGGCAACACGATCGCGGGCACGTACGACCAGGCCCGCGCGGACCTGGAGGCCGTCGAGAAGCTCGGCATCTCCTACGACGAGGTCGTGCGGCTGCTGGAGGACGAGGGCGTCGAGAAGTTCGAGGCGGCCTGGACCGACCTGCTCAAGTCGACCGAGGCGGAGCTCAAGCGCCTCGCCCCTTCGGAGGGCTGATCCCTTGACCGCACACGGAGCCAATCCGCTCCGTGACCCGGCGGACCGACGGCTCCCGCGTATCGCGGGGCCGTCGGGTCTGGTGATCTTCGGTGTCACGGGCGACCTTTCGCGCAAGAAGCTGATGCCTGCCGTGTACGACCTCGCCAACCGGGGTCTGCTCCCGCCGGGCTTCTCGCTGATCGGGTTCGCCCGGCGCGAGTGGCAGGACGAGGACTTCGCGCAGGAGGTCCACGACGCGGTCAAGCAGCACGCGCGCACGCCGTTTCGTGAGGAGGTCTGGCAACAGCTCATCCAGGGGATGCGCTTCGTCCAGGGCAACTTCGACGACGACGAGGCGTTCGAGCAGCTGAAGGCGACGATCAACGACCTGGACAAGTCGCAGGGCACGGGCGGGAACTTCGCGTTCTACCTCTCCGTACCGCCCAAGTTCTTCCCGCAGGTCGTGCAGCAGCTCAAGAAGCACGGGCTCGCGGACGCGCCGCAGGGGTCCTGGCGGCGCGCGGTCATCGAGAAGCCGTTCGGCCACGATCTGGAGTCGGCCCGCGAGCTGAACGCGATCGTGCACGAGGTCTTCGACCCGGACCAGGTCTTCCGGATCGACCACTACCTCGGCAAGGAGACCGTCCAGAACATCCTGGCGCTCCGCTTCGCCAACCAGATGTTCGAGCCGATCTGGAACCGCTCGTACGTCGACCATGTGCAGATCACCATGGCCGAGGACATCGGCATCGGCGGCCGCGCGGGCTACTACGACGGCATCGGCGCGGCCCGTGACGTCATCCAGAACCACCTGCTCCAGCTCATGGCGCTGACCGCGATGGAGGAGCCCGCCTCCTTCGACGCGGACGCGCTCGTCGCGGAGAAGGCCAAGGTGCTCGGCGCGGTGCGGCTGCCCAAGGAACTGGGCCTGGAGACCGTACGCGGTCAGTACGCGGCCGGGTGGCAGGGCGGCGAGAAGGCCGTCGGCTACCTCCAGGAAGAGGGCATCGACCCCAAGTCGAAGACCGACACGTACGCGGCGATCAAGCTGGAGGTGGACAACCGCCGCTGGGCGGGCGTCCCCTTCTACCTGCGCACCGGCAAGCGGCTCGGCCGCCGCGTCACCGAGATCGCCGTCGTCTTCCAGCGCGCCCCGCACTCCCCCTTCGACCACACGGCGACGGAGGAGCTCGGCCAGAACGCGATCGTGATCCGCGTCCAGCCGGACGAGGGCATCACGGTCCGCTTCGGCTCGAAGGTGCCGGGCACGTCGATGGAGATCCGGGATGTCTCGATGGACTTCGCGTACGGCGAGTCGTTCACCGAGTCGAGCCCGGAGGCGTACGAGCGGCTGATCCTGGACGTTCTGCTGGGTGACGCCAACCTCTTCCCGCGGACGGAGGAGGTCGAGCTGTCCTGGAAGATCCTCGACCCGATCGAGCGCTACTGGGACACGCACGGCTCGCCCGCGCAGTACCCGTCCGGCACGTGGGGGCCCGCCGAGGCGGACAAGATGCTCGCACGAGACGGACGGAGCTGGCGCCGGCCATGAAGATCGACCTCACGGACACCACCTCCAGCAAGATCAACAAGGCGCTGGTGCAGGGCCGCAGGGCCATCGGCACCCCGGCCGTCGGCATGGTGCTCACCCTCGTCATCGTCACCGACGAGGAGAACGCCTACGACGCCCTGAAGGCGGCCAACGAGGCGTCGCGCGAGCACCCCTCGCGCACCCTCGTCGTCATCAAGCGCGTCTCCCGCACCCCGCGCGACCGCACCACCTCGCGGCTCGACGCGGAGGTGCGGGTGGGCGCCGAGGCGGGCACCGGCGAGACCGTCGTGCTCCGCCTGTACGGCGAGGTCGTCAACCACGCCCAGTCGGTCGTCCTGCCGCTGCTGCTGCCGGACGCCCCGACAGTGGTGTGGTGGCCCGTGGACGCCCCGCTGGACCCCGCGCAGGACCCGCTGGGCGCCTTGGCCCAGCGCCGCGTCACGGACACGTACGCGGCCGAGCAGCCGACGCACGAGCTGGAGGCCCGCGCGGCGTCCTACTCCCCCGGCGACACGGACCTCGCGTGGACCCGGATCACGCCGTGGCGCTCGATGCTGGCCGCCGCGCTCGACCAGGTGCCCTGTGACGTCACGGGCGTCGAGGTCGAGGGCGAGGAGTTCAACCCGAGCTGCGAACTGCTGGCGATGTGGCTCGCGGACCGGCTGGACGTCCCCGTGCGGCGCACCCTGTCGGCGGGCCCCGGCCTGACCGGCGTCCGCATGGAGTCGACGTGCGGCGCGATCGTCCTCGACCGCGCCGACGGCACCCTCGCCACGCTCTCCATCGAGGGCCAGCCGGACCGCGCGGTGGCGCTCAAGCGCCGCGAGACGTCCGAGCTGATCGCAGAGGAGCTGCGGCGCCTGGACCCCGACGACACCTACGCGGCCGCGCTGCGCTACGGGGTGGACCGCCTCGGCGAGCCCGTCGCGCAGGGCACCGCGATGCCGGAGTCGGTGGAGCAGGCGGCGTCGGCGGCACCCACGGCGGCGCCCGCGCAGAAAACCGCGGCCAGGAAGGCACCGGCGAAGAAGGCGCCCGCGAAGACCGCGCAGCCCGCGTCGGGCGCCAAGAGCGGGCAGGCGGGGCAGACCGCCAAGGCCGCGAAGAAGGCACCGGCGAAGCGGGCCACCGGCAAGAAGGCCCCGACGAAGTGAGTGCACACAGGTGAGTGCAGACACGTGAGTGCAGACAGGTGAGTGCAGACAAGTGAGCGCAGCACCCCAACTGGTCGTCCACCGGGACAAGGAGCTGATGGCGCAGGCCGCCGCGGCACGGCTGATCACCAAGATCGTCGATGCCCAGGCCGCCCGCGGCACCGCCTCCGTCGTCCTGACCGGCGGCCGCAACGGCAACGGCCTCCTCGCCGCGCTCAGCGCGGCGCCGGCCCGGGACGCGGTCGACTGGGGCCGCCTGGACCTGTGGTGGGGCGACGAGCGGTTCCTTCCGGACGGCGACCCCGAGCGCAACTACACGCAGGCCCGCGAGGCGCTGCTCGACTCGGTGCCGCTCGACCCCGCGCGCGTGCACCCCATGCCCGCCTCGGACGGCCCGTACGAGGCGGACGCGGCGGCCGAGGTGTACGCGGCGGAGCTGGCGGCGGCGGCCGGGCCCGAGGACCACGGCCCGGTGCCGACGTTCGACGTGCTGATGCTGGGCGTCGGCCCGGACACGCATGTCGCCTCGCTCTTCCCGGAGCTTCCGGCGGTGCGCGAGAGCGAGCGGACGGTCGTCGGGGTGCACGGCGCTCCGAAGCCCCCGCCCACCCGCATCACCCTGACGCTGCCGGCGATCCGCTCGGCGCGTGAGGTGTGGCTGCTCGCGGCGGGCGAGGACAAGGCGCGGGCCGCGGCCATCGCCCTGTCGGGCGCGGGCGAGATCCAGGCCCCGGCGGCGGGCGCGTACGGCCGCTCCCGGACGCTGTGGCTGCTCGACACGGCCGCCGCCTCCCAGCTCCCGCCGGAGCTGTACCCCCCGGCCATCGCCTGACCGGCACGCACGCGCGCGTAGGGCCCCGTTTCCGTCCGGGCGGACGGAAACGGGGCCCTACGCGTGCGCGGGCACGCGATAGTCGCTGCCGTCCTTCTCCCGTACGAGGAGGCCGTCGACCACACAGTGGCGGCGCAGGGCGGCGGTGTCGTCGTGGACGGTGCGCAGCGCCTCGTTGACCTCGCGCTCGCTGTAGGTGCGCGCGGTGTCGAAGAGGGTGTCGGTGAGGTGCACGAGCAGGTCGTGGCGGACCGAGGGGCGCACCGGGATCGCGGTGAGCCGGCCGCCCGCGAAGAATCCGGCGAGACGGCGGGGGATGCCGGTGCCGGGCTGTTCGGCGGTGCGGTGGCGGCGGAAGACCTCGGGCCCCGCGCGCAGGGAGCCCTCCTCGGTGCGCTCCACGAGCCCGGTGGAGATCAGCTTGCCCAGGTGTTTGCGGGCGGCCGGGGAGTCGGCCTCGGCGGGTGGGAGGTCGTCGAGGACGATACGGGCGTACAGCCTGAGCCTCTCGGGATCGGAGAGCGCTGACATGAGCGGGTCCACGGGGCCTCCCGGCTGGATGACGGACCGGCAGTCTCGCCCGCCGGGTGGCTCGCGCGCACCCCAATAAGAGATTTGGCCCCGCGGGCGGACCGGTGGCGGCCCGCCCGCGGGCGGGCGTCAACGTCCGCGCAGCTCGCGGTATTTCGCCACGAGTGCCGTGGTCGAGGGGTCGAGGCCGGGGACGTCGGCGCCTTCGGTGAGGGCGGGTTCGACGCGCTTGGCGAGGACCTTGCCGAGTTCGACGCCCCACTGGTCGAAGGAGTCGATGTTCCACACGGCGCCCTGTACGAACACCTTGTGCTCGTAGAGGGCGACGAGCTGGCCGAGGACGGACGGGGTCAGCTCGCGCGCGAGGATCGTCGTCGTCGGGTGGTCGCCCTTGAACGTCTTGTGCGGGACCAGCTCTTCCGGGACGCCCTCGGCGCGGACCTCGTCGGGCGTCTTGCCGAAGGCGAGCGCCTGCGTCTGCGCGAAGAAGTTCGCCATGAGCAGGTCGTGCTGCGGCACGAGTCCGGGCTGGAGGTCGGCGACCGGCTCGGCGAACCCGATGAAGTCGGCGGGGATCAGCTTGGTGCCCTGGTGGATGAGCTGGTAGTAGGCGTGCTGCCCATTGGTCCCTGGGGTGCCCCAGACGACCGGGCCCGTCTGCCAGCGGACCTCTTCGCCGTCGCGCTGTACGTACTTGCCGTTCGACTCCATGTCGAGCTGCTGCAAGTACGCCGTGAACTTCGACAGGTAGTGACTGTAGGGCAGTACGGCGTGCGACTGGGCGTCGTGGAAGTTGCCGTACCAGATGCCGAGGAGGCCCATCAGGAGCGGCACGTTGGCCTCGGCGGGCGCGGTACGGAAGTGCTCGTCCACGAGGTGGAAGCCGTCGAGCATCTCACGGAAGCGCTCGGGCCCGATGGCGATCATCAGGGAGAGGCCGATCGCGGAGTCATACGAATAACGTCCGCCGACCCAGTCCCAGAACTCGAACATGTTGGCCGTGTCGATGCCGAACTCCTCGACCTTCTCGGCATTGGTCGACAGGGCCACGAAGTGCTTGGCGACGGCCTCCTGACCGGCCCTCAGGCCGGTGAGCAGCCAACTGCGCGCGGAGGTGGCGTTGGTGATCGTCTCGATGGTCGTGAAAGTCTTCGAGGCGATGACGAACAGCGTCTCGGCCGGGTCGAGGTCGCGGACGGCCTCGTGCAGATCGGCGCCGTCCACGTTGGAGACGAAGCGGACGGTGAGGTCGCGGTCGGTGAAGGAGCGCAGCACCTCGTAGGCCATCGCGGGGCCGAGGTCGGAACCGCCGATGCCGATGTTGACGACGTTCTTGACGCGCTTGCCGGTGTGGCCGAGCCAGGCCCCGGAGCGCACCTGGTCGGCGAAGCCGGCCATCTTGTCGAGGACGGCGTGCACCTTCGGCACGACGTTCTCGCCGTCCACCTCGATCACCGCGTCACGCGGGGCGCGCAGCGCGGTGTGCAGGACGGCCCGGTCCTCGGTCGTGTTGATCTTCTCGCCGCGGAACATGGCGTCCCGCAGGCCGAACACGTCCCGCGCGGCGGCCAGCTCGCGCAGCAGCCGCAGCGTCTCGCCCGTGATCAGGTGCTTGGAGTAGTCGATGTGGAGGTCGCCGACCTGGAGCGTCATGCCGGTCCCGCGCTCCGGGTCGGCGGCGAACAGCTCCCGCAGCCGCACGTCCCCGAGGGTCTCCCGGTGCTTGGCCAGCGCCTGCCATTCGGGCGTCCGGTCGAGCCGCGCGCGGCCTGCCGTTCCTGCTTCGAACGCGTTCATCTGGGAACTTCAGCTCTCTCTCGTACGAGCGTACGTACCTGTGCCCCGCCGTTGCGTCCAACCTAATTGATCAGCGGCCGGTATGAGAGGTCTGTCCGGTCCGCCCGGGGAAGGGCCGGGCGGCCGGGGCAGGCTGCTTGGGGGCGCACGCCTGCGGGAGGACAGGGCTGCCGCGAGGCGGGCGGCCCGGGCGTCAGTGGCCGCCGCGGTGCAGGCGGCCCGCGTAGTGGTCCTCCAGGCGGGCGTTGCGCTCGAAGCCGCCGGGGAGGTTGGCGGAGACGTAGACGGGCGGCTCGTGGCCCTCGGCGAGCAGCAGCGCGACGGCCTCGGCGACGACCATCTGCACGAGGAGCGCGGAGGTCAGCGTGGAGACGCCGCAGAGCCGGGCGCCGTCCGGCAGCGGCAGGATCGCGTCGCCCGCGGGCGCGCAGTTGTCGAGCACGGCGTCGGCCAGGTCCGCGAGGCGGCTACCGCTCGGGTGCAGGGCGGGGACGGCGCGGGTGTGCTCCAGCGAGGTGAGCGCGACGAGCGGGTGGCCGTTCTCCTTGACGTGCAGGGCCATGTCGACGATGGAGTTGTTGACGCCGGAGTTCGAGATGATCACGAACAGGTCCTGCGGGCGGGGCGCGCTCAGCTCGTACAGGCGCGCGGCGAGGCCGGGGCGGCGCTCCAGGAGCGGGTCGTCGAGCACGGCGGGGTCCTCGCCGCCGCGCAGCACGAGGTCGTGCAGGGCGATCCGGGTGGTGGGCACGAGCCCGCCGGCCCGTCCGGCGATCTCCAGCGCCGTGGCCTGCGAGTGGCCGGTGCCGAAGGCGTGCACGACGCCGTCGGCGGCGACACAGTCCGCGACGAGCCGGGCCGCCGCGGCGACGCCGTCCTTGTTCACGGCGACGGCCCGCTCGACGCGCTCGCGCGCCTCGTCCGCCATCCGCTCGGCACCGATCGTCGTCGCTTCGGCCATGACTCCCCCTGGTGGACGTGATGTGTGGTGACGCGAGCTGTTGACTGATTCCGGTTGGTTCATTCAACTCAACGCCCGATAACCGAAAGAGTGAACCAGTACCCGGGTCCCGTCAAGAGCCCGCCGGGCCCGCGTCCCCGCTCAGCAGCCGGGCCAGCGCCACCGCGCCGCGCGTCCCGTCCGGTACGGCGGTGCCGCGCAGCCCGAGCGGCTCGACGGCGGCGAACAGGCGTGGGGCGAGCGGCCCTTCGGGCCCGACGAGACCGCCGGTGACCATCAGCGGCTCCCCCGGCTCGGGCGCCAACGCGGCGACGCTGCCCGCCAGTTCCCGTGCCGCCTCGTCCAGGAGATCCAGGGCGGCCGGATCGCCGAGCCCCGCCGCCCGCACGGCCAGGGGGCTCAACTCCGCGAGGACCAGCGGCCGCTGCCGGTACGCCCAGGCGGCCACCGCCTGCTTGAGCCGATGCCGGGCCTGCCAGTCGAGCCCCGGGTCCGCCCGGCCGGGCGCCGCGCGCTCCAGCACGAGGGTGACCAGCGGGCCCCACGCGGCGCGGCCGTCCACGGCACGCAGGGCGAGGCGCAGCGCCTGCCGGCCGAGCCAGAAGCCGCTGCCGGTGTCGCCGAGCAGCCAGCCGTCGCCGTCGACCACGCGTGTCGTGCGCCGCGCCGTGACGCGGGCGGCGACGGCGCCGGTCCCGGCGATCAGCACGAGCCCGTCGGCGGGCGCCCCGGGCCCGGCGGCGCAGGCCACTTCGACGTCCCCGTGGACGGCGAGCGCGGCGCCGGACATGCCGAGCCCGGCGAGGGCCTCGACGAGCGGCGCCTCGGCGATGCTGCGGGCCCCGGCACCGGCTCCCCCGCCGCCCTCTCCGCCGTCCTCTCCGGCACCGACTCCCCCGCTGCCCTCTCCGGCACCCCCGCCACCGCCGCCCCCGCCCGCGAAGCCGCCGACGACCGCCGCCACCCGGGCCCGCGCGTCCGGCGGCACCGCGTCCGCGACGGCCCGCGAGAGGTGCCGTACGAGCCGGGTGTGATCGACGCTGAGCGCGTTGCCGGGGCCGCCGTGACCGACGCCGACGAGCCGCCCGTCCGCGTCCTCGCAGCGGGCCCGCACCCGGGTGCCGCCGGCGTCGATGCCGACGACGAGAGGGGCGCGGAAGGGACCGAACGATTCAGTGAGCACGCCGCATGATGATTGATAGATTCACCCCGGGACAACACCCCGGCAGACCCAACAGCCCCCGACCCGCCCCCGGCACCGCCCCGGGCCCGCGCCCCCGACCGGAGGACCCCCATGATCACCGCCCGGATCCGCTCCGAACTGCCCACCCTGAGCGGTTCGTTGCGCAAGGTCGGCGGCTATGTGCTGGCCGACCCCGCGGCCGTCGCCGGGACCTCCGCCGCCGACCTGGGCCGCCGCACCGGCACCTCGCAGGCGACGGTCACCCGGTTCTGCCAGGCCCTCGGCCTCGACTCCTACCAGCGGCTGCTGCTCGAACTCGCCAAGGAGCAGGGCGAGCGGGACGGCGAGCGGGACCTGGGCCCGGAGGGCGAGGAGCGTCCGCTCGGGCCCGACATCGGCCCGGACGACGATCTGGAGCATCTCATCTCGGTCGTCGCCCACGCCGATCTCCAGGCCCTGCGCGACACCCGCGACCGCCTCGACCGTACGGCCCTGGAGTCCGCCGCGCAGGCCCTCGCGCGGGCCCGCCGCATCGACGTGTACGGGGTGGGCGGTTCGGGCGTCCTCGCGCGCGAGACGGAGGCCCGCCTGTTCGGCATCGGCATGCCCGCGCGCGGCTGGACGGAGGTGCACGCGGCGCAGACGTCGGCGGCGCTGCTGACACCCGCGGACGTGGCGGTGGCGCTCTCCCACTCGGGGCGCACCCGTGAGGTGCTGGCGCCGCTGCGGCTCGCGGCGGAGCGGGGCGCGACGACCGTCGCCGTCACGGGCGACCCGCGCTCCCCCGTCGCCCAGGCCGCCGCCGTGCATCTGACGTGGACGGCCGCGGAGACCAGCTTCCGGCGCGGCAGTTTCGGCGCCCGGCACTCGGCACTGCTGATCCTGGACTGCCTCTACGCGCGCGTGGCGCAATTGACGTACGACCGGGCGACCGCCTCGATCGCGCTCACCGCGCAGATCGCCGAGGAGCACGCGGCGCGCCCCCGCCGGCGCGGCTGACACCGGCGGCGCCCCGGAGGGGCGCATCAGGACAGGAGAAGGCCGGGCACCTCGCGGTACCCGGCCTTCCGACAACTCCTGCGTCCCGCACGGCGATCGGCCACGACCGCCCGGGGACACCGATCAGATCTCGCCCCGCAGCTTGGCGAGCGCTTCGGCGAGGATCGCCTCGCCGTCCGCGTCGCTGCGCCGCTCGCGCACGTACGCGAGGTGGGTCTTGTAGGGCTCGGTGCGCGGGGGGTCCGGCGGATTGTCCCGGTCCTGGCCGGCGGGGAAGCCGCAGCGCGGACAGTCCCAGGTCTCCGGCACCTGCGCGTCGGAGGCGAAGCTCGGCTGCGTCTCGTGCCCGTTCGAGCACCAGAAGGAGATGCGCAGGCGTGGCGCGGACTCGCCGCGCTCGGCCTCGCCCATCGGCCCCGCCCCGACCCGACTTCCTCGGATCGCGTTGCCACTTGCCACGGTCGTAACTCCCTGCGTGATGGTGCCGCGAAGCGTGTCGGCGTCTCGCTTCGCCGCGGAGCGCCTCAGTCTACGTAAGGCCCAACGCGCGTCCAGTGATGGGAGTTACCTGCCCTCCCCTAAACGCAAGCCCCATGATAGGCCGCGCTGTTGGGCGCTGACCCGTACATGGGGCTGTACGCGGTGGCTCGGTGGCCTCGGGTCAGTTGTTGACCTTCATGAGCATGGCGAGCACGATGATGCACGCGAACCAGAGCAGACCGATCACGATGGTGATCCGGTCGAGGTTGCGCTCGGCGACCGAGGAGCCGCCGACGGAGGACTGCATGCCGCCACCGAACATGTCGGAGAGGCCGCCACCCTTTCCCTTGTGCATGAGCACCAGGAGCATCAGCAGCAGGCTGAAGACGATCAGGGCGATCGAGAACCCCATAACCACGGCTGAACCAACTTCCTCGGACTTATTCGGACGACGGGGCCGAAGCTCCACATGACAGCTTCGGCCCCGCAAGAGTACGACGTATCGTCGCTAGCGCATACTCACAGGTCGCGCCAGTCGGCGATCACTGCTCGTGGAACCGTACGATCTTGACGAACTCGTCGGTGTCCAGCGACGCGCCGCCCACGAGGGCGCCGTCGATGTCGGGCTTGGCCATGATCTCCGCGACGTTACCGGACTTCACGGAGCCGCCGTACTGGATACGGACCTTGTCGGCCACGTCCTGCGAGTACAGCTCGGCGAGCTTGCCGCGGATCGCCGCGCAGACCTCCTGCGCGTCGTCCGAGCCGCAGACCTTGCCGGTGCCGATGGCCCACACGGGCTCGTAGGCGATGACGACGGTCTCGGCCTGCTCGGCGGGCAGGTCCTTGAGGCCGCCCTCGACCTGGGCGAGCGTGTGGGAGACGTGGTTGCCCGCCTCGCGGACGTCCAGCTCCTCGCCGACGCACAGGATCGGGGTCAGGCCGTGCTTGTAGGCGGCCTTGACCTTGGCGTTGACGACCTCGTCGGTCTCGTTGTGGTACTGCCGCCGCTCGGAGTGGCCGATGGCGACGTAACTGCACTTCAGCTTGGCCAGCATCGCGCCCGAGATCTCGCCCGTGTAGGCGCCGGAGTCGTGCGCCGAGAGGTCCTGGGCGCCGTACTTGATCTTGAGCTTGTCACCGTCGACGAGGGTCTGGACCGAGCGCAGATCGGTGAAGGGCGGCAGGACGGCGACCTCGACGGCCTCGTAGTCCTTGTCCGCCAGGGCGAAGGCGAGCTTCTGGACGTGGGCGATGGCCTCGAGGTGGTTGAGGTTCATCTTCCAGTTGCCCGCCATCAGCGGCGTGCGGGTGGTGCTCATCTAAGGATCAGTCCTCCAGTGCGGCAAGGCCGGGCAGGGTCTTGCCTTCCAGGTATTCGAGGCTCGCGCCACCCCCGGTCGAGATGTGGCCGAACGCGTTCTCGTCGAAGCCGAGGTTACGCACGGCCGCCGCGGAGTCGCCGCCGCCCACCACGGTGAAGCCGTCGCAGTCGAGCAGGGCCCGCGCGACGGCCGCGGTGCCGCCCGCGTAGTCGGGGTGCTCGGCGACGCCGACGGGGCCGTTCCAGAACACCGTCTCGGCGTCCGCGATCTTCTCGGTGAAGAGTTCGCGGGTCTTGGGGCCGATGTCCAGGCCCTCCTTGTCGCCGGGGATCTTGTCCGCGTCCACGGTCTCGAAGTCGGCGGGGGCCTTCGTCTTCAGGTCGGGGAATTCGGCGGAGACCAGCACGTCGACCGGGAGCACCAGCTCCACGCCGTTCTTCTCGGCCCGCTCCATGTACTCGGTGACGGCCGGGAGCTGGTCCTCCTGGAGGAGGGAAATGCCGACCTCGTAGCCCTTGGCCTTGAGGAAGGTGTACGCCATGCCGCCGCCGATGAGGAGGCGGTCGGCCTTGCCGAGGAGCTGGTCGATGACGGCGAGCTTGTCGGAGACCTTGGCGCCGCCGAGGATCACCGTGTACGGACGCTTGACGTCCTCGGTGAGCTTCTTGAGGACGCCGACCTCGGTGGCGATGAGGTAGCCCACGTAGTGGGGCAGCCGGGCGGGCAGGTCGTACACGGAGGCGTGCTTGCGGTGGACGGCGCCGAAGCCGTCGCCGACGTAGACGTCCGCGAGGGCGGCGAGCTGGTCGGCGAACTCGCCGCGCTCGGTGTCGTCCTTGCTGGTCTCGCCCGCGTTGAAGCGCAGGTTCTCGATGACGGCGACCTGGCCGGGCTCCAGGCCGTCGACGGCGTCGTGGGCGGCGGGGCCCACGGTGTCCTGGGCGAACGCGACGGGCGTGCCGAGGAGTTCGGCGAGCCGCTCGGCAGCGGGCAGCAGCGAGAACTGGGGGTCCGGGGCGCCCTTGGGGCGGCCCAGGTGCGAGGCCACGATCACCTTGGCGCCCGCGTCGGCGAGGGCCTTGACGGTGGGCAGGACGGCGCGAATGCGGCCGTCGTCGGTGATCAGGCCGTCGGCCAGCGGCACGTTGAGGTCGGCGCGGACGAACACCCGCTTGTTGTCGACCCCTTCGTTGAGAAGTTCCTCAATCGTCTTCATGACTCGACTCCTAGTGAGGGCTGAGGCTTGAGGCTGACGCGCGAAGGGCCCGGACTGTCGCGCGGCGCCGCGCGGGTCCGGACCCTTCGCTCACATCTGAGTGCCTTGCTGCTCTGAAACCTTAAAGGGCCTCAGAGCTGGTTGCCGACGAAGACCGTCAGGTCCACGAGGCGGTTGGAGTAGCCCCACTCGTTGTCGTACCAGCCGATGACCTTGACCGTCTTGCCCTCGGCCATCGTCAGGAGCGAGTCGAAGGTGCAGGAGGCCGGCGTCGAGACGATGTCCGAGGACACGATCGGGTCGGCCGTGTAGTACAGGCGGTCCTTGAGCGAACCCTCCTGGGAGGCCTTCTCGAACGCGGCGTTGACCTCGTCCTTGGTGACCTCGCGGTCCAGCTCCACGACCAGGTCGGTGACCGAGCCGGTGGGGACCGGGACGCGCATGGCGAGACCGTCGAGCTTGCCCTTGAGCTGCGGGAGCACGAGCGCGGTGGCCTTGGCGGCACCGGTCGTGGTCGGGATGATGTTCTCCGCGGCGGCACGGGCGCGGCGCAGGTCCTTGTGCGGGAAGTCCAGGATGCGCTGGTCGTTCGTGTACGCGTGGACGGTCGTCATCAGACCCTTGACGATGCCGAAGTTCTCGTCGAGGACCTTGGCCATCGGCGCCACGCAGTTGGTGGTGCAGGACGCGTTGGAGATGACGTCGTGCTTCGCCGGGTCGTACTTGTCCTCGTTGACGCCCATCACGATGGTGATGTCCTCGTCCTTGGCCGGAGCCGAGATGAGGACCTTCTTGGCGCCGCCCGCGAGGTGCTTGGCGGCGTCCTCGCGCTTGGTGAAGATGCCGGTGGACTCGACGACGACGTCGACGCCCAGGTCACCCCAGGGGATGTCCGCCGGGTTGCGCTCGGAGAGCACCTTGATGGTGTGGTCGCCGACCGTGATCGTGTCGGCGGTGTGGGACACCGGCTGCTTCAGGGTGCCCAGGATGGTGTCGTACTTGAGCAGGTGGGCGGTGGTCGCGGTGTCACCCAGGTCGTTGACAGCCACGATCTCGATGTCCGCGCCCTGCTCAAGAAGTGCGCGGAAGTAATTGCGACCGATGCGGCCAAAGCCGTTGATGCCTACGCGGATCGTCACGAACCGATCTCCTCGTTGGTACGCCGGTGTTTCGACGCCGGCGAGTTGTATGGGATGTCCCCGACCGCCTCCGACCCTACCTCCCATAAGAGCTTTGGGTGACATCGAACGACTCCACCCTTCGGGAACAACGGCCCGTACTCATCAGTAACGTACGGGCCGTCGCATATTTCGCCGCTATTTCAGAGCGGGGTCCCGCTCATCGGTGCAGTTCGGCCGCTCACAGGTCAGTCGCTCGCAGTTCAGTCGCTAATTGAGCGCAGCGCCTTTCTGATGAGCGCATTTCGATCCGCTGTTGAGGTGACGTGTTCCAGCCCGAATCCGAGGAGCACGGTGTCGGGGGTGGAGACGGCGCCGTACGTCGTGAAGAGGTCCTTGGCCAGCGCCCAGTCCTTGACGGCCGCCGGGCTGCCCGCGGGCGGGCCTGGCACGCGCCACGCCCCGAGCGAGGTCTCGAAGTCCTCACTCTGCGTGGCCTGGCCGCCGATCACCACGGCTGTGTTGTCCACCCGCACGCCCTCGCCGCCGGTGCCCGGGTCACTGACGTAGGCGAGCGACACCTCGACGCTGTGGCCCGCGTAGGCGCTCAGGTCGTACGTGACGGTCTTCCAGGTGTCCGAGGAGCCCGTGAGGCTGTTCCAGGCCCCGGAGGTGCCCGTGGCCTTGCAGGCGGCGCCGTCGGGCGTCAGATAGCGGGTGAGGGCCGGGTGGTCGTCGAGCAGGAAGCCAGCCTCGCACTCGGCGGGCACCTTGGAGGAGGTCAGGCCGTCCCGATCGGGCAGCGTCGTCCAGTCCTCGGCGCCGGTGGTATGCGCCTCCAGGAGCACATGGTCGTAGCCCGGCTCGGTGTCCCACAGCATCTGCATGCGCAGGGACGGCTGCTGGGCGGCGGTGACGCCGGTCAGGTCGATCGTGCGGGTCAGGCGCTTGTAGGCGTCGTCGGTGTGCACGGCCGCCGCCATCCCGGCGCCCTCGTACTGGCCCGCGCCGGCGCTGGTGAACCGCGGCAGGGTGGCGCTGGTGACCTCGTACAGGCCGGCGCCGTCCAGCGGGTTGCCGGGCGCGTCGCCGAGGGCCGTCGAGGTGCCGGCGAGGATGCCGGAGCCGTCGAAGCGGGCCGCGGACGGCGCGACCGTGCGGGAGTAGGCGCCCAGGTAGTACTGGCTGAAGTCGTTGGTCGTCGTGTCGCCGATGTCGACCGAGCCGCCCGCCTTCTCGCCGGCCTCGACGAGCTTGCCGCCCTCGTTCAGGTAGTCGCGCAGCGCGAGCTGGGTGGGCAGGCCGGGGCGGTCGGCGTCGGTGTAGTGGACGACCGAGGAGAAGTGGGCGAGGACGCCGAGCGGGTCCGGCGCGCCCTGCCGGGCCACGTTCCACACGACCGGCTTGCGGCCCGCCGCCTTCAGCGCGTCCGCGTACAGGCCCGTACGGCGGCCCGCCGCGTCGTTTTCCGCGACGACGAGCGTGTCGCCCTTCGGACGCTCGGCCACGGTGTAAGTGAAGCTCTTACTGGCCGTGCGCTTTCCGGATTTCGTCCGTCCGGTGAACCAGACCTTCACCTTGTCGCCCACACGCGCGTGTTCGACGTTCGCCCTATAGGCGTCGAAGTGGAGATTGTCGTCGCCGCCGTAGGTCTCTCCGCCCTTCCAGGCGCGCAATTTGCCCTCGTGCGAGCGACCGCCATTGACGCGGTAGTTCAGCCTCTTGTCGCGCACCGACTTACGGGCGACCACGGAGACCGTCTGATCGCCTCCGCGCGCGTACGAGGCCGGGAACGCGGCCGGGGTGAAGTCGGGCGCGTCCATGCCGACCGACGAGGAGGGCCGGTCGGGGTGCGCGGCCGTCTCGGCGACGGAGAGCGCGAAGGGCACGTTCTTCTCGAACTCGGCCTGGATCAGCTTCTCGTCGTCAGGGAACGTGAACACCGACGCGCAGTCCGAGGCGTTCCACGCGTCGTTCGGGTCCGCGTTCGACGCGGTCTGGCAGGTGCTCATCTCGGGGGTGAACATCGCGGTGCCGTTGACGTTGGCGGCGTGCCCGTCGGCCTCGCCGTTCGTCGTGTACAGCTCCGAGGAGACCTGCGGGTGGTAGCCGGGGATCGCGGACTTCTCCGGGGTGCCCGCGAGCGCCTTGTAGAGCACGTCGTCCGGGGTCGGGGTCGCTACCTGCCAGCCCACGCCGTAGAGCAGGAGTTCGGCGGCGGAGTGGTAGTTGATGGCGTAGTCGAAGCCGACGCGCTTCTCGAACGCGTCCAGGGCCTTCGTCTCCGGCTCCGAGTTCGGGCTCGCGCCCCGGTAGGTCTGGCTGGCCGGTTCGGGCGAGGAGCCCTCGTCGTCGTAGCCCCACTTGTAGGCGAAGTTGCGGTTGAGGTCGACGCCGTCGCCCGAGGTGTACTTGCCGTCGCCGTTGTTGTCGCGCATGTTCTTGCGCCACTGGCGGTTGCCCTTGGGGTTGAACGTCCAGTCGTAGCCGTCGGGGTTGGCGCTCAGGACGAACCACATCTCGGTGGAGTCGACCAGCTTCCTGATCCGCCGGTCCTTGCCGTAGTTGTCCAGGTAGTAGTGCATGAGGCGGCGGGTCATCTCGGGGGTGATCCACTCGCGCGCGTGCTGGTTGGACATGTAGAGCACGGAGGGCTTGGCGCCGTCCTTGACCTTCTTCGCGCCCTTGGTGAGCTTCAGCGCGAGGATGTCCTGCCCCTGGAGCGTCTTGCCGATGGAGACGACCTTGGTGAGGTCCGGGTGCTCCTGCCCGGTGCGCAGGATCTCCTCCTGGAGATTGCCCTTGCCGCTGTACGGGCGGAACACACCGTCGCCGGCGGCCTTCACCCGCGCCTTCGCGGAGGCGGTCAGGCGGTGCTCGGTCAGTGCGACGCCCTTGGCGCGCAGGGTGTCGGCCTGCCGGTCGGTGAGGTAGACCTCGACCTTGGCGGAACCCTTCTTCGGCGCCTGTTCACTCAGTTCCCTGGCGTCCTGTCCGGCCTGGAGCAGCAGCGGGATCTGCTCCTTGGTGACGGTGGCCCGGAACACCTTGACGGCGTTCGCGCCGGGGTCGTCGGGAGCGCTGCCGCTCGCCTGGGCGACCGGCGCGAGCGCGGCCCCTCCCAGCCCCAGGACAAGTGCTCCGACAGCGAGGATCGATCTCGCTCTTCGTCTCATGAGCCCCCCTTGCGGTTGTGTGTCGCGGTTGTGGCGTGATGCCGCAGTGGCGAACAGGCGCCAGACTCATGACCGTTCATGGTCAAGTCAAGAGGACCTCAAGACTCCGCGAGGGGGTTCCGCACGCGGACCGAGCCCCGGGGCGGGACGCGGGGTGCGCCGGAGGCGGCGTAGGGCGGGACGCGGGGCCCCCCGGAGACGGCGTACGGGCGGGGCACGGGGCGCGCCGAAGAAGGCCGTAAGGGCGCTCACAGGGGCGCACAGGGAAGGACCGGCCGGAGTCCGGGCCTGGCACGCGAAAGGCTGGTGGCGGCACCCCTGAGGGACACCGCCACCAGCCTTGATCCTGCGCGTACGGGCGTGCCGTACGGTACGCGGGCGCCCGCGCCGCCCGCTGGACGGCGGCCGCAGCCGGGGGCCCGGCCGGGCCCGCGCGGGCGAGCCGTCAGCCCGCCATGTTGTCCGCGAGGCTGTCCGCCATCTCCTCCGTCAGATCTTCGGTGATGTTGGACTCGGTGCCCGGGATGCCGAGGTCCTGCGCCCGCTTGTCGGCCATGGCGAGCAGGCGCCGGATGCGGCCCGCGACGGCGTCCTTGGTCAGCGGCGGGTCGGCGAGGGCGCCCAGCTCCTCCAGGGACGCCTGCTTGTGGTCCATGCGCAGCCGCCCGGCCGCGGCCAGGTGCTCGGGGACCTCGTCGCCGAGGATCTCCAGGGCGCGCTGCACGCGGGCGCCGGCGGCGACGGCCGCGCGGGCCGACCGGCGCAGGTTCGCGTCGTCGAAGTTCGCCAGGCGGTTCGCCGTGGCCCGCACCTCGCGGCGCATCCGGCGCTCCTCCCAGGCGAGCACCGACTCGTGTGCGCCCATCCGGGTGAGCAGCGCGCCGATCGCGTCGCCGTCGCGGACGACGACCCGGTCCACGCCGCGCACCTCACGGGCCTTCGCGGCGATCGACAGCCGCCTGGCCGCGCCGACCAGCGCGAGCGCGGCCTCCGGGCCGGGGCAGGTGACCTCCAGGGAGCTGGAGCGCCCCGGCTCGGTCAGCGAGCCGTGGGCCAGGAACGCGCCCCGCCAGGCTGCCTCGGCGTCGCAGGTGGCCCCCGAGACCACCTGCGGCGGAAGGCCCCGGATCGGGCGGCCCCGGCCGTCCACCAGTCCCGTCTGCCGTGCGAGCTGGTCGCCGCCCGCGACGACCCGTACGACGAAGCGCGAGCCCCGCCGCAGGCCGCCGGCGGCCATCACGATCAGCTCCGAGCTGTGCCCGAAGATCTCCAGGATGTCGCGCTTGAGGCGCCTCGCGGCCATCGCCGTGTCCAGCTCCGCCTCGATCACGATGCGGCCGCTCACCAGGTGAAGGCCGCCCGCGAACCGCAGAATGGCCGAGACCTCGGCCTTTCTGCAGCAGGTCCGGGTGACGGGGAGCCGGGAGATCTCGTCCTTCACCGCTGCCGTCATCGCCATGGGCCGATCCTTCCATGCATCCGAAAAATACGGTCGTACGCGGCGGCCAACAGCTCCGGATCATGTCGCGGAGTCCCGTCGGGCCTGGCCACCGGCGCCAGCTCGACCGCGGCCCCGAATCGCTCCTTGGCGGAGTCGACGAGTTCGTCGCGGTCGGGCACGGCGGCCTCGTCGGCCAGCACCACGTCCAGGGCGAGTTTAGGGGCGTGTCGTCCCAAAACCTCCAAATGACGCTGCGGGGAGAACCCTTCGGTTTCTCCGGGTTGGGGCGCGAGGTTGAGCGAGAGGACCCGGCGGGCCTTCGTCTCGACGAGCGCGTCCAGCAGTTCCGGCACGAGCAGGTGCGGGATCACCGAGGAGAACCAGGAGCCGGGGCCGAGCACCACCCAGTCCGCGTCGAGCACGGCGGCGACCGCCTCGGGGACGGCCGGCGGGTCGTGCGGCACGAGATGCACGGACTGCACCTCGCCGGGGGTGAGGGCGACCGTGGCCTGCCCGGCGACGGTGTCGATGTCGTCGGGACGGTCCGGGTCGTGCCCCTTGACCAGGGCCTGGAGCTCCAGCGGGACGGCCGACATGGGCAGCACGCGGCCGTGCGCGCCGAGCAGCTTGCCGACCAGGTCGAGGGCCTGGACGTGGTCGCCGAGCTGCTCCCACAGGGCGACGATCAGCAGATTGCCGACCGCGTGCCCGTTCATCTCGCCCGGCGACTGGAAGCGGTGCTGGATGACGCGGGCCCAGGTCTGGCCCCAGTCGTCGTCGCCGCACAGCGCGGCCAGCGCCTTGCGCAGGTCGCCGGGCGGCAGGACGCCCAGCTCGTCGCGCAGGCGCCCGCTGGAGCCGCCGTCGTCGGCGACGGTGACGACGGCCGTCAGGTCGCCGGTGATGCGGCGCAGCGCGGCGAGCGAGGCGGACAGGCCCATGCCGCCGCCCAGGGCGACGACTTTGGGCGTGGCGCCCTTGCGGAGCCGGGGCGGGGTGCTTCTGCGGCCGATCCGGCTGGTGAGCCGCAGGGTACGGCCTGTCATTCGCGGCCCATGTCCCGGTGGACGACGACGGTCTCCACGCCCTGGGCGGCGAGTCGGGCGGCGAGCTTCTCCGAGGTCGCCACGGAACGGTGCTTGCCGCCCGTGCAGCCGACGGCGATGGTCACGTAGCGCTTGCCCTCGCGCCGGTAGCCGGCGGCGATGAGCTGGAGCAGCTCGGTGTAGCGGTCGAGGAACTCCTTGGCGCCGGGCTGCCCGAAGACGTAGTTCGACACCTCTTCGTTGAGGCCGGTGAAGGGGCGCAGCTCGGGGACCCAGTGCGGGTTGGGCAGGAAGCGCATGTCGACGACGAGGTCGGCGTCGACGGGCAGCCCGTACTTGAAGCCGAACGACATGACGGTGGCCCGCAGCTCTGGCTCCTCCTCGCCGGCGAACTGGGCGTCCATCTTGGCGCGCAGCTCGTGCACGTTCAGGCTGGAGGTGTCGATGACGAGGTCGGCGTCGCCGCGCAGCTCGCGCAGGAGTTCGCGCTCGGCGTCGATGCCGTCGACGATGCGCCCGTCGCCCTGGAGGGGGTGCGGGCGGCGCACGGACTCGAAGCGGCGCACGAGGGCCTCGTCGGAGGACTCCAGGAAGACGATGCGCCGTGTGACGTTCTTCGACTCCAGGTCGGCGAGGGACTCGCGCAGGTTGTCGAAGAAGCGGCGCCCGCGCACGTCGACGACGACCGCGATGCGTGCCACGTTGCCCTGGGAGCGGGCGCCCAGCTCGACCATCGTGGGGATGAGGGCCGGGGGCAGGTTGTCGACGACGAACCAGCCGAGGTCCTCCAGGCACTTCGCGGCGGTGGAGCGGCCCGCGCCGGACATGCCGGAGATGATCACCAGCTCGGGGATCGCGGCGTCCGGGACGCCGGCCGGGTCCACGTGGGTGGGTGTGCCGGGGGTCCTGTCCTCGCCGGAGCCGGCCGGGGTGTCGCCGCCGGCCCGCTCGCCCGTGCCGTCTGTGCCGCCTGGGGTACTCATGTCCGCTCCGCGCTCGCTGTTCCGGTCGTGCTCGTTCATGGCTCCTGCCCCCGCTGTTCCTGTGGGGTGCCCGGGTCTGCCGGGTCCCCGCCGGGCGCCGCCGCCGTGGCGGTGGCGTCCTCCTCGTCTTCCATGATCTCTCCGGTGGCCGTGTTGACCGCGGGGGCCGCCGGGGCGGCCTTCGCGAAGGCGACCGCGATCGTCTCGGCCGTCTTGCGGCCTATGCCGGGAACCTCGCAGATCTGGTCGATTGTGGCGGACCGTAGCCGCTTCACCGAACCGAAGTGCTTGATCAGCGCCTGTTTGCGCGCGTCGCCCAGGCCCGGTACGTCGTCCAGGGGACTCGCGCGGAACCGCTTGGCCCGCTTGGTGCGCTGGTAGGTGATGGCGAACCGGTGCGCCTCGTCGCGTACGCGCTGCAAGAGGTACAGGCCCTCGCTGGTGCGCGGCAGGACCACGGGGTCGTCCTCGCCGGGCACCCAGACCTCTTCGAGCCGCTTGGCGAGGCCGCACACGGCGATGTCGTCGATGCCCAGCTCGTCCAGGGCCCGCTTGGCGGCGGCGACCTGCGGCTGCCCGCCGTCCACCACGACGAGCTGCGGCGGGTACGCGAACTTCTTCGGCCGCCCGTCCTCCTCGGTGAGCCGGGACTCCTGCACGGTCTCGTCGTCGTCCAGCTCGGTGTCGGACCACTCCCCCGACTTCTCCTGGGCGGCCAGGTAGCGCTTGAAGCGGCGGGTGATCACCTCGTGCATCGAGCGGACGTCGTCCTGCCCCTCGAAGCCCTTGATCTGGAAGCGGCGGTACTCGCTCTTGCGGGCGAGACCGTCCTCGAAGACGACCATGGACGCCACCACGTCGTCGCCCTGGAGGTGGGAGATGTCGTAGCACTCGATGCGCAGCGGCACGCTGTCCAGGTCGAGGGCCTCGGCGATCTCCTCCAGGGCGCGCGAGCGCGTGGTGAGGTCGGAGGCGCGCTTGGTCTTGTGCAGGACGAGCGCCTGTTGCGCGTTCTTGTGGACCGTCTCCATGAGCGCCTTCTTGTCGCCGCGCTGCGGGATGCGCAGCGACACCTGCGACCCGCGGCGCTCGGCGAGCCACGCCTGGACCGGCCCGACGGGGTCGGGCAGGGCCGGGACGAGCACCTCCTTGGGCACGGCGTCCCCGGACTCCTCGCCGTAGAGCTGCTGGATGGCGTGCTCGACGAGGTCGGCGCTGGTGACCGCCTCGACCTTGTCGGTGACCCATCCGCGCTGGCCGCGCACGCGTCCGCCGCGCACGTGGAAGATCTGGACGGCGGCCTCCAACTCGTCCTCCGCGAGGGCGATCAGGTCGGCGTCGGTGGCGTCGGCGAGGACGACCGCGCTCTTCTCCATGGCCTTGCGCAGCGCCTCGATGTCGTCGCGCAGGCGGGCCGCCCGCTCGTACTCCATCTCCTCGGCCACCTCCCGCATGTCCGTCTCCAGGCGGCGGATGTAGGTGCCGGTGCGGCCCGCCATGAAGTCGCAGAACTCCTCGGCCAGTTCGCGGTGCTCCTCGGGCGTGACGCGGGCGACGCAGGGCGCGGAGCACTTGCCGATGTAGCCGAGCAGGCAGGGGCGGCCGGTGCGCTCGGCGTTCTTGAACACGCCCGCCGAGCAGGTGCGTACGGGGAAGACGCGCAGCAGCAGGTCGACGGTGTCGCGGATGGCCCAGGCGTGCCCGTAGGGGCCGAAGTAGCGCACGCCCTTCTTCTTCTGGCCGCGCATCACCTGCACGCGCGGGAATTCCTCGTTCATCGTGACCGCGAGGTACGGATAGCTTTTGTCGTCGCGGTACTTGACGTTGAACCGGGGGTCGTACTCCTTGATCCAGGAGTACTCCAACTGCAGCGCCTCGACCTCCGTGGAGACCACGGTCCACTCCACGGAGGCGGCCGTGGTGACCATGGTGCGCGTGCGCGGGTGCAGGTTCGCCAGGTCCTGGAAGTAGTTCGCCAGGCGCTGGCGCAGGCTTTTCGCCTTTCCGACGTAGATCACCCGGCGGTGCTCGTCGCGGAACCTGTACACCCCTGGGGAGTCGGGAATCTGTCCCGGCTTGGGGCGGTAGCTGGAGGGGTCGGCCATGTCAGACACCCTACTGGCGGGGTGTGACAGTCCGGGGTGCCCGACCGTGTCCGGCCGGGCACCCCGGGTGTGCGGTACGTGCCGTGCACGCGGTGCGTGCGTGCGGGTGCGTGCGTGCGGTTTCAGCGCCGGGCGGCCCTGCGGGTGCGGCGGCGGGCGCGGGCGGTCAGGCCGAGCGCCACGAGGGCTCCGGCGCCGGCGGCCGTGGACGCGACCGTGAGCGGCGTGCGGGGACCGTCGTCGGCGGGCTGCCCGTATCCGCCGGCCTTGCCCTCGCGCGCGTAGACGGAGCCGGCCTGCTTGTCGCCGTAGGCCCGCTCGACGCGCCGGTGGTAGGCGGCGAGCGTGGTGCCGCCGCGTCCGACCGCGCGGACGGCGTCCGCGTCGAGGGGGAGCACGCGCGCGTGGTCGGCGACGTACCAGGCGTTGATCTGCGGCTCCTGGAAGACCGTGCCGCCGGGGAGCCGCGCGGCTCCGAGTCGGGCGTAGCGGGTCTCGTCGTTCCCGGACGCGATGTTGACCACGTGCCAGGCGCCCCGCTGCTCGACGGTCCACACGGATGCCTTGCGGCCGTCGGCGGCCACGGCCTCGGAGGCGAGGAATCCGACGTCGGCTATCGCGGCGCCCTTCTTGCCCGCGACGAAATCGTGCGACAAGAAGGCGACCGGTACGGCCTGCGCTCCGGATATGCGCGGCCGTACGGCACGCAGGGCGGCCTTGTCCCGGGCGCTGTCGCGCACGTCGGTGCGTGCGGTGCCGCCGGGGCCCGCCGCGCGCCCGTCGTCGCGGGTGAAGAAGCGGGCGAGGGTGGTCAGGGAGCCGGGCGCGCTCGCGGCGTCGTGAGCGGCCACGCGCGCGTGCGAGGTGACCGGGACGGGCGCGGGGCGCGCGCCGGGGGTGGGGGCGGCTCCGGCCTGCGGAGCGGCGAGGCCGAGCAGCAGGGTGGCTCCGGCACCGCTGAGCGCGGCCGTGAGGATCCGTCGTCGCATGGCGCTCACGCTCCGATCCGGTACAGGGAGTGGGTCCAGGAGAACGAGCCGTTGCTGACGTACCAGTCGTGGGACGCCCAGTTGTAGCGGTTGTTGGAGGGCCAGGGATCGCCCCAGTAGACCCAGCTTCCGGAGGTGTCGTAGCCGTACAGGACGTGCATGTGGCCGCCGCCGGAGGACCACTGGATGCGGGTCTCGACGGGCCGGTTCGCGTCGATCTCGCCCTGCACGGTCGGATAGCGCAGCCAGCCGGTCACGTACGAGCCCGGGGAGATGCCCGACCAGGACAGGCCGTCCTGGACGTTGCCGAGGCTGGCCTGGCTGTTGGGGCACTCGCTGCCCTGGGCGCGCCCGAAGGCCGCGTTGCAGAACTGATTCTGCGAGGAGCCCCGGCCGAACCAGGCGGCGATGGTGGCGCCGCTCGCGGCCCAGCACCAGTTCGTCTTGGCCTGCGCCTGCATCGTGATGTTCAGCCGCTTGGCGGGGAGCGCGGCGGGCGTGGCGGGCGCGGGCGCCGTGCCGGCGGCGGGCGTGACGGGCGTGGAGACGGCGGCGGGGGCCGGCGCGGGGTGCGTGGGGGCGGTGGCGGGGGCCGTGGCGTGGGCGGCTGTCAGGGGCAGCGTGAGGGCCGCCGTCGTCACCGCCGCGAGTACGGCGAGGCGGCGGCGCGCCGGGGGTCTCGTGCCTGCTCGGGTGCGGTTCGTGGTGCTGTGCATCGCGGTCCTCCCGCAGTCGGGGTGAGGGGTGAGGAGCGCGTCCGGACGCGTCGTTGAGCATCGAGTCTTGTCGGGGGCAGGTCAACACGCTTCAATGCCGGGTGACTCAGGGCGGTGAACGGCGTCGTACGGATGTGAACGAGCGATGGACGCCACCAGCCGCCCGGCCCTGACCCCCCGGAACGGCCCTGTGAACGTTCACACCCGTGGTCGCACGCCCGGGGCGCGGACCCCAGGAGGCCCGGATGCGGCGCGGTGAACTGCACATGAGGACGGCGGAGGCGCCGGCCACCTTGGACGGGGCGCTGCGCAGCGGGCCCTTCCACCTGGCGCTGCGGGCCGCCATCGCCGCGCGCGGGCTGCCGCTCCACCGCGTCCAGGACCATCTGTCCCGCAGGGGCGTCACCGTGGGCGTGACGAGCCTGAGTTACTGGCAGCAGGGCGCCCGGCGTCCGCAGCGCCCGGAGTCGATGCGGGCGGTGCGGGCCCTGGAGGAGATCCTCGAACTGCCCGAGGAGTCGCTGGTCAGGCTGCTGGGCGCCGCCGAGCCGCCGTCCGCGCCCGGCCGCCCCGCCGCCCGCTCCTACCGCTCGCTCGTCGAGGCGTCCGGCGCCCTGGAGCAGTTGCTCGCCGGGCTCGAATCACCGCTCGACGGCGGCCTGCACACCGTCGGCCACCATGAGCGGGTCCGGATCGGCGGCCACCGGGAACTGCTCGGGCGGGATTCCACCCACATAGTCCGCGCCCACCGCGATGGTGTGGACCGCTATGTGGCCATCCACCATGGCGACCCGGGCTGCTCCCCCGCCGATGTGGAGGTGCACGCCATGGAGAACTGCCGCCTGGGGCGCGTCCGCTGGGACGGCGTGACAGGTGTCCTGGTCGCCGAACTGCTGTTCGACGTGCGGCTGCGGGCCGGGGACACGCATCTGTTCCGGTACGGCTTCGAGGACGGCACGGCGGGCACCTCCAGCGAGTACGTACGGGGGTTCAGCTTCGCGGGCGGGCAGTACGCGCTCCAGGTGCGGTTCGCGGACGAGGCGCTGCCGGTGCGCTGCCACCGGTTCGCCCAGCGCTCGGCGGCGGAACCGCGCGGGGGCCGCGAGGACCTCACCCTCAGCGGCCGGCACCGCTGCGTCCACGTCGTCGAACCGCAGGTCAGAGCGGGGCTGCTGGGTATCGGCTGGGACTGGGAGTGACGCGGGGCCCTGCGAGATCGGGCGGGCGGGGCTGCGGGTCCGGCCGCGCGGGTCTGCGGGGGTGCGGGACTGCGGGCATGCGGGGCTGCGGGGCTCCGGGCGGGTCTGAGGGCGGGCGGGGCTGCGAATCTCCGGGCGGGTCTGGGGCAGGCCCTACTTCTTGGGGCCCGCGATGATCTTGCCGCCCTTGACCTTCACGGACAGCTCCTCCAGCGGCACGGTCGCGGGGGCGTGCAGCACCTTGCCGCTCGTCGCGTCGAACTTGCTGCCGTGGCAGTTGCAGGTCAGCTCGGTGCCCTTGAGCATGCCGATCGGGCAGCCGGCGTGGGTGCAGATCGTGCTGAACGCCTTGTAGGCGCCGTCCTCGCCCCGGCTGACCACGACGTGCTCGTCGCGGTAGAGCTTCGCGCCGCCCTGCGGGATCTCGGCGGCGTCACCGAGATCGACCGGCGCGGTGGGCCCGGTGGCGGGGCCCCCGCCGCTCGCAGAGCAGGCGGTCAGCCCGAGCCCGGCCGTCCCCGCTACGGCCACGCCGCGCAGCGCGGTACGGCGGGAGAAGGGCGACGACGGTATGCCGGGTGCGGACATCGGGGCTCCAGGGGTGGGCGGGCGGCGGGTCGGGCGAGGGGCGGGGTGCCGGTGCGCGGTCGCTGCCGGGGGGCGACAGATCCGACGATACCGACGGGCATCGGACGTTCTTCGCGGGGCCCCTGGGTGAGCCGCGTGCGAGGTGGGGCAGGCGGTGGGCCCGAGTCGGGGTCAGGGTCGCCGGTGTCGCGGGGCGTTCGTACGCTCTAGCCTGCGGGGGTGCCGGTGTCCGCGTGCGGCCCGAGCCCGCCGTGTGTGCGCCGCCGCTCCCTTCGAGAGGAAACCCCGTGATCGTCGTCGCAGGTGAGGCCCTGATCGACCTCATCCCGCAGGGCGGCACCGCTGAAGCGGGCGGCTCCGTGCTGCCCGCGCTGGCGCCCCGGCTCGGCGGCGGCCCGTACAACACGGCGGTGGCGCTGGGCAGGCTCGGCGCGCCCGTCGCGTTCTGCTCGCGGCTGTCGCGGGACACGTTCGGGCAGGCGCTGCTCGACGGGCTGCGCGGGGCGTCGGTGGACGTGGGCGCGGTGCAGCGGGGCGACGAACCGACGACGCTGGCTGTCGCGTCCGTCGGCGCCGACGGCTCCGCGCGCTACTCGTTCTACGTGGAGGGGACCGCCGACCGCCTCTTCGCGCTGCCGTGGTCCCCGCCCGAGGGCACGCGCGCGATGTCGTTCGGTACGTGCTCGCTGGTCCTTGAGCCGGGTGCGAGCGCGTACGAGGAACTGCTGCGCGAGGCCGCCGCGCGGGGGCTGCTCACCGCGCTCGACCCGAACATCCGCGCCGGTCTGATCCCCGACGCCGATGCCTACCGGGCCCGCTTCAAGAGCTGGCTGCCCTCGGTCACCCTGTTGAAGCTCTCCGAGGAGGACGCGGCCTGGCTCGGCGGCTCGCCCGAGGAGTGGTTGTCCCTGGGCCCGGCCGCCTTGGTGGTGACGCGGGGCGGTGACGGGCTGACGGCGTTCACGCGCGGGGGCGGGGAGCACGCGGTGCCGGGTGAGCGGGTGGACGTGGTGGACACGATCGGCGCGGGCGACACCGTGAACGCGGCGCTGCTGCACGGCCTCGACCGGCAGGGCGCCCTCTCCCCCGCCGGTCTGGCGGAGCTGGACGAGCGGGGCTGGACGCGGCTGCTCTCCTTCGCGGCCCGGGCAGCGGCGCTCACCTGCGCCCGGGCGGGGGCGGAACCTCCGTACGCGGCGGAGCTGGGCGCACTCTGACAGCGCCCTTCGCCGGCCCTCTTCCGGCGGAGGCATGTCTCAGCGCGGCGGCGCCGGTCGCCCTCCCGCTGCCCCCTCTCGGGCCCGGCTGCCGGTGGCGGCCGGTCACGTACGACCGCCGCCCCCGACACCCGGATCCAGCGCCGAGAGCACCCGCCCCCGGGCGCCCGGCCTGAGGCGTCAGCCCTTGCGGGCCCGCGTGGCCGCCTTCTTCGCCGGCGCCTTCTTGGCGGTGGCCGACTTCTTCGCCGCCGAAGCCGACTTCGCCGTGGCGGTCTTCTTGGCCGTGGCCGCCTTCTTCGCGGTGGCGGCCTTCTTCGCCGGTGCCTTCTTCGCAGCCGTCTTGCGCGTACGCGCCGCCGGTACGGACGCGTCGCTGACCCGGTCCGCGCCGAGCACGTCCCGCAGGAACTTGCCCGTGTGGCTCGCCGGCTCGGCCGCGACCTCCTCCGGGGTGCCTTCGGCGACGACGAGTCCGCCGCCGTTGCCCCCCTCGGGGCCCATGTCGACGATCCAGTCGGCGGTCTTGATGACGTCGAGGTTGTGCTCGATGACGATCACCGAGTTCCCCTTGTCGACCAGGCCCGAGAGCACCGTGATGAGCTTGCTGATGTCCTCGAAGTGCAGACCGGTCGTCGGCTCGTCCAGCACGTACACCGTGCGGCCCGTCGAACGCTTCTGCAGCTCGCTGGCGAGCTTGACGCGCTGCGCCTCACCGCCGGACAGGGTCGGCGCGGACTGGCCGAGCCGCACGTACCCGAGGCCCACGTCGTTCAGCGTGCGCAGATGGCGGGCGATGCCCGGGACCGCCTCGAAGAAGTCGAGCGCCTCCTCGATCGGCATGTCCAGGACCTCGGCGATGGACTTGCCCTTGTAGTGGACCTCCAGCGTCTCCCGGTTGTACCGGGCGCCGTGGCAGACCTCGCACGGCACGTAGACGTCCGGCAGGAAGTTCATCTCGATCTTGATCGTGCCGTCGCCCGAGCAGTTCTCACAGCGGCCGCCCTTGACGTTGAAGGAGAAGCGGCCGGGCAGATAGCCCCGCACCTTCGCCTCGGTGGTCTCGGCGAACAGCTTGCGCACGTGGTCGAAGACACCGGTGTACGTCGCCGGGTTCGACCGGGGCGTGCGGCCGATGGGCGACTGGTCGACGTGCACGACCTTGTCGACGAGGTCGTCGCCCTCCACGCGCGTGTGGCGGCCGGGAACGGAACGCGCCCCGTTCAGCTCGCGCGCCAGATGCGTGTACAGGATGTCGTTGACCAGGGTCGACTTGCCGGAACCCGAGACGCCGGTGACGGCCGTGAGGACGCCCAGCGGGAACGACACGTCGATGTCGCGGAGGTTGTTCTCCTTCGCGCCGTGCACCGTCAGCCGGCGGGTCGGGTCCACCGGGCGCCGGACGTCCGGGACGGCGATGGCCTTCTTGCCGGACAGGTACTGGCCGGTCATCGACTCGGCGTTGGACAGCAGCTCCTTCAACGGGCCGCTGTGCACGACCTTGCCGCCGTGCTCGCCCGCGCCGGGGCCGATGTCCACGACCCAGTCGGCGACCTTGATGGTGTCCTCGTCGTGCTCCACGACGATCAGCGTGTTGCCCATGTCGCGCAAGCGGACCAGCGTCTCGATGAGCCGGTGGTTGTCACGCTGGTGCAGGCCGATGGACGGCTCGTCGAGCACGTACAGGACGCCGACGAGGCCGGAGCCGATCTGCGTGGCGAGCCGGATGCGCTGCGCCTCGCCGCCGGAGAGCGTGCCGGCCGCGCGGTTGAGCGACAGGTAGTCGAGGCCGACGTCGACGAGGAAGCGGAGACGCTCGTTGACCTCCTTCAGGACGCGCTCGGCGATCTTCTTGTCGCGCGCGTTGAGCGTGAGGCGGCCGAGGAAGTCGGCGCAGTCGCTGATCGACATGGCGGAGACCTCCGCGATGGACTTGTCCATCACGGTGACGGCCAGGACGATCGGCTTGAGGCGGGTGCCGTCACAGGTCGGGCAGGGCACCTCGCGCATATAGCCCTCGAAGCGCTCGCGGCTCGCGTCGGACTCGGCCTCGCTGTGGCGCCGCTTCACGAACGGGACGGCGCCCTCGAAGGGGGTCGTGTAGACGCGCTCGCGGCCGTACCGGTTGCGGTAGCGGACCTCGATCTGGGTCTTGTGGCCGTACAGCAGGGCCTTCTTCGCGCGCTGCGGCAGCCCCGCGAAGGGAATGTCCGTACGGAAGCCGAGGGCGTCGGCGAGGGCGCCGATGAGGCGGCCGAAGTAGTCCTTGGTGTGGCCGTGCGACCACGGGTGGATGGCGCCCTCGTCGAGCGACTTGTCCTCGTCGGGGACGATCAGCTCCGGGTCGACCTCCATGCGCGTACCGATGCCGGTGCAGTCGGGGCAGGCGCCGAAGGGCGAGTTGAACGAGAAGGAGCGCGGCTCCAGCTCCTCGAAGGACAGGTCGTCGTGCGGGCAGTACAGGTGCTCGGAGTACATGCGCTCGCGCTCGGGGTCGTCCTCGGGGAGGTCCACGAAGTCGAGCACGACCATGCCGCCGGACAGGCCGAGCGCGGTCTCGACGGAGTCGGTGAGGCGGCGCTTGGCGGAGTCCTTCACCGTGAGGCGGTCGACGACCACCTCGATGGTGTGCTTCTCCTGCTTCTTCAGGGTCGGCGGCTCGGAGAGCTGGATCGTCGCGCCGTCCACCCGCGCGCGGGAGTAGCCCTTGGTCTGGAGGTCGCCGAACAGGTCGACGAACTCGCCCTTGCGCTCGCGCACCAGCGGCGAGAGCACCTGGAAGCGGCTTCCCTCGGGCAGTTCGAGGACCTTGTCGACGATGGCCTGCGGCGACTGGCGCGCGATGGGCCGGCCGCACTGGGGGCAGTGCGGCTTGCCGATGCGCGCGAACAGCAGGCGCAGGTAGTCGTAGACCTCGGTGATGGTGCCGACCGTCGAGCGCGGGTTGCGCGAGGTCGACTTCTGGTCGATGGAGACGGCCGGCGACAGGCCCTCGATGAAGTCGACGTCCGGCTTGTCCATCTGGCCGAGGAACTGGCGGGCGTACGAGGACAGCGATTCGACGTAGCGCCGCTGTCCCTCGGCGAAGATCGTGTCGAAGGCGAGCGAGGACTTGCCGGAGCCGGACAGACCGGTGAAGACGATGAGGGAGTCGCGCGGAAGGTCGAGCGAGACATTCCGGAGATTGTGCTCGCGCGCGCCACGGACGATGAGACGGTCGGCCACGCCGGTCCGCACCTTTCTTGAGAGAAGTGACAGGGGCGGGGCCCCCGTCTCCGGAGCTTTCGGGCCCCGGATCGATGCCTACGGGGGCCGTCTTTCGAAGAGTAGGGGGAGCCACTGACAACGCCGGTCGGATTCCCTGGGCGGTAACAAACCCCGACTCCCAAGAATGCCTGACGCCACCTTCGAGCTTATAGCACGCACATTCGATTACCGCGCGCCGTCGGCCACCTTCACCCGAACGTGTGGCGCCGCTATCGTCAGCGGCATGAATGATCATGTACGCGACCTGCGGTCTGTACGCGAAGCCACCGACCGGCTGCTCAGCGCGGTGGCCACCCTGGACAACGCCGCCGTGACGGAGTCGTCACGGCTTCCGGGCTGGAGCCGGGGCCACGTCCTCGCGCACCTGGCGCGCAACGCCGACGCTCTGGTCAACGTCCTGGAGGGCCGGCCCATGTACGCGAGCGCCGAGGCCCGGGACGCGGACATCGCCCGCGACGCCCCCCGCGGCCTGCGCGAACAGGCCGAGGACGTGCGGGCGAGCGCCGAGCGGTTCCAGCGCGCGGCAGAGGCGGACGCGGACTGGTCGCGCACCGTCGAGCTGCGCAACGGCATCAGGGACACGGCTGCCAATCTGCCCTTCCGCCGCTGGATCGAGGTGGACCTGCACCACGTGGACCTCGGCATCGGCTACGAGCTGGAGGACCTGTCGGCCGAGTTCACCCAGCGCGAGATCGAGTTCCTCGCGCGGCGCTTCACCGACCACCCGGACCTGCCGCCGGTGCTGATCAAGCAGGACGACGGCCGCACGATCTCCACCGGGGCGGTCCTGACGCCCTCCGTGGCGGAGATCGAGGCGGGCGCGGTGCCCGCGCTCGGCGTCGTCGTCCGGGGCCGCCAGGCGGACCTGCTGGGCTGGCTCTCGGGCCGCCGCGACGGCTCGGCCCTCACCGCCGACGGGGGCGACCTGCCCACCCTGCCCCCGCTATAGGCTGGCGCCATGACGTACAGCGGAGCGGTGAAGGTCGGCGGCCCGGCGGACGTGCACGAGCTGGAGGATCTGATGATCTCCAAGGTCGCGGTCGGTCCGATGGACAACAACGCCTATCTGTTGCGGTGTCGCGCGACCGACCAGCAGTTGCTGATCGACGCGGCCAGCGAACCGGACACCCTGCTCCGCCTCATCGGTGACGACGGCATCGCCGCCGTCGTCACCACCCACCGCCACGGCGACCACTGGCAGGCGCTCGCCGAGGTCGTCGAGGCGACCGGCGCGCGCACGTACGCGGGGGTCGACGACGCCGGAGGCATCCCCGTCCCCACCGACGTGCCCGTGGCCGACGGCGACACGATCGTCTTCGGCCGCATCACGCTCACCGCGCGCCAGCTCGTCGGGCACACGCCGGGCTCCATCGCGCTGGTCTACGACGACCCGCACGGCCACCCGCACGTGTTCACCGGTGACTGCCTCTTCCCGGGCGGTGTGGGCAACACGTGGAAGGACCCGCAGGCGTTCGCACGGCTCATGGACGACGTCGAGACGAAGATCTTCGACGCGCTGCCGGACGAGACGTGGGTCTACCCGGGCCACGGCAACGACACGTCGCTGGGTGCCGAGCGCCCGCACCTCGCGGAGTGGCGCGCGCGAGGCTGGTGACCGCCCCGGCGGCCCACCGCCACCGAGGCCAGTGCCTTCTCCGGGCGCCGGGCCCGGCGATGCGGGTGCCTCCTCCGGGCGCCGGGTCCCCGAGGCCGGTGCCCCTCAGAGCGCCGCGTCGCCATCGAAACGGTTCACAAGAGCGCAACACGCGCTCCCACTATGCGGACAGTTGGCGCTCTGACCTCGACACACGGGGTCGGGCGCTGTCAGTCTCCCGCCATGCATCTCGCCAATCGGGCCGCGCGCCTGACCGTCTGCTCCGCCGTCGTTCTCGTCGCCGCCGCGGCCTGTGCCCCGAAGCCGGAGGCCGCCGCCGACAAGCCCGCCACGGCCGCCTCCTGCGCCAAGGGCAAGCTGCCCACCCTGACCGCCGGGAAGCTCACCGTCGGCACCGACAAGCCCGCCTACGCGCCCTGGTTCCAGGACGACGACCCGGCGAGCGGCAAGGGCTTCGAGTCGGCGGTCGCGTACGCCGTGGCGAAGCGGCTCGGGTACGACAAGGGCCAAGTGGCCTGGCAGACCGTGCCGTTCAACAGCTCCTACGCGCCCGGGGCGAAGAAGTTCGACTTCGACATCAATCAGGTGTCGATCAGCGACGAGCGCAAGAAGGCCGTGGCGTTCTCCTCCGGCTACTACGACGTGCGGCAGGCCGTCGTCGCGCTGAAGTCCTCCAAGGCCGCGAAGGCGACCTCCGTGGCCGATCTGAAGAACGTCAAGCTGGGCGCCCAAGTGGGCACGACGAGCCTCGACTTCATCAACGACCTCGTGAAGCCGTCACAGAAGCCGGCGGTCTACCAGAAGAACGACTTCGCCAAGTCGGCCCTCAAGAACGGCCAGGTGGACGCCATCGTCGTGGACCTGCCCACCGCCTTCTACATCACGGGCGCCGAGGTGACGGACGCGAAGGTCGTCGGCCAGTTCGCGCACACGGGCGGCACTCCCGAGCAGTTCGGGCTCGTGCTCGACAAGGAGAGCCGGCTGACCTCGTGCGTGAGCGGCGCCGTGGACGCCCTGCGCAAGGACGGCACGCTCGCCTCCCTGGAGAAGCGCTGGCTGTCCGACGCGGTCGACGCGCCGGTGCTCAAGTGACCGTCATGAAGCAGGACATAGCCGTCGCCGACGCCTACACGCCCTCCGCGCGGCGCCGGGAACGCGAGCGCTACAAGAGGACGAGGGCGCGCCGCGCGACCGCCGTGGCGGCGCTCAGCACCCTGGTGACGGGCGCCGTCCTGTACGTCGTCGTGACCGGCTCCCCGGGCTGGGAGCGCACCAAGGAGACGTTCTTCAGCGCCCACTACGCGCGCGTGGCGCTGCCGCAGGTCCTCGACGGGCTGTGGCTGAACCTGCGGCTGCTGCTGGTGTGCGGCGTCTGCGTCCTGGTCCTCGGCATGCTGCTCGCCCTGGCCCGCACCCTGCGCGGGCCCGTGTTCTTCCCGCTGCGCGCGCTGGCCACGGCGTACACGGACTTCTTCCGGGGCCTGCCGCTCATCATCTGCCTGCTGATGGTCATCTTCGGTGTGCCCGCGCTGCGGCTCCAGGGCGTGACGACGGACCCGGTGCTGCTCGGCGGGGCCGCGCTCGTGCTGACGTACTCGGCGTACGTGGCCGAGGTGTTCCGCGCGGGCATCGAGTCCGTGCACCCCTCGCAGCGCGCGGCGGCCCGCTCCCTGGGGCTCAACAGCCGGCAGACCCTGCGCCATGTCGTACTGCCGCAGGCCGTACGGCGAGTCGTGCCGCCCCTGTTGAACGACCTCGTGTCGCTCCAGAAGGACACCGGTCTCGTCTCCATCGGCGGCGCGGTGGACGCCGTGTACGCGGCGCAGATCATCGCCGGCAAGGACTTCAACTACACGCCGTACGTGGTCGCGGGCCTGGTGTTCGTCGCGCTGACGATCCCGATGACCCGCTTCACGGACTGGGTGACGTCCCGGATGGACCGTCGCCGGGCGCAAGGAGGGCTCGTATGACCGACCCGGTGCTGCGGATGGAGGCGGTCCGCAAGACGTTCGGGGAGACCGTGGTGCTGCGGGACGTGGACCTGGAGGTCGCCCCGCACACGGTGACCGCGCTGATCGGCGCCTCCGGCTCGGGCAAGTCGACCCTGCTGCGCTGTGCGAATCTGCTGGAGGAGATCGACGACGGGGCGATCTGGCTGGACGGCGAGGAGATCACGGACCCGCGCGCCGACGCGGACGCCGTGCGGCGGCGGATCGGCGTGGTCTTCCAGGCGTACAACCTCTTCCCGCACATGACCGTGCTGGAGAACGTGACGCTCGCCCCGCGCCGGGTGCACGGCGCGTCCCGCAAGGAGGCCGAGGAGCGGGCCAGGGAGCTGCTGGAGCGCCTGGGACTGGGCGCGAAGGCGCGGGAGTACCCGGACCGGCTCAGCGGCGGCCAGCAGCAGCGTGCGGCGATCGTGCGGGCGCTCGCGGTCCGGCCCCGACTGCTGCTGCTCGACGAGATCACGGCGGCCCTCGACCCGGAACTGGTCGGCGAGGTCCTGGACGTCGTACGGGACCTCAAGGGCGAGGGGATGACCATGGTGCTGGCCACGCACGAGATGAGCTTCGCGCGCGAGGTCGCCGATCAGGTCTGCTTCCTGGAGGGCGGCGTGGTGCTGGAACGCGGCACGCCGAAGGAGGTGTTCGGCGCGCCCCGGCAGGAGCGGACGCGGCAGTTCCTGCGCCGGATCGTGGAGGCGGGCCGCCTCTAGGTGACGGGCCGCCTCTAGGTGACGGGCCGCCTCTAGGTGAGAGGCGGCGATTCTTCGACTCCAGGTGAGGTGTGGCGCCGTCTCGCGGGTCACGCGTCCGTCGTGCCGGGCGCCGCGAGCGCGGCTACGCGCTCCACGCCGAACGCGTAGCCCTGCACCCCGCACCCGGCGATCACGCCGTCGGCGCGCAGCGACACGTACGAGTGATGCCGGAACTGTTCGCGCTGGTGGATGTTGGAGATGTGGACCTCGACGACGGGCAGCCCGTCGCAGGTGTTGAGCGCGTCGAGGATCGCCACGGAGGTGTGCGAGTACGCGGCGGGGTTGATGACGATCCCGACGTGGTGCTCGCGGGCCTCGTGGATCCAGTCGACGAGTTCGCCCTCGTGGTTGGACTGGCGGAAGTCCACGGTGGCCCCGTGGCGGGCGGCGGCCTTCGCGCACAGCGCCTCGACGTCGGCCAGGGTGTCGTGCCCGTAGATCTCCGGCTGGCGCTTGCCGAGCAGGTTCAGGTTCGGGCCGTTGAGCACCATGATCGGGGCGCTGGCGAGGGTGTGCGGCACGGGGACCTCCGGGGGTGGGGCGTTGGGCTCCCTGAGGGTCTATCACGCGGCCGGGGCGCGGCGGCGGGCCGTGTCGGGGCGTGGGATCACGGGGTGACGGCGAGTTCCACGTAGGCGGCGAGGATCACCAGGTGCACGCCTCCCTGGAGAGGTGTCGCGCGGCCGGGCACCACGGTCAGGGTGCTGACGATCATGGTGAGGGCGAGCAGCACCATGTGTGTCGCGCCGAGGCCGAGGACGAGCGGTCCTGTCAGCCAGAACGAGGCGAGCGCGACGGCCGGGACGGTCAGTCCGATGCTGGCCATGGCGGAGCCGAGCGCGAGGTTGAGGCTGGTCTGGACGCGGTCGCGGCGGGCGGCGCGCAGCGCGGCGATGGTCTCGGGCAGCAGCACGAGCAGGGCGATGATCACGCCGACGACGGCATGCGGCATGCCGGCGGACTCGACGCCGTGTTCGATCGTCTTGGAGACGCCCTTGGCGAGTCCGACGACGGAGACCAGGGCGAGGAGCAGCAGGCCGAGGCTGATCAGGGCGGCGCGGCTCGTCGGGACGTCGGCGTGGTCGTCGGCGTCGATGACATCGCCGTGCTTGGTGATCGGCAGGAAGTAGTCGCGGTGCCGCACGGTCTGGGTCGCCACGAAGATCCCGTACAGGACGAGGGCGGCGACGGCCGAGAAGACGAGCTGCGAGGTGGAGAACTCGGGGCCCGGCTTGCTGGTGGTGAAGGTCGGCAGGACCAGGCAGAGGGTGGCGAGCGTGGCGACGGTGGCGAGGGCGCCGCCGGTCCCCTCGGACTGGAAGACGGCGACGCGGTGGCGGAACGCGGCGGAGAGCAGACTGATGCCCACGATGCCGTTACAGGTGATCATGACGGCGGCGAACACCGTGTCGCGGGCCAGCGTGGCGCTCTTGTCGCCGCCGTCGGCCATCAGGGTGACGATGAGCGCCACTTCGATGACGGTGACGGCGACCGCGAGGACCAGCGAGCCGAACGGTTCGCCGACGCGGTGGGCGACGACCTCGGCGTGATGGACGGCCGCGAGGACCGCTCCCGCGAGGACGACGGAGACCACCGCGACCACGGCACCCGGCAGATCGCGCCCCCAGGTGAACCCGAGCAGCACGATCGCCAGCACCGGGACGACGACGTACCACCGTGTGGCGAGGGCCCGGACTCTGGTGATCATGACTCGATGGTGCCTGGGGCGCGGCGCGTACGCGACTCCGGCGCGCCCGCGCGGGAGGCGGGGTCGTAGGGGCGGGGCGCGGGGGTGCGGGTGGGGCCGGCCATGGCTCGGTCAGGCCCCGACGCTGTCCTTGCGGGCCGCTTCGGCGGCGTCCCGCTCGGCCTGCTTCTTCGAGGCGATGAGGCTCGTGATCGTCGTGATGATCAGGACGCCGCAGATGACGGCCAGCGAGACCGGGATGGAGATCTCGGGGACGTGCACGCCGGACTCGTGCAGCGCGTGCAGGACGAGCTTGACGCCGATGAAGCCCAGGATCACCGACAGGCCGTAGCTGAGGTGGACCAGCTTTCTGAGCAGGCCGCCGATGAGGAAGTAGAGCTGGCGCAGGCCCATCAGGGCGAACGCGTTGGCCGTGAAGACGATGTACGGGTCCTGCGTCAGACCGAAGATCGCGGGGATGGAGTCCATGGCGAACAGCACGTCGGTCATGCCGATGGCGAGCATGACGACCAGCAGGGGCGTCATGATCTTCTTGCCGTGCTGCTGGATGAACAGCCGCGTGCCGTAGTACCGGTCCGCGACGCCGAACTTCTTTTCGATCGACTTGAGGAGGCGGTTCTCCTCGAACTCCTCTTCCTCCTCGTCCGCGCGGGCCTCCTTGATGAGCTTCCACGCGGTGTAGATGAGGAAGGCGCCGAAGAGGTAGAAGACCCAGGAGAAGCTGGCGATGATCGCCGCGCCGGCCGCGATGAAGACGGCCCGCAGCACCAGCGCGATGAGCACACCGAACAGCAGCACGCGCTGCTGGAGGTGGGACGGCACCGAGAACTTCGCCATGATCAGGATGAACACGAAGAGGTTGTCGACGCTGAGGGACTTCTCGGTGATGAAGCCGGCGAAGAACTCGCCGCCCGCTCTCCCGCCGCCCCAGATCATCACTCCGACCCCGAAGAGGGCCGCGAGGACGATCCAGACGACCGTCCAGATCCCCGCTTCCTTGATCGATACGTCGTGGGGCTTGCGCCCGATGAAGAAGTCGACCGCGATCAGGGCGCTCAGACCGAGAACGGTCAGCACCCACACAGTCATCGATACGTCCACTGCGCCTCCGGCGTCGTACGGCTACTGATCAGCGTCGTCGCTGCCGGAGGTCTCCTCCACCCGGGCGCGTGCCGCACCGAGGGCCGACGCCCCGGGATCGCCGGCCGCCTGGCCGGTCGTCCGTATTGACGGGAACGCCGCGCAATGGGAGTACTCCCCTCCGCGTAAAGGAGAGTACCCGAAAGACCCATGAAAGGTAAAGGGTTAAGTAAAGAAGTCCCCAAGGGTGCAGGTCATAGGCCCCTTTCGCGGCGGGCGCGGGCCACTTCCGCGAGGGCGCGGGCCAGCACCTCGCTGCCGTACGGGACCTCCGGAGGCTCGTACGTCCAGGCGTGGCCCACCCAGGGGTCGGCGAGATGGTCGTCGGGCACCGGCGTCAGCCGCAGCAGGGACCGCCACAGCGGGTCGAGCAGAGGCCCGTACTCGGCGGCGTCCTCCCGATCCGCGACCAGCATCAGATGGACGCCCACGCGCGGTCCCTCGTCCGCGAGGTAGCGCAGCCGGGTCACGGCGCGGTCGTCGAAGCCGTGCGGGAAGTCGTGCACGATCAGCAGGTGCTCCGCCACGTCCAGGTCGGGCGGCAGCGCGTCCGTCGCCCCCGCGCGTACCGCCATCTGCACCAGGTCGACGCGCTCGGTCAGCCGGGTGAGCGTCCGCTCCACACCGGCCGCGCCCCTGGCCACCGGTGACGCGAGCACCCCGGCGTCGACGAGCGGCGCGAGCGCGCCCGCCGCGCTCCCCGCCGGATCCACGACATGGACGCTGAACTCGCCCGCCGGGTACGCCGCGAGCAGCCGCACCGCGTGCTCCACTGCGGTCCGCGCGGCACGCGCGCGCAGGTCGTCGGCGCTCAGCAGCGCGCCGCCCGTGTCCGCGCCCGCGTCGATCCACAGGCCGCGCTCCAGCGGCAGCCGAACGAGCAGCGGGACGCGCAGGCCCACCGTGTCGCTCTCGGGCAGCCGCAGCTCGCCGAGGCGGACGGCCATGGGGATCTCCATGGGGCTGCGGTAGGCGTGCCAGCACGGGTTGTCCCAGCCCGCGTACGGGGCCGGGAGCGCGGGCTCGACGACCTCCGCCTCCGCGACGAGCTGGGCGAGGTCCCGCTCCAGCACCTCACGCGCACGGCCGACCAGGGCGCTGTGCTTGGCGCGGGCGGCCTCCCGCGCCGCGTCGCCCTGGCCGCCGATGCGGCTGCGCGGATCGGAGAGGACCTGGTCCAGCTCCTGGTCCCTGCGCGCGTCGGCGAAGTCCACGGCACTGCGGTACGCGGCCGCCGTGCGCGCCAGATCCTCGAACATGCCCCAGATCTGGTTGTACAGCCGCTCCTCCATGGACCACCCGGTCGCGTCCCCGGCGACCGGCACGGGCGGCTGCCCCGGCGGCTCGGCGGGGTGTGCGGCGGGCGGTGCCGGAGACGGGGGCGCCGTCTTGCGGCGGGGGTGCGTGTAGTCGATGGGGCCGGCGGAGTCGGGGTCGCCGGAGGACGCCGATCCGGCGGCGGCGGGGTCGCCGGAAGCCATCGATCCGGCGTCGGCGGGGGCGCCGGAAGCCGTCGGTCCAGCGGAGTGGGAGGCTCCGGAGCCCGCCGGTCCAGCAGAGTCAGGAGCACCGGACGCCACCGATCCAGCGGAGTCAGGGGCCCCGGAGACCGCCGAAGCCGCCCCGGCCTGCGTCACGGCATCGGCGTGGCCGGCCGCCGCCCCGGCTCTCACCTGCGCGTCGCCCGCCGCACGCGGTGCCGGGGCGACGGAACGCGCCAGCCCGCGGGCGACGGCCTCGTGGACCGCCCGGGCCAGGGCGGGCGCGCCGGTGAGCCCCTGGTCGGCGAAGAGGGCGGCGAGTCCGTCCGCGTACCCCTGCCCGACGGCACGGACCTTCCAGCCGGCCCCTCTGCGATACAGCTCCAGCGCGACGACGGCCGACTCCGCGTCGAGGTCGGTGATCGTGTAGCTCGCCACCTCCGTGCCGTCGAGGCCGGTGACCGCAACGAACGGTGCCGCCACCGCGCCGAACCGGGTCGCCCCGCCGCTGCCCGCGGGCAGCGCGAGCAGCACGCTCACCTGGTGCACGTCGCCCGGCAAGGCGTCCAGGTCGACGGCGAGGCGATGGTCGGCCGCCGCCTGGCGCGGGACGTCGAGTCCGGGCAGTGCGGGCGCGCCCGGGTGGGCGACGCGCTCGGCCCCGGACACGGTGCCCCGGTCGTCGGCGAGCGTGGCGCCCGCGACGACCGGATGGCCGGCCGACACCCGGATCTCCAGACGGGTCTCGGTGAGGGGGTGGTTCTGCCCCCTCACCAGTTCGGCCGCCATCGCGTGCCGCTACAGGGTGGGGAGGATCGCGGGCATCAGGTCCTGGAACGTACGGCCGTTGGCCGCGGCGCCCAGGGCCGTCATCTGCCAGCCGGAGCCGGCGCGGTGGACCTTGGCCATGATCTGCGCGGTGTACTGGCCGCCGCCGTCCAGCGTGTAGCGCGCGAGCTCCTGGCCGGTCGTCTCGTCGACGAGCCTGCAGAACGCGTTCTGCACTTCCTGGAAGGTCTGGCCCGTGAAGGAGTTGACCGTGAAGACGATCTGGTCGATGTGGACCGGGACGCGCTGGAGGTCGACGAGGATCGCCTCGTCGTCGCCGCCCTGGCCGACGCCGCCGACCAGGTTGTCCCCGGTGTGCCGCACGGAGCCGTCGTCGCTGACGAGGTGCCGGAAGAAGACCACGTCGACCGGCTGCTTGTCGGCGAAGAGGACCGCCGACGCGTCCAGATCGATCTCGCGGGTCCGCGTCCCGAACAGGCCGCGTCGCGGGGCCGCCTGCCAGCCGAGGCCCATCCGCACGGCGGTGAGGGTGCCCCCGCCCTGCTTCTCCAGGCTGATGGCCTGGCCCTTGGTCAAGTCGATGCCCACGCCCTTGTCCCCTCTCGAACCGTCCCCTGTTGCCGCGCGTGCGCGCGGTTGGTCCAAACCCTAGAGGGGGGCACTGACAACGCCGCCAGAGCGGGCGGGGTTTTGTGGCGGTCTTGCAACACACCGCGCTCCCCCACCCGCGCAGGTCAAGCGATACCGGCCTCCTTCATCTGACGCAGCTCCTTCTTCATCTCGGAGACCTCGTCGCGCAGCCGGGCCGCGATCTCGAACTGGAGATCGGCGGCGGCCGCGCGCATCCGCTCGGTCATCTCCTCGATCTGCTCCGCCAGCTCGGCCGCGGGCCGGTCGGTGGGCACGGTGTCGGCGGCCTTGCCGCGCTTCTTCTTGGCCCCGGTGTCCGCCTTGCCGAGCGCCGGCACGGGCGCCTTCGCGCTCTTCCCGTCCTTGCCGCCCTTGCGGTAGCCGGTGCCGAGCAGCGCCTCGGTGTCGACGTCCTCGCGCGCGATGGAGGCGACGATGTCGTTGATCTTCTTGCGCAGCGGCTGCGGGTCGATGCCGTGCGCCTCGTTGTACGCGACCTGCTTCTCGCGGCGGCGGTTGGTCTCGTCGATAGCCTTCTCCATCGCCGGAGTGATCTTGTCCGCGTACATATGGACCTGGCCCGACACGTTACGCGCGGCACGGCCGATGGTCTGGATCAGCGAGGTGCCGGAGCGCAGGAAGCCCTCCTTGTCGGCGTCGAGGATCGCCACCAGGGAGACCTCGGGCAGGTCGAGGCCCTCGCGCAGCAGGTTGATGCCGACCAGGACGTCGTACTCGCCGGCGCGCAGTTCGCGCAGCAGCTCGACGCGGCGCAGGGTGTCGACGTCGCTGTGTAGATAGCGGACCTGGATGCCCATCTCCAGGAAGTAGTCCGTGAGGTCCTCGGCCATCTTCTTGGTGAGCGTCGTGACGAGGACACGCTCGTCCTTCTCGACGCGGGTGCGGATCTCGTGCACCAGGTCGTCGATCTGCCCTTCGGTGGGCTTGACGACGACCTCGGGGTCGACGAGGCCGGTGGGGCGGATGATCTGCTCGACGTGGCCGTCGGAGCGGGCCAGCTCGTAGGCGCCGGGTGTCGCGGACAGGTAGACGGTCTGTCCGACGCGCTCCTGGAACTCCTCCCACTTCAGCGGGCGGTTGTCGAGCGCCGAGGGCAGCCGGAAGCCGTGGTCGACGAGGGTGCGCTTGCGGGAGGCATCGCCCTCGTACATGGCGCCGATCTGCGGCACGGTGACGTGCGACTCGTCGATGACGAGGAGGAAGTCGTCGGGGAAGTAGTCCAGCAGCGTGTTCGGCGGGGAGCCGGGCTCGCGGCCGTCGAAGTGCATCGAGTAGTTCTCCACGCCGGAGCAGGAGCCGATCTGGCGCAGCATCTCGATGTCGTACGTGGTGCGCATGCGCAGCCGCTGGGCCTCCAGCAGCTTGCCCTGCTTCTCCAGCTCGGCCAGGCGCTCGACCAGTTCCTTCTCGATGTCGTTGACCGCGCGCTCCAGGCGCTCGGGGCCGGCCACGTAGTGCGAGGCGGGGAAGATGTACAGGGACTCGTCGTCGCTGATGACCTCGCCGGTGAGCGGGTGCAGCGTGGAGAGTGCCTCGATCTCGTCGCCGAACATCTCGATGCGGACGGCGAGCTCCTCGTAGACCGGGAAGATCTCGATGGTGTCGCCGCGCACCCGGAAGGTGCCGCGCTGGAACGCCAGGTCGTTGCGCGTGTACTGGATGTCCACGAAGCGGCGCAGCAGCTCGTCCCGGTCGATCTCGGCGCCGACCTTCAGCGGGACCATGCGGTCCACGTACTCCTGCGGGGTGCCGAGGCCGTAGATGCAGGAGACGGAGGCGACCACGACGACGTCGCGGCGGGTCAGCAGCGAGTTCGTCGCGGAGTGGCGCAGGCGCTCCACTTCCTCGTTGATCGAGGAGTCCTTCTCGATGTACGTGTCCGACTGCGGGACGTACGCCTCGGGCTGGTAGTAGTCGTAGTACGAGACGAAGTACTCCACCGCGTTGTTCGGCAGCAGCTCGCGGAACTCGTTGGCGAGCTGGGCCGCCAGCGTCTTGTTCGGCGCCATCACGAGCGTGGGGCGCTGGAGCTTCTCGATCATCCACGCGGTGGTGGCGGACTTGCCGGTGCCGGTCGCGCCGAGCAGGACGACGTCCTTCTCGCCCGCGGTGATGCGCTTCTCCAGCTCGGCGATGGCCGCCGGCTGGTCACCGCTGGGCTGGTACGGGCTGACGACCTCGAAAGGCGCCACCGTGCGTTCGATCTGGGATACGGGCCGCATGTTCTCCACCGTACGACCACCCACTGACAACCGGGGTCGAACCGCGGCGGCGCCCGGGCCTCGGGCCCCTCTCACCAGCCCTGAGGGGCCCGTGAGGGTTCGCGGCGGGGGCCGCGGGGCGGGGCGGCGACGATGCGGCGGGCGGGGGTGCCGGGGCGCTGCTCGGCGGCCTCGCGGGCGTCGCGCCAGTCGGGGCGGCCCATGACCATCATCGGGTCGAACAGGACGACGACACCGGCCAGGAGCAGGAAGCAGAGCGGGCCGATGAGCATCGGGGCGAGGATGCTGGCGGCGGAATCGCCACCGGGGCTGCCGGACGTGACGCTATGGAGGTGCACGCTGACGCCCGCCATGCCCATGTAGTGCATGCCGGAGACGGCGAGCCCCATGACGAGGCTCGCGCCGAGGCTCCAGACGATGCCGCGGATCTGGACGGCGGCCCACAGGGCGGCGGTGGCGGCGGCCATGGCGATCACCACGGAGGCCGCGACGGTGAAGGTGTTGTACTGGAGCGTCCCGTGCAGGCGCATTCCGGCCATGCCCAGGTAGTGCATCGTGGCGACGCCGAGCCCGGTGATCGTGCCGCCGGTGAACAGGGCGGGGCCCGTCGCGCCCTTGTAGCCGACGATGAAGACGCCGATGCCGACCATGACGATGGCGACGCCGAGGCTGGCGAACGTGATCGGCTTGTCGTAGTGGATCGGCACACCCTTCACGGTGAAGCCCATCATGGCGATGAAGTGCATCGTCCAGATGCCGGAGCCGATCGCGGCGGAGCCGAGCGCGAGCCAGCCGGCCCGCCAGGTGTTGGCCACCAGGAGGGATCTCGTGGTGCACCGCAGGCCGAGCGCGCCGCCGAGGCAGGCCATGAAGTACGCCACCACGGGAGTGACGAGTCCGTAACTGAAGCCGTCGACCGTGCCCTGCATGTGTCGCAGCCCTTCCGCCCTGTCGTGCCTGAGATGGTCTACCCGGCTTCCCTTCGCAGGCGCCGGGGCGGCCTCGGATGAGCCTGATTAAAGCTCACACGGGAACGCCCGAACGATTTTCCGGCAAAGCCTCCCCGCTTCCTGCACGGGGGCGGTCGCAGTTGGATAACGCAGTTCAACCTCTGACCATCCTTCGCCTGTTTTCCGTTGGCACCTGACTGTCAGTCTCGTGCCGACGGTGATCCACCGACGCATGAGGAGCAGATGTGTCCGCACGTGCAGCAGCCGCACTCGCCACGGTGACCGGTTCGGTCGTCATCGGCGTCCTGGTCCTGCCCACGGCCGCGCAGGCCGCCTCCCCCGACGACCATCAGGTGGTGGTCGCGCACCGCGGCGCCTCCGCGTACGCCCCCGAGAACACGCTCGACTCCATCGACAAGGCGCACGACCTCGGCATCACCTGGGTCGAGAACGACGTGCAGCGCACCAAGGACGGCAAGCTCGTCGTCATCCACGACACGACCCTTGCGCGCACCACGAACGTGGAGGAGGTCTATCCGGGCCGCGCTCCCTGGAACGTGAAGGACTTCACGGCCGCGGAGATCGCCAAGCTCGACGCGGGCAGTTGGAAGGACCCCGCGTACGCGGGCGCGCGCGTGCCGACCCTCGACGCGTACCTGAGGCGGGTCGACCACAACCACCAGAAGCTCCTGCTGGAGATCAAGTCGCCGGAGCTGTACCCGGGCATCGAGGACCAGATCCTCGCCCGGCTCGGCAAGGACGGCTGGCTGAACAAGGGGCACGTCAAGAACCGTCTGGTCGTGCAGAGCTTCAGCGCGGACAGCGTGCGCGCGGTCCACGAGCGGCGCCCGGACATCAAGACCGGCTTCCTCGGCACGCCGAAGGTCGCCGAGCTGCCCGGCTACGCGACCTTCGTGGACCAGATCAACCCCTCGCACACGACGATCTCCGCCGGGTACGTGGCGGCCGTGCACGCCTTCAAGGGGCCGCACGGCAAGCCGCTGGAGGTGTTCACCTGGACGGTGAACGACGCCGACACGGCCCGCCGCGTGGCCGGCTTCGGCGTGGACGGCATCATCACGAACGCGCCGGACGTGGTGCGCGCGGCCGTCCGGGACTGAGGGTCCGGCGCCCTCGTCAGGGGGCGTTGTCAGTGCCCGCCCGTACGGTGGTCGGCATGAACGCCACTGGGCAGAACGAGGACGGCCGGCGGGTGGTCTGGGCCGTCGTGGACAGCGCCATCGGGCCGCTGTTGCTCGCCGCGACGGACGAGGGCCTCGCGCAGGTCGTCTTCCACGCGACCGACGCCGTGCGGGACAGGACGCTGGAGCGGCTCGGTTCCCGGTTCGGGGCCGAGCCGCTGCACGCGCCGGACGCCCCGCTGCTCGCCGAGGCGGCGGGGCAGTTGCGGGAGTACTTCGCGGGCCGCCGTCAGGTCTTCGACCTGCCGCTTGACTGGTCGCTGATCGGCGGGTTCAACCGACAGGTGCTGCGCGAGCTGGCGCGCGGCGTGCCCTACGGCGCGGTCGTCGGGTACGGGGACCTGGCGCGCCGGGTGGGGCAGCCGGGGGCGGCGCAGGCGGTCGGGACGGCTATGGGGGCGAACCCGCTGCCGGTCGTGGTGCCCTGTCACCGGGTCGTGGAGCGGGACGGCGGCATCGGGGGGTTCGGGGGCGGTCTGGAGACCAAGCGCGCGTTGTTGGCGCTGGAGGGGGTGTTGCCCGAGCCGTTGTTCTGAGAGGGTCCCGGAGGTTCGGGACAGGTGATCAGGGGGGCGTCGGTGGGTGTGGGCGGGGTGCGGTCGCAGCGCGCGGAGGACGCGTCGGAGGACGCGCGCGTGGGCGGCGCGGTGCAGCGGCGTACGCAGCGGGTGCTGGTGGCCTCCCAGATACTCGGCGGGCTCGGCACCGCCACGGGTATCGCGCTGGCGACGGTGCTCGCCAAGAAGGTGAGCGGCGACGAGGCGCTGTCGGGGCTGGCGTCCACGGCGAGCGTGGCCGGTACGGCGGTGCTGTCGATGCCGCTGGCCTCGCTGATGAACGCGCGGGGGCGGCGGGCCGGTCTGGTCCTCGCCTACCTGATCGGCGCGGTCGGCGCGGTGGTCACCGTGGTCGGTGCCGCGCTGGGGAGTTTCCCGCTGATGCTGACGGGCCTCGTGGGCTTCGGCGCGGCCTCCACGGCGAACCTCCAGGCGCGGTACGCGGCGGCGGATCTGGCCGAGCCGGACCGGCGGGCGAGCGCCATCTCCACGGTCGTGTGGGCGACGACGATCGGCGCGGTCCTCGGGCCCAACATCGCGGCGCCCGCGGGCCGCAGCGTCACCGGGCTCGGGATACCGCCGGAGGCGGGGCCGTTCGTGTGGGCGGCCGGGGTGTTCCTGGTCGCGGCGGCGGTCGTGCACGTCCTGCTGCGGCCCGACCCGCTGCTGACGGCGCGGGCGCTGGCGCCGGCGGAGGAGCAGAGCGCGCTGGCGCGCTCGCTGAGGGCGGGTCTCGCGGCGGTGTGGGCGTCCCCGCGCGCGAGGCTGGCGCTCGCGACCGTCGCGGTGTCGCACACGACGATGGTGTCGGTGATGTCGATGACGCCGGTCGACCTCGAACACCACGGCGCGGGCATCGAGTTGATCGGACTGGTGATCAGCGGGCACATCGCCGGCATGTACGCCTTCTCGCCGGTGATGGGCAAGCTGGCGGATCGTTTCGGCCGGTTGTCGGTGATCGGGCTCTCGATGGCCCTGCTGGCGTGCGCGGCGCTGCTCGCCGGGACCGCCGGCGGCCACCACGCGCAGAGCGCGGCAGGGCTGTTCGTGCTGGGGCTGGGCTGGTCGGCTGGGCTTGTCGCGGGCTCCGCGCTGCTCACCGACTCCGTGCCGCAGGCGGCGCGGGCGGCCGCGCAGGGCCTGTCGGACACGACGACGAGCGTGGCCGCGGGGCTCGGCGGGGGCGGCGCGGGCCTGGTCATGGCGACGGCGAGCTACGGCTGGCTCAACCTGGCGGTGGCGTGTCTGCTCCTCCCGCTGGCCGCGCTCACGCTGTTCACGCGGCGCGGCCGGCCCGCGTAGGAGACGGCGCGGCCAGGCCGCGTAGGAGACGGCGTGGCCGGGCCGCGTCGGTGAGGGCCCGTGGTCAGCTCAGGGTGATGTGGTACGCCTTGCGCAGCGTCTCGTGGACGGTCCACGTCGTGCGGTCGCCCTCGCGGAGCACGGCCGCGCTGCCAGGGGCCAGTTCCAGCGTGTCGCCGCCCTCGACCTCGACGGTGGCGCGCCCGCTGACGACCACGAACAGTTCGTTGGCCTCCGTGTCGGTGACCACGCCGGGGGTGATCTGCCACAGCCCGCGAAGCTGCTTGCCGTCGGCGGACTCCCAGAGCACCTTGCCGGTGACGACGGGCTGCCCGGAGACGATCTGGTCGGCGTCGAGCGGCTCCGGTTCGAGGACCGCGTCGGGGACGCTCACGGCGAAGGAGGCGGAGGTCTCGGTGGCCGGCTGCTCGGTGGCGGGCGGCTCGTCCGCGCCGTCGGCCGGGGTGGTCACAGCGGTGGCCGGTTCGTTCGTGGTCATGAGCGGTCACCCTAGTTGACCTGCGCCTCTTCCCTCACTGGACGGCTCGTCCCGTCTACGCCCCGCCGACTGGACGGCCCGTCGAGGGGACAGCCGCTCCCCGGGTGCGTAAAGCCCTTTGTCGACAGGAGCGCGCGGGCGTGCGGGTCCCCTGCGTCTCGGGCCACTCCCGCGGAGGCGGCTCGCGGGTTTGAGAGGGGCGCCCGTCCGCCAGGGATGTCGGTGAGGACAGGCCGACGGGCGGGAGGCGTGCGCATGGTGGTCGTGGCGGACGAGGTACGGGACGCGCTGGAGGCGGGGCGTCCGGTGGTGGCGCTGGAGTCGACGATCATCGCGCACGGGCTGCCGCGCCCCCGGAACCTGGCGGTGGCGCGGGAGTTGGAGCAGGCCGTCCGCCAGGAGGGCGCGGTCCCCGCGACGATCGCGGTGCTCGACGGGCAGCCGCGTGTCGGCCTGGACGACGGCCAGTTGGCTCGTGTCGCCCACGAGGACGGCATGCGCAAGCTCAGCCGACGGGACCTGCCGCTCGCGGTGGCGACCGGCGCGAGCGGCGCCACGACCGTCTCGGCCACCGCCCTGCTCGCCGCGCGCGCGGGTGTACGGGTCTTCGCCACGGGCGGGCTCGGCGGGGTGCACCGGGGCTGGACGCAGACGCAGGACGAGTCGGCGGACCTGGGGCTGCTGGCGCGGACCCGGATCACGGTGGTCTGCGCGGGCGTGAAGTCGATCCTGGACGTCCCGGCGACGCTCCAGCGCCTGGAGACGCTCGGCGTGTCCGTGGCGGGTTACGGGACCGACCGCTTCCCGGGCTTCTACCTCGCCGACTCCGGGGAGCCCGTGGACTGGACCCTGCGCTCCCCGGGCGAGGTCGCCGCCGTGATGCGGGCGCAGGACGCGCTCGGCGGCGGGGACGCGGCCCTCGTCGTCGCCAACCCCGTCCCCGAGTCCGAGCAGCTCGATCCGGCGCTCCACGCGCGCGTGCTGGAGAACGGGCTGCGCGCCTGCGACCTGGAGGGCGTCACGGGCCAGGCCGTCACCCCGTTCCTCCTCGCCTACCTGGCCCGGCACACCGAAGGCGCCTCCCTGTAGGCCAATCTGGCGGCGGTGCGCGGCAACGTACGCCTGGCGGGACGGATCGCGTCGGCCTGGGCCGGGGCGTGAAGGCGTCGGACGGCGCGGCGCTCCTGGTGGTCGGCGATGTCGTCACGGACGTCGTCGCCCGGCACCGCGGCCCCCTGGCGTCCGGCACGGACACGGCGGCGGCCATCCGCACGGTGCCGGGCGGCGCGGGCGCCAACGTCGCCTGCTGGGCGGCCCGCGCGGGCTGCCGCGTGACGCTGCTCGGGCGGGTCGGCGCGGAGTCGGCGCACTGGCACGAGGAGGCGCTGGTCCGCGCGGGCGTGCGGCCGCGTCTGGTGGTGGACGGGGAGGCGGCGACCGCCTCGGTGATCAGCCTGGTGGACGCGGGGAACGGCGGCGAGCGGACGTTTCTGACGGACAGCGGGGCGTCCTCGCGCCTCGGCCCCGAGGACTGGTCGCCGGCGGTCCTCGACGGCGCGGGCTGGCTGCATCTGTCGGGCTACCTGTTCTTCTCCGCGCCGGGCCGGGCGCTCGTGGCGGCGGCTTCGCGTGACGCACGCGCGCGTGGTGTGCCGGTGAGTGTCGATCCGGCGTCGGCGGGCTTCCTGCGGAAACTCGGCGCGGAACGTTTCCTCGCGCTCGCGGCCGGGGCCGACGTCCTGCTCCCGAGCGTCGACGAGGCGGTGTTGCTCGGCGGGGCGGGCGGACCGGAGGCGGCGGGCGCGGAGTTGAGCCGGCGCTTCCCGGTGGTCATCGTCAAGGCGGGCCGGGCCGGGGCGTGCCTGGCGCGCGAAGGCGCGGTACGGGAACGCGCGCGCGGGGTGCGGGATGTCGCCGTACGGGACTCCACGGGCGCCGGGGACGCGTTCACGGGGGCGCTGATCGCGGCGCGGCTGCGGGGCGCGGGCTGGCGGGGCGCCCTGGAGGCGGGGTGCCGGGCGGGGGCGACGGCGGTCGGGGTGATCGGCGGGCGACCCCCAAAGCCATGACCGGGGCGCCCACACCCTCCCCGCGCTCCCCGCTCGCCCCCGCGCCCGGGGCGCCTCCCGAGGGGCGCCCTGCGAGGTCGGCCGTACGAGATGGCCACGCCACGCGGAGTCGGCGCGCGCTACGCCTTGCGGCCCCATGCCGAGATGAGCGGGGCGGTGGCGAGGTCCATGGACCCTTCGGCCACGTTGGCGAGGTGACGGTCGATGTCGGCGTCGGTGGCGAGCCCCGCTTCGACCAATGTCGTACGGATCTGCCGCACGGTGGCGAGTTCGAGGGCGGTGCAGGCCGGTGAGGCGACGGGGAAGTACGCGTCGGACTCGACCTGGCGCAGCCCCGCCTCGCGCAGCAGCCGGGGCAGTTTGCGGCCGTAGGACAGATCGGCGCCGCGCTCGGCGAGCAGCGCGCGGAAGCCATGGCGCAGCCGGTTGGCCAACTGCTGCTCGGGGCCGTACTCGTCGGGGCAGAGCAAGGGTTGCAGGGCCGGGTCGGCGTCTTCGAGCAGGAGCCTGCCGCCGGGACGCAGGGCGCCGATCATCGACCTCAACGCCCGTTCCCGGTCGGGGACATGGACGAGGACGAGGCGGGCGTGGACCAGGTCGAAGGTCTCGGCGGGCGGTTCGTCGGCGCCGATGTCGTGCCGGCGGACCTCGACGGGGGTGCGCGGGGCGCCGGACTGCCAGGAGGTATCGATGTCGGTGGCGAGGACGCGGCCGGTCGGCCCCACCTTGCGGGCCAGCCAGGAGACCACGGAGGTGCCGCCCGCGCCGACCTCCCAGCAGCGCCAGCCGGAGCCGATGCCGAACCGTTCGAGGTGCCGGAAGGTCGTGGGGTCGAACAGGGTTGCGAGGGCGTCGAACCGTTCACCCGCCTCGGCCTGCCGGTTGTCGAGGAGGTACGAGTGTCCGCCGGAGTCCGTCATGGTCCGATCATCCCAGCAGTGCGGCCGAATGCCGGGTACGGCACGGCTCGTACGGCTGATGGCGGTTCCTCCCCGAGCACCCACGGAGACGCGAATGCCCCCGCACACCCGGAACGGAATGTTCCGTTCCCACAGGCTCTGACCGATGTCGGTGGCGGCTGGCAGACTGGCTCGCCAAGTGGCCTTCACGCAACCGGGCATCCGGCCCGGGAGCGAGGCGAGGCATGGGACGGAGCACGTACGCGATCCGGCGCGAGGAGCAGAGCATGGCGATGGCGGGGAACCTGCGGAGGGTCGGCAGCCTGCGCCCGGTGGGCGGACTGCGGAAGGTCGCACGGCTGGCGCGGCGGCGGCCCCGGGTGGACCTGAGCCACCCGGCGCGCTCCCCGCTCGGCTCGGCCGTCGTGAACTGCGTGACCTACCGGCGCGGCAGGCGCGAGCGGGGCGGCGAGGACCTGCGGGAAGCGGTGCGGGCGGTGCGCAAGGCGGGCGACGACGGATTCGTCTGGCTGGGGCTGCACGAGCCGTCCGAGGCGGAGATCGCGGACATCGCCGAGCTGTTCGAGCTGCACCCGCTGGCCGTCGAGGACGCGGTGCACGCGCATCAGCGGCCCAAGGTCGAGCGGTACGGGGACACGCTGTTCGCGGTCCTAAAGACAGTCTGCTACGTGGAGCACGCGGAGCTGACGGCGACCAGCGAGGTCGTCGACACCGGCGAGATCATGGTGTTCGTCGGGCACGACTTCGTCGTCACCGTGCGGCACGGCCGGCACGGGTCGCTGGGGCCGGTGCGCGAGGGCCTTGAGGCGGACCCGGACCAGCTCGCCAAGGGGCCGGCGGCGGTGCTGCACGCCATCGCGGACAGTGTCGTCGACGACTATCTGACCGTGATCGACGAGGTGCAGGCCGACATCGACGAGGTCGAGACGGAGGTGTTCGGGCGCCAGGGCGAGCGCGCCGACGCGGGCCGCATCTACCAGCTCAAGCGCGAACTGCTGGAGCTGAAGCGGGCGGTGACCCCGCTGGCCCGCCCGATACAGGAGCTGTCCGGGCGGCCCTTTCCGGTGGTCCCGCCCGAGATACAGGCGTACTTCCGGGACGTGTCGGACCACTTGCTGCGCGCGGCCGAACAGATAGCGGGCTTCGACGAGTTGCTCAACTCGATCCTCCAGGCCCATCTCGCCCAGGTGACCGTCGCGCAGAACGAGGACATGCGCAAGATCACCGCGTGGGCGGCGATCGTCGCCGTTCCGACGATGGGCTGCGGGATCTACGGCATGAACTTCGACCACATGCCGGAGCTGCACTGGCGGTACGGATATCCGCTGATGCTGGGGGTCATAGCCGCGATCTGTGTGGCCGTGTACCGGGGGTTCAAGCGCAACGGCTGGCTGTGAGCCGCGCCCGGCGCCCGCTCACTCCTTGGCGTAGACGCTCTCGACCCACGCGGCGATCTGGTCGTCGCTGAGGTGGACGGCGAGGTCGGCCTCGCTGATCATGCCGACGAGCTTCTTGTCCTTGATGACGGGCAGCCGGCGGATCTGGTGGTCCTGCATCTCGTGCAGGACGGCGGCGATGTCGGCGTCCGCGTCGATCCAGCGGGGGGTGCCCTTGGCCAGTTCGCTCGCGGTGACCTTGGCCGGGTCGTGGCCCATGGCGACGCAGTCCACGACGATGTCGCGGTCGGTGATGATGCCGGAGAGGCGCTCGTTCTCGTCGCTGACCGGCAGCGCGCCGACGTTGTGCTCGCGCATGAGCTGGGCGGCGCGGTCGAGGGTCTCGTGGCCGGGTATCCAGCGCGCACCCGGATGCATGATGTCCGCGGCGGTGGTCATGTCGTACCTCCCGTGACGGGGATGGGGGTCGGCCCGCGCACTGCGGCACGACGCGGGACGTCGTGACCTGCGCGACCGCCCTCAGTCTCGCCGGGGGCCCGGCACCACGCACGTCGGAGCGGGCCGGGCGGGTACGGGTCGGAGCGGGCCGGGCGGGTACGGGTGGGCGCGGGCCGGCCGGGTCGGTGCGGACCGGGCGGTGCGGGCTCAGCCGTTCCAGGCGGGGTGGCGGGGGTCGTCCGCGCGTACGACGACATCCGCCGTGGCGGCCGGGTCGGTCTCGGTGTCGTAGCGGGCGAAGGCCGGCAGGGTCCAGCGGTCGGCCTCGGGCGTACGCCGCCGCAGGGCCCCCGCGGAGAGGCCGACGTGAACGGTGAGGTCGAAGGGGAACCAGTGCTGAAGGAGAAGAGGACCATGCAGCAACAGGACTCCGCCGGGCGGCAGTTCGGTGTACGGGCTGCGCGTGGCACGGTCCGTGGCGGGGTCCCACAGGTCGGGCAGCACCCGGCCGGTGCCGTCCGGTTCGAGCGGGCCGAACACCTCGCGCCACAGCGCGCCCGTGTCGAACCAGCCGCTGTAGTACGACTCCACGTCCTCCCTTCCGAACTCGTAGCGCAGGGAGGCCGGGCGCAGGAAGCCCTCGGCGGCGACCACGAGCGAGGGGCGTCCGCGCACGCGCAGGGCCTCGCCGACGCGGGCGGCGAGGTCGCCCGGGCGGGCCGCGGGGGCACCGTCGAAGGCGACCTTGGGCCAGGGGCCGCCGTCGGCCGGCTTCAGGTCGAGCAGCCGCTCGGCGAGCCGGTCGCCGAGCCGTTCCCAGGTGATCGCTTCGAGTCGCACACGTCCCATGATGCAGGGCGGGGCGGGCGCGGCGGAGGGGCGTTGCGGGGGCCACCCTGCGGGCATGAAGCGGGTATGAGCAGCGGAGTCGTGGCGGGGCGCGGGCCCGTCGTGTTCCAGCCGGTCAAGAGCAGACGCTGTGCCGTCTGCCGGTCGGGGCCGCTGGCCCTGCTGGTGCTGGCGGAGGGCCGGCCGCGCTGCCTGGTCTGCGCGGACCTCGCGCTTCTGGTGTATCTGCCGCGCGGGGACACGGCGTTGACGCGGCGGGCGCGGGAGGAGAGCGCGCTGTCGGCGGTGGTGGTCCGCTTCCATCGGCGGCGCGGCCGGTACGAGCGCCAAGGCGTCCTCGTGGAGGAGGCGGCGCTGGCGCGGGCGGAGCGGCGGTGCCTGGCGGACGCGGACGCGCGGGCGCGGCGCAGGGTGCGGGACGCGCGGCGGCGGGCGGCGGCCGACGAGCGGTTCGTGGCGGAGTTCGCGGCGGAGATACGGCGGCTGTTCCCGGGCTGCCCCGAGGAGCGGGCGGCGGCCGTCGCGGCGCACGCGGCCCTGCGCGGCAGCGGCCGCGTCGGGCGCAGCGCGGCGGGGCGGGCGCTGGCGCCGGGTGCGGTGGAGGCGGCGGTGCGGGCGGCGGTGCGGCATGTCGACACCGCGTACGACCAGATGTTGATGGAGGGCGTCGGATGGAAGGAGGCGCGGGCGCTGGTGGCGGGGCCGGTGGCGCGGGTGCTGGAGGGCTGGCGGGCGGCGGGGGTCGACGGCGGAGGCTGATGCCGGGGGCCGATGTGAGGCATGATCCCGGGCGGGGCGAGAGATCCGAGGGGGGCGGGATGGTCGAGGGACCGTATTTTGCGCTGGTGGTGCTGGGCGCGCTGTGGTGCGGGGTGTCCGCGGGGGTGTTCGTGGCGTTCTCCACGTTCGTGATGCGCGGGCTCGGGGCGTTGCCGGCCGCGCGCGGGATCGCCGCGATGAACGCGATCAACGTGGCGGCCGTGTCGGCCCCCTTCATGGTCGTCTTCATGGGGGCGGCGGCGCTGTGCGCGGTGATCGCCGTCGTGACGTTCGTGCTGTGGCCCGAGGGGGCGACGGTGGAGCTGCTGGCGGGGGCGGCGTTGTATCTGGCGGGTTCGTTCGGGGTGACGGTCGCGGCGAACGTGCCGCGCAACGAGGCGCTGGCGGGCCTCGCGGGCGCGGAGGAGGCGGAGTCCAGCGCCGCGTACTGGCAGGTCTACCTGCGCGAGTGGGTGTGGTGGAACCACATACGGGCCGCGGCGGCGGCCGTCTCCTCGGGGCTGTTCGTGCTGGCGCTGACCTGAGCGGGGCGACGGACTGACCGCCGGTAGGGTGCGCTGTCGTGGCGGAGTCATGGGTCGATGCCGCGGAGCGACTCGGGGTCGATCTGCATCTGGAGCTGGCGGGTTCGGGCAGTAGGCGGGGGGCGCTCGCGCGGGCGTTGCGGGAGGCGGTGCGGTCGGGACGGCTCGCCGCCGGTATGCGACTGCCGCCGTACCGGGCGCTGGCGGCGGATCTCGGCGTGGCCCGCAACACGGTGGCCGACGCCTACGCCGAACTCGTCGCCGAGGGCTGGCTCACGGCGCGCCAGGGCTCGGGCACGCGGGTCGCGGACCGGGCCGGGGCGCCGGGCGCGGCGGAGCGGGAGCCCGCGCGGGTCCCGGAGCGTTCCGGCGGACCGGCGCACGATCTGCGGCAGGGCGCGCCGGACGCGTCGGCGTTCCCGAGGGAGGCGTGGGCGCGGGCGTACCGGCGGGCGTTGGCGCAGGCGCCGACGGCGGCGTTCGGGCCCGGTGATCCGCAGGGCAGGATCGAACTGCGGACGGCGCTCGCGGAGTACCTGGCGCGGGCGCGCGGGGTGCGGACGGAACCGGGCCGGATCGTGATCTGCTCGGGGTTCGCGCACGCGCTGCGGCTGCTGTACGGGGAGGGGGTGCTGCGCGGGCCGCTGGCGGTGGAGGAGTACGGCTTGCCGTTCCATCGGGCGCTGGTGGAGCGGGCCGGGGTGCGGACCGTGCCGGTGGCGGTGGATCAGGGCGGGGCGCGGGTCGCGGAGTTGGCGGGGTTCCGGGGGCGGGGGGTGTTGTTGACGCCGGCGCATCAGTTCCCGACCGGTGGGCCGCTGCATGCGGAGCGGCGGGCGGCGGCGGTGGACTGGGCGCGGGTGCGGGACGGTTTCGTGCTGGAGGACGACTACGACGGGGAGTTCCGTTACGACCGTAAGCCGGTCGGCGCCGTGCAGGGGCTCGATCCGGAGCGGGTCGTATACGTGGGGTCGGTGAGCAAGAGCCTCTCCCCCGCGCTGCGGCTGGGGTGGATGGTGCTGCCGCGTGAGCTGGTGGGCGAGGTCGTCGCGGCGAAGGGCGAACGGGAGGCGTGGGCGGGGGTGTTGGAGCAGCTCGCGCTCGCGGAGTTCGTGGCGTCAGGGGCGTACGACCGGCATGTGCGGCGGATGCGGCAGCGGTACCGGGGGCGGCGGGACCGGCTGGTGGCGGTGCTGGCGCGGCGGGCGCCGCGGGTGGAGGTGACGGGGATCGCTGCGGGGCTGCACGCGGTGTTGCGGCTGCCGGCCGGCACGGAAGCGGCGGCGCTGGAGGCGGCAGGCCGGCACGGAGTGGCCCTGGACGGCCTCGCGTACTTCCGGCACCCGCGGGCGACCGGCACGCAGGCCCCGGCGGACGGCCTGGTCGTGGGTTACGCGGCAGCGGCGGACCGAGCATACGAAGCGGCCCTCACAGCCCTGTGCGAAGCACTGCTCCCACCCCTACAAGCCACCTGACCCGCCCGCCCCTCAGGGCCGCGAGGAGACCAGCCCCCTGAGGGGCGCGAGGAACTGCGCGACCAGCCACGACGAACCCGAACCACCCCACCAACCCCAAGCCACCCGGCCAAAAACCCGCCCCCACCCCACCAACCCCCTCAGGGGCGCGGGGAACTGCGCGACCAGCCACGACGAACCGGGACCACCACACCAAACCCAAGCCACCCCACCCGGCAAAAAGCCCCGGCACCCCCGACAACACCCCGCCCGGAACCCCCGTAGAAAACCGCCCAGGCCCCAAAACACCCGCCCGACAAAAGAACCCGCCCCGGACGGAGGACAAGGTCAGGACAGGAGAAAGTCCGCGGCGCCAGACTTCGCGCCCTCGATGAACGCGGTGATCTCACCCGGCGTGTAGATGAGCGCGGGCCCGTCCGGGTCCGAGGACTGACGGACGGCGACCCGCCCATCGGCCAGCTTCATGGCTTCGAGGCAGTTGCCCCCGTTGCCGCCGCTCCACGGCTTGTGCCAGCCTTCGCTGCCGAGTTCGCGCGCGGGCATGCCGTTGTAGATCGGCTCCCCGTCGACGCCTCGTATTCGGTCCTTGATCGAGTCCATTCACAGCTCCTTGCGGAGATCGCGGAGGATCTCCTTTGTGCGTTGTGCCGTCGCGGCGTGCGCCGCCATGCGGTCCATGACTTCGAGGTGCGTGGCCACCTCGGGGCGCGCGTCGAGGTAGACGGCACCGGTCAGGTACTCGCTGTAGACCATGTCCGGCAGTTCTGACATGGCAAATCGGAACAGGACGAAGGGTCCGTAGGTGCCCGGGTGCGGCCCGGCGGCGAACTCGGCGATCTGGAGCGTGACGTTCGGCAGCTCCATTGCCTCAAGCAACCGGTCGATCTGGGCGCGCATCACGTCCGCGTCGCCGACCGGGCGGCGCAGGGCGGTCTCGTCCATGACCATCCACACGCGCGGCGCGCCCTCGCGGGTCAGGAGGTTCTGGCGCTGCATGCGCAGGGCGACGTGCCGTTCGACGACGTCGGGGTCGTCGGCGAGGGCCCGCCCTATCGCGCCGGAGAGCAGCACCCCGCGCGCGTAGTCCTCGGTCTGCAGGAGCCCCGGCACGAAGTGCGGGTCGTAGGACCGGATGAGGGAGGCGGCGCCCTCCAGGCTCACGTACATCGAGAACCAGTTGGGGAGGATGTCGTGGTACCGCTGCCACCAGCCCGGCTTGTTCGCCTCTTCGGCGAGCTGCACGAAGGACTCGGCCTCGTCGTCGGCGACGCCGTAGGACTTCAGGAGGAGCTGGAGGTAGGGGATCTTGAGCGCGACCTCGGCCGTCTCCATGCGTCGGACGGTCGCGGCGGTCACGCGGAGTACTTTCGCCGCGTCCTCGCGCTTGAGCCCGGCGCCCTCGCGGAGGTCCTGGAGGCGGCGGCCGAGCACGACCTGGCCGACCGTCGGCGCGGACCGCGGTTCGCTCACGCCCCTGACCTCCCGTAAAGACGACCCGTAGTCCGAGTGTTCGAATCCAGCCGCGGAATGGCGCCGGAGACCGAGGTCACCGGCTGTTTCCCGCGGTTCGCCCCCGTTGGGCGCCGCGCGACGAGCTGCTGCGAGCAGTGTGCCATGCCCACTCCAGGAGGAACACTGCACTCTGCACTTTTCAGAGTGGCTCTTGCCAAGTGTTCACGACGGGGCGATAGTGGCAAGCGTGACTCCGTCCGCGCCCTTAGGAACAGAAGCCGGCGAAGCTACGCTCGGTGACCGTCCGGGCACCCCGCTCGGGGCCCCGGTCCGCCGCAGCAGCTTCGAACTGGCTCCCCACCCGGGCTCCGCCGCTCAGGCCCGGCGAATGACGCGTGCCCACCTGAGCCGGTGGGGCGCGTGCGAGGACACCTGCGACGCGGCGGCACTCGTCGTGTCCGAGCTGGTCACGAACGCGATCGTGCACACGGCCAGCAGACGCATACTGTGCGAGCTGCACGACCTGCGCGACGCCGCCGGTGAGCGCGTCCGTATAGCGGTACGCGACGAAGGCTGCCTGCCGGGCGAGCCCCGCGCCGAGGGCCGGACCACGCCCGAGGAGGAGCACGGCAGGGGGCTCCTCCTCGTCGCGGCCGTCTCCTCCGCGTGGGGCGCCCAGGAGACCGAACCCGGACTGCTCGTCTGGGCCGAACTGCCGAGGGTCGCGGGGTCCGCCCCCGGCCCGGGGCCCGTGCCGGACGTCTCCGATGGAGCCGGATGGGCCTGGTGAACGTCCGCCCCGACCAGGCGGACGAGAACGACGAACGTGCTGCGCGGGGACAGCGGGAAACGGATGTGCGTGGTGACGACGCGGACGATGCAGCTCGACACTCTGGTGGGGCTCGCCCGGCGGCGCAGCGCCGCCCGCCGGTCCCCGCACCCTCCCGCGCCCATACGCCTGGCCTTGCCCGAGGGCATGACCGCGCCGCTGGGCTGCGACGCGGTACGGGTGCCTGAGGCGTTCGCCCGGGCGATGACCCGGCGGCTGCCGCAGATGGGGTGCGTCTACGCGGACGGCACGCACTGGTGGTGGCTGGTGCCGGCCGACTCCGACGTCGCGCTGGAGTGGCCGGAGCCGGCGCGGTACGCGGCGGGGGCGCTCGTGCTGGACGCGGCGCGCACCCCGGACCTCATCCACTGCCCCGAGGGCGCGGTGCCGTACACGCCGCCGATCCCGCTGTATCTGGCGCTGTGCCGGGTCACGGGCACCATCCCGGCCTGGTCCCGCTCGGTCAACACGCCCTGACGCGCCCGCGGCGCTCCCTGACGGCCCCCTCGCCACCGCGCCTGCGCGAAGGCGCCGCCCCCACCTTCCCGTACGCCCCAACCTTCCCGTACGCCCCACGCGCCCCGAGTCCGCGCGCGGGCCGTGTCCCGGGGCGGGCGTTCGTGGGATAACTCGGGGGACGACTCCCTTGCCGGACAAGGGAGTTCGGGGGACGGGGGTCCGATGGGGAGAGCCAAGGCGCGGTCGGCGGAGCCGGAGACGTCCGCGTCCGAACACCTGCTGTTCGGCGGACCGCTGCGGTACGAGAACGGCTGGTCGGCGCATGAGGACGCGTTCCTCCAACTGAACTTCCGGGCGATGCTGTCCCGGCTCCCGGCGCTGCTCGCCTCCAGTCTGCGCCTCGCGCGGGACGCCGACCGCCGCGCCGCAGCCCTCGTCCTCGCGGCCGAGTCGGGGCGCGGCATCGCGCAGGCGGTGAACCTGCTCGCCGTCAATAGCGTGCTGGCCCGTCTGGTCGGCGGCGGCCCGATCGCGGACCGGCTGCGCGGCGCGGCGCCCGCCCTGATCGCCGTGGCCTGCGTCCTGTTCGTCGCCGCCCTGCTGCGCGCGGCGTCGACGTACGCGACGGGACGGCTGGAGCCCAAGGTCGAACGGCTCGCCACGGAGCGGTATCTGGAGCGGGCGGCGGCGGTGGAGCTGGCGGCGATCGAGGACGACGCGTTCCACAAGCTGCTGGACACCGCGCAGTACGGGGCCTCGTCCGCCCGCCGGATGATCGCCACCTCGACCCGCGTCGTGAACGCGCTGATCTCCCTCGTCGCCGCCGCCGGCGTGCTGACCGTGCTGCATCCGCTGTTGCTGCCGCTGCTCGTGACGATGACCGTGCCGAGCGCGTGGAGCGCGCTGACGATCGCGCGCCGCCGCTACCGCTCGTTCCATGTATGGGTGCAGCACGCGCGCGCGGGGCGGCTCATCAGCAGCCTGCTCATCGACACGGTGGCCGCGCCCGAGATCCGCGTGCACGGCGTCGGACCGTTCCTGCTGCGGCACTTCCGGGCCATGTCGGAGACGCAGGAGGCCGAGCAGGCGCGGCTGGCCCGGCTCGCCGCGCGCACCGGCCTGGTCGCGGCAGCCTGGACGGGCCTCGCCACGGCGGCGACGTACACCACGCTCGGCCTGCTGCTGCTCACCGGCGCGATGGCCCTGTCGGTGGCGGGCACGGCCGTGATAGCGATCCGTACGGGCTCGCAGTCGCTCGACTCGCTCGTCCTCGAAGTCAACTCGCTGCACGAGGACGCCCTGTTCGTGGGCGATCTGGAGCGGCTGCACGTGGAGGCGGCGCGGCGCGCGATCCCCGCGGGCGGTGTCGCGCTGCCGCCCGAGCCGCGCGAGATCCGGTTCGAGAACGTGTCGTTCGCCTACCCGGGCAGCTCCGCCCGCCCCGCGCTCGACGATCTGACGCTGACGGTGCCGACGGGCCGGATCGTGGCGCTCGTCGGCGAGAACGGCTCGGGCAAGACAACGCTGGTGAAGCTGCTCGCCGGGCTGTACGCGCCCCAGAGCGGGCGCGTCCTGTGGGATGACGTGGACGCGGCGGACGTCGACCGGGCGCTGCTGGCCGAGCGGGTCGCCATGGTCGCCCAGGACTTCAAGCGCTGGCCCTTCACCGCCCGCGTCAACGTCGGCATCGGCCGCTCCACCGACGAGCCCACCGAGGAACGGGTCGGCGCGGCGGTGGGCCTCGCGGGCGCCGAGCAGGTCGTACGGGAACTGCCGCACGGCCTCGACACGTTACTGGCCCGCGCGTTCAGCGGGGGCCACGAGCTGTCGGGCGGGCAGTGGCAGCGGCTCGGGATCGCGCGGGCCGCGTTCCGCAAGGGCAGCGTCCTGATCGTGGACGAGCCGACGGCGGCGCTCGACGCCCGCGCCGAGCTGGAGGTCTTCGAGCGGATCAGGTCGCTGGCGGGCTCCGGGCAGACCGTCGTACTGATCACGCACCGGCTCGCCTCGGTGCGGCACGCGGATCTCGTGCACGTCCTGGAGCGGGGGCGGCTCGTGGAGTCGGGGCCGCCCGACGAGCTGCTCGCCGCCGGGGGCGTGTACGCGGAGCTGTACGCGTTGCAGGCCGAGCAGTTCAGCCGACAGGTTCCGCGGCGGGACCCCGTTCCCCGCCCCGTTGCCCGCCCCGTTCCACCACCAGGAACGCGTCCGACGCCAGGTCCATGACCACTTCGGCCCGTCGGCCCTCCTCGCGGCACGCGTGCGCGAACTCCTCGGCGGGCCACGAGCCGCGCGGGCCGCCCGCCGGGAAGCGCCGCAACACCTCCCGTACAGCCAGCCCCGGTTGCCTCGTACGCCCCTCCGGCGCCATGGGTGTCACGCCCCTGCGGTACTTGCTGTTCTTCTCGCTCTTGTCGTTCATCGTCGTCTGTCCCTGTCCCCCGTGTCGGCGCCGCCGCAGTGCGGTGGCGGTGTTCAGGGAAGAGAACGCCTGCGGGGCGGTCGAGGAAGCGGGCGTGACGACAATGACACCGGTTCGGGACCTCTCCGGGACGGCCGTAGGTGTTCGTCGCGGTATCAGTCGAGATATTCGTCGTGGTAGCGGACGCCCGCGCTGCCGGCCGGCGCGCCGAGCGCCGAGGCGCGGCCCGCGGGCAGCTCCCACTCCTCCCGGCGGCCGAGTGCGGTCAGGTCGAGCAGGTTCGTCGTGAAGCCGATGTTGTCGAGGCCGCGGTCGAACGCCGAGTACGTGTGGAAGACCCGCTCGCCGTCGCGCAAGAAGCAACTGAGCCCGGGGCGTTCGCGCAGCGAGCCGTCATCGCCATCGACGAGGGTCGCGCCGAAGTCCTGGTTGAAGGCGCTGAGACCGGAGGAGTACCAGGGCAGCGTCCAGCCCATCCGTGCCTTGAACGGCAGGATCTTGGTGAACGGCGCGCGCGAGACCGCGGCGAACGCCGTGCCACGCGCGCGTAGATGCGCGAGATGGCCGATCTGGTCGAGGAAGCCGGAGCAGGAGCGGCAGCCCGCGTCCCACTCGGGGTCGAACATGAAGTGGTAGACGACGAGCTGGTCGCGCCCCTCGAACAGGTCGAGCAGTTCCGCCTTGCCGTCCGGTCCCTCGAACACGTACAGCTTGTCGATCTCGACCATGGGCAGTTCGCGCCGCCGCGTGTTCAACGCGTCGCGCGCGCGGGTCGCGGCTTTCTCCAGGGCCAGCAACTCCTCACGGGCCGCGAGCCATTCCTCGCGCGTGACCACCTTCGGCAGCCCCATGGTTCCTCCTCGGATCGGCGCTTCGAAGGGTGGACCGCGAAGGGGCGCGGAACTCATCGCCCGCGGGGAAAGAATCTTGGCCGGTCTTCGCTTCGGTCCCGATGTCCGCTCAGGACGCCCTGTTGTCCGCTGAGCCGTACGCCCTCACAATGCTCATGCCAAACACGCACGGCCTCCTGTCGCACGCGCCGCCCCGGCCGTGCGACGGCCCGGTCATGCGGCGATGCGGCAACCCGCTACTCCGTGCACCACTCCCACCACGGAAGAGGACCCCCCACATGAAGAAGACCCTGGCCGCCGCGTGTTTCGGTGGCACGTTGTTCCTGGGCGCTGCGGTGGCCCCGGCCTCCGCGCTCGACCAGCACACCGCGCCGCAGCCGACCCTGAAGGCCGTCAGCTTCGCCGGGACGGTGGCGCTCAGCAACTGTTCCGGCTCGGTCGTCCGCGTCCCCTCCTCGCAGCCGACCGACCCGGCGCTCGTCATGTCCAACGGCCACTGCCTGGAGTCCGGCTTCCCCGGCCCCGGGCAGGTCATCGTCGACCAGCCGTCCTCGCGCACGTTCAGCCTGCTCAACTCGGCGGGCAGCAAGGTCGCCACGCTCCGCGCGAGCAAGGTGGCGTACGGGACGATGACGGACACGGACGTCTCGCTCTACCAGCTCACCAGCACGTACCAGCAGATAGAGAGCTCCTACGGGATCAAGGCGCTGGAGCTGTCGGCGGCCCGGCCCGCGCAGGGCACGGCGATCAGTGTCGTGTCGGGCTACTGGAAGAAGATCTACAACTGCTCGATCGACGGGTTCGCGTACCGGCTCAAGGAAGGGTCCTGGACCTGGAAGGACTCGGTCCGCTACACCTCGGCGTGCAACACCATCGGCGGCACGTCCGGCTCGCCGGTCCTCGACCGCACCTCGGGCAAGGTCGTCGCGGTGAACAACACCGGTAACGAGGACGGCGCCCGCTGCACGGACAACAACCCGTGCGAGGTGGACGAGAACGGCAACGTGACGGTCCGCCAGGGCATCAACTACGCGCAGCAGACGTACGGCATCGTGCCGTGCGTGGGCGCCGGCAACAAGATCAACCTGTCCGCCCCGGGCTGCGCGCTGCCCAAGCCGTAAGGCCGGGGCCCTGGCCCGGGCCCGGGCCAGGTCCGCAGGGCCGCTCAGCGCGGGAGTTCCGCGAGCAGCACGCCGATCCGTTCGGCGTGCTGCTGTGGCACTCGGCCGGTGTCGTCGACGTGGACGGCGCACGCGGTCGTCGCGTCCACGAGCCGCTCCAGGGCGAGCGCGGTCTCCCGCGCGCCGTCCGACTGCCGGGCGAGCAGCGGCAGTTCGGCGGCCGCGAGATCGGCGGCGGCGCGCGCCTGGGCGAGCGTGCGGTACGCCTCGCGCCGCAGCAGCCACCGGTCGAGCCGGTCCCCCACCGCGCGCGGGGCGACGGACGCGCCGGCCTCCGGTTCGCGCAGCACATGCCGTACGTACGCGTGGGCGGCCTCCCGCGCTTCGTCGAGCCGCGTCCGGACGCCGCCGGCGCGGTGGGCGCGGGGGCCGGGCAGATGACCGGCGACGAGGACGAGGGCGCAGGCGGCGAGGGTGTCGGTGATGCGGCTCCAGGAGGCGGGCGGTTCGCCGCCGACCAGCACCAGGCTCAGCACGAGCACCGTGATGACGGCGGTCTGCGCGGCGAAGTGCCGCGTGGCGACGGGGATCAGCGCCCCGCACAGCACGACCAGCGCCAGCGGCCCGAGCGGGCTCGGCAGGACGGCGGCCAGGGCCGCGAAGAGGGCGGCGCCCACGACCGTGCCGGCGGCGCGGCACAACGCGCGCGAGACGAGCGGCCCGAGGTCGGGCTTGACGAGGAAGACGGCGGTGGCGGGCAGCCAGTACCAGTGCACCGGGTGCAGCAGCTGGGCGAGCGCGGCCCCGGCGCCGAAGGACAGCCCGACGCGGGTCCCGTACTCGCGCCCCGCCGACCCGGTGGCCCGCCGCAGCGCGCGCAGCACGCGGACGCGCCGGTCGTCGGGGGGCGCCGCCGGATGGCCTGCCTCGCGCGCGTAGGGGGCCCGTTCGCGCGCGTCCGGGGACGGCTCGCACCGGTCCGCGGCCGGCTTGCTCCCGTACGGGGTCTGCTCGCGCCCGTCCTCGGACCGCTGAGGCCCGTACGGGAACCGCCGACGCCTGTACGCGGACTGCTCGCGCCCGTCCTCGGACCGCTGACGCCCGTACGGGAACCGCTGCCGCCCGTACGGGGATTGCGGTGCGGAGTCCGGCAGGTCACGCCCTCCCGGGCCGCCCCCGTCGAACGCCTCCGCCGCCCGCAGCAGCGCCTCGTCCAGCGCCCGCAGCCCCGCGTCGTCCCGGCTCGGCGCGGGGAGCGTGCCGCAAGGGGTGCCCGCGCGGACGGCGGCGGCGAGGCGCCGGGGGCCTGTGCGGGCCCGTTCGGGCACGGGCCTGCCGGTCCAGGCGAGGGCGGTCGCGGCTTCGGCGAGCGGCAGCGCGGCGAGATAGCGGGCGCGCAGCAGCCGGGGCGCGGGCCCGTCGCCGCCGAGGGGGCGCAGGGCGTCCTGGGCGTGGTCGAGGGCGCTGGTCAGGGCGGCGCGGCGGGCGGGCGCGGCGGGGCTGCCGGCGGCGTCGAGGAGCGCGGCGACGGCGTCGTACACGGCGGCGACCGCGGCGCGTTCCCCGTCGTACAGGTAGCCGAGGCCCTGGGCGCGGGCGGTGCGGACGGCCGGGGACGGCAGCGTCAGGCGCAGCACGATCAGCCAGCCGGCGCCGCACGCGAACAGCGCGGCCCGCTGCCAGGGCGGTTCCGGCAGGGGCATCCCGGCGCCGACGGCGGTGGTGACGAGCAGTTGCGTACCGACGGTCGAGGCGACGGGCCCGATCGCGCTGACCGCGCCGCCCACCGCGCCGAGTGCGGCGAAAGAGGCGACGACGACGCCACCGGCGACCAGCCGCCCGGCCCCGCCGCCGGTGAGCATGGCGAGGACGCTGCCGAGGAACATGCCGCACGCCCCGGCGAGCGCGGGCCCGCCGAGCCGCGTCAGGGCCCGTCGCCGGGTGCCGGGGCGGTCGTTGACGCCGGCGAGCATGGCGCCGAGCGCGAGGAGCACTCCGGCGGACGGGCGTCCGGCGAGCAGCGCGAGGCCGAGCAGGGGCCCGGCGGCGAGAGCGCCCCGCACGGCGGCGGCCCAGGGGACGGGCGCGCGCTGGGTGCGCAGGGCGTGGCCGAGCCAGGGCGGCAGGGCGGAGGGACGGACGCGGGGCAGGGCGGAGAGGCGGACGCGGGGGCGGGCCATGGGGCTGCGCGGACTCCTGTCGTACGGGCACGGAGGTCTGCGGCGGCGCTGCCGGACGACTCGAACCGGCGTGAACCGGTCACTCCACCGTAAAGCCCGTTCGTGGAGCCGGGGAAACGAGCGGGTTTCCCCGATGTGACACTTGACCGTGCCGAACACTCCTTCCTCCGCGCCCTCCGACGCCCCGGAGCGCGACCGCCCGCACGACCACGGCGGCTGGCCCGACCTCCCCGGCGACACGGCCCTGTCCCTCCCGGTCCCGGAGGCGGACGCGTGCCCGGGGCTGGTCCGCACGCCGACCCGCGCCCATGTGACGCTGCTCTACCCGTTCCTGCCGATGTCGCGGCTCACGCCCGAGGTGGACGCCGAACTGCGCGCGCTCTTCGCGGCGACCCCCGCGTTCACCCTCCACTTCCGCGAACTGCGCCGCTGGCCCGGCGTCCTCTACCTCCCCCCGGAGCCGGACGCCCCGCTCCGCGCCCTGCTGGCGTCCCTGCGCGCCCGCTGGCCGCAGGCGGTCCCCTACCGCGGCGTCTTCGGCCCCGACGGCCTGGACCCGCACCTCACGCTGGCGAGCGGCGGCGCGACGGACGACCTCCCCGACACCGCCTTCACCCCCCACCTCCCCCTCAGCACCCGCATCACATCGATCCGCCTGATCACGACCCCGGGCGGCGCAGGAACAGGCTGGCAGGACGCCCACACCTACCCCCTGAAACCCTGACCCCACCCGGCCGGCACCGCGCCGTGCCCCCGTCGGGGAAGATGTGGGCATGACGACGGTGGAACCGCTGGGGGCGGTGCGGGAGCGGGTGCTGGCCTCGCTGCGGCAGGACATCATCGGGGGGCGGCTGCGGCCGGGCGCGCGGCTGGTGGAGCGGGAGCTGGCGGAGCGGTTCGGGGTGTCCCGGGTGCCGGTGCGGGAGGCGATCAGGGCGCTGCTCATCGAGGGGTTCGTGACGTTCGAGACGCCGCGCAGGGCCGTCGTACGGACGTTGACCCGGACGGACGTGACGGAACTCTTCGAGCTGCGTGAGGCGTTGGAGGTGTACGCGATCGGGCTCGCCGCCGCCCGCGCGACCCGGGACGACCTGGCTCATCTCGCCGTGCTGCTGGAGCTGGCGACCCGGGCGACGCGCGAGGACGACGCCGAGACGATCACGGACGTCAACAGCCGCTTCCACGACCGCCTGATCGAGATGGCGGGCAATGGACTGATCACGGAGGTGATGCGGCCGGTGGAGGGCCGGCTGCGCTGGCTGACCCGGCGCAACGAGGAGTGGCCGCAGCAGCTCGCCGAGCACCGGGACCTGTACGACGCGATCGCCTCCCGCGACCCGGAGCGGGCGCGGGCCGTGGCGCTGGCGCACGTGCGCACCAACTACCGCTCGACCGTCCGGCATCTCTTCGAGGACGTTCCAGCGGAGTGATCCGGCCTGATCCGAAGGATCCGAAGGGCCCGAAGGACCCGAAGGACCCGAAGGACCCGAAGGACCCGAATCGGACGGCTCTACTCCTCCGCGCCGGCGTTCCGCATCCGCCCGTACGCGTAGACGCAGCCCGCGAGGGCCAGGTCGGACAGGAGCATGAAGCCGATGGAGTAGGAGTTCTTGGCGCTGTAGATCGCGCCCATGACCAGCGGCGGGACGAAGCCGCCGAGGCCGCCCATCGCGCCGACGATGCCGGTGACGGAGCCGACCTGCGGCTGCGGGGTGACCTGCGAGACGAGCGCGAAGACGCTGCCGCTCGCGGTGCCGAGCCCGGCCGCCATGAGCAGCAGGCAGATCGTGCCCATCGGGTTCATCGCCGGGTCGAACGCCTGGACGATGGCGAAGAGGGCGACGACGACGAGCGCCCACGCGGTGACGGTCGCCGGGTGGATCCGGTCCGAGAGCCAACCGCCGATGGGCCGGAAGACGACGGTGACCAGCGCGAACCCGGCCGCCTTCGTGCCCGCGTCGGTGGGGTCGAGGTCGTACCACGTCTTCAGATACGTAGGCAGGTACACGCCGAACGCGACGATGCCGCCGAAGCCGATCGCGTACAGCGCCGACAGTTCCCAGGTGACCCGCAGCCGGCCGGCCTGGCCGAGCCGGGTGACGAGGGACGAGGTGGGGACGGGCCGGTCGGGGCGGTCGGAGATCAGCGCGGCGGCGAGCAGCGCGTACGCGGCGAGCGCGATGGCGACGACGACGAACGGCAGGTTCTCGCCGTGTTTGGCGATGCGGGGCGTGAAGTAGCCGGAGAGGGCGACGCCGCCCATGCCCATGCCGAAGACGCCGAGCGCGAAGCCGCGCCGCGCGGGCGGGAACCAGGAGTTCACGAGCGGGATGCCGATGGCGAACGTGGTGCCGCCGAGCCCGAGCAGGAAGCCGACGCCGATCATCGCGAGGAAGTTGTGCCGGGCCGGGATGATCAGCAGCACGGGCACGATGGTCAGCGCGGAGACCAGCGGGAACATCAGTTTCGCGCCGTATTTGTCGGTGAGCGCGCCGACCGGGACGCGGCCCAGCGAGCCGACGATGACGGGGACTGCCACGAGGAAGGACTGCTCGAACGAGCTGAGGGAGAGGTCGTCGCCGAAGTTGCTGCCGAGCGGCGCGATCAGGTCCCAGGCCCAGAAGGTGAGCGCGAAGCCGATGGTGGCCACCGCGAGGTTGCGGTAGGCCGCGGCGGGCGGCCGGTCGTCGGCCCGCACCGGCGTCGGGGCTTGCGTCGAGGGCGTCGTCACGCTTTCACGCTAGGAAGCGGGGGCCGGGTGCTCCATTTCTGCTAGCCCGTTGGAGGCCTCTCCCGGGCGGCCCGTCGGGGCCCTCCCCGGATCAGTCGCCGGGCGCCGGCGGCTCGGGCAGGACGGGCAGGCCCGCCTCCAGGGCCGCCGCCCGCAGCACGTCCCGCAGCATCAGGGGCGTGAGCCGCCCGGTGAAGGTGTTGCGCTGGCTGACGTGGTAGCAGCCGTACAGGCCGAGCCCGTCGAGGTCGACGCGGGTGCCGTGGCCGAACGCGGGGCGCGGGCGCGGCACCTCCCAGCCGGCCTGCGCGAACGACGGCAGCGCCGCCTGCCAGCCGAAACCGCCGAGCACGACGACCGTGCGCAGGGTCGGCCGCAGCAGTTCCAGCTCGCGGACCAGCCAGGGGCGGCAGGTGTCGCGCTCGCCGGGCGTCGGCTTGTTCTCGGGCGGCGCGCAGTGCACGGGCGAGGTGATGCGCACGCCGTGCAGCGTCAGGCCGTCGTCGGCGCCCTCCGCGTAGGGGCGGCTGGCGAGGCCCACGTCGTACAGCGCCCGGTACAGCACCTCGCCGGAGCGGTCGCCGGTGAACATGCGGCCCGTACGGTTGCCGCCGTGCGCGGCGGGCGCGAGGCCGATGAGGACCATGGACGCGTCGGGCGGTCCGAAGCCGGGCACGGGCCGCCCCCAGTACGTCTCGTCGGCGAAGGCCGCGCGCTTGGTGCGCGCGACCTCCTCCCGCCAGGCGACGAGCCGTGGGCAGGCCCGGCAGTGCGTGATCCGCTCGTCGAGCGCGTCGAGGCCGTCCATCCCCCCACCGTAAGGCCGCGCGCGGGCGCTACGTGAAGGCCGCCCCCAGCGCGACGAACACGCAGATCAGCAGGAACAGCAGGGCGAGCAGCGGCCAGACGAACCGCAGATAGCGGTCGTAGCCGACCTTGGCGAGGGCGACGCCGCCGATGGTGACGGCCGTCGTCGGCACCCACAGGTTCATCCAGCCGCTGGCCGCCTGCCAGGCCGTGACGACGACCGCGCGCGAGACCCCGGCGAAGTCGGCGAGCGGCGCGAGGATCGGCATGGCGAGCGTGGCGTGCCCGGAGGTGGAGGGGATGAGGAAGGCGAGCGGCAGGTTCACGACGAAGACGATGACGGCGAAGATCCCGGACGAGGTGCCCTTCACGACGCCCTCGATGGCGTGCAGCACGGTGTCGGTGATCTTGGAGTTGTTCATGATCACGGTGACGCCGCGCGCGAGCAGGATGACGAGGGCGGGCGAGACGAAGTCGGCGGCCCCCTGCACGATCGTCGAGCTGAGTTTCTGCTCCCCCATCCGCCCCACGAGCCCCACGAGCACCGCCGCGCACAGGAACAGCGCGGCGAGCTGCGGGAACGACCAGCCGAGCTCCCAGCCGTACGGGGTCGCGTCCGCGTCACCGGTCAGCGCGCTCGCCCACGGCACCACCGAGAAGATCATGAAGGCGAAGACCAGGGCGGTGACGACGAGGACGGCCTTGTGCAGCGGGCTCAGCGCGGGCACCTCGGCGGCGTCGGCGGACGCCTTGTCGCGGTCCCGGTCGCCGGGCAGGAATCCGGACAGCGAGCGGTCGGGGTTCTTGCGTACGCGCCGCGCGTACCGGATGACGTAGCCGACGGTGACGCCGGTCAGGACGACCCACATGACGAACCGGAGCGCGATGCCGTCGCCGAGGGAGATGTCGGCGGCGGAGGACGCGACGCCGGTGGCGAACGGGTTGACGGTCGAGCACAGCACGCCGACGCCCGCGCCGAGGATGATCGCGCCGACCGCCGTCATCCGGTCGTAGCCGAGCGCGAGCATGAGCGGCACGATCAGCCCGTAGAAGCCGAGCGTCTCCTCCGCGAAGCCCTCGACCGTGCCGAGCACCGAGAAGACGACCATGACGCCCGCGATGAGCAGCGCCCCGCGCTCGCGCAGCCGGTGCGCGAGCCGCCCGATGCCCCGGTCGAGGGCGCCGGTGGCGAAGACGACGGTGATGAACGCGCCGATGGCCAGCACGAACAGGAAGACGCCCGCACTGCCGTACAGATCACCGGAGTTGTCGGGCCCGACCAGGGACGTCTTCGGGTCCTGGATGCCGTACAGGCCGTTGACCGGCGACAGGAACAGGTCGTTGAGCCGGTCCACGAAGGACTGCCCGGAGCCGACGCGGTGGTAGGTGCCCTGGACGGGCGCCCCGGAGTCATCGCGCGCGTACTGCCCCGGCGGCACGAGGAACGCGAGGATCCACACCGCGAGGGTGACCACGGCGAGCACGGTCAGCGCGCTCGGGAACGCGAACTTCTTCTTGGGGGGCTGCTGTGCGCCCCCGACGGCCGGCTCGGCGGGCTCCGCGGGCCCGGCGGGGCTGCTCATCGGCGCCCGCCCTGGAAGTCGGCGGCGTACTCGCGCACGAAGGCGCACATGGCGACGACGGTGGCGCGCAGTTCGGAGAAGAGGACGCGCTCGTTCGGGGCGTGCAGATTGCACAGGTTGTCCTGCGCGCCGAAGAGCAGGACCTCGGCGCCGGGCGCGGCCTGCGCGAGCCCGTTGACCAGCGGGATCGAGCCGCCGGTGGCGACGTACGAGGCGTCGGTGCCCCACGCTTCGCGCAGCGCGGTGCGGGCGGCGCGGTAGGCGGGGCCCTCGGTCGCGGCCTCGTAGCCGGGGCCGGTGTCGCCGGGCGTGACGGCGAGCGGCACGCCGAACGGGCGCAGCGCGGTCAGGTGCCGCACCAGCCGGTCCTGGGCCTCGTGCGGGTCCTGGAGCGGGTGGAAGCGCAGGTTGAGCTTGGCGCGGGCGTACGGGACGACCGCGGAGGCGGCGCCCTCGACGGGCGGCGCGTCCAGGCCGACGACGGTGATCGCGGGGCCGCTCCACAGGCGCTCGCCGAGGGAGCCGCTGCCGAGGAGCGGCATGCCGGGAAGGACGCCCGCGAGGTCGCGGAACTCGTCCTCGGTGTAGCTCGCGCCGGTCCACGTCTCGCGCCGCAGCCCTTCGACGGCCACGTCGCCGTGCACGTCGTGCAGGGTGCCGAGGGCCTTGAGCAGCACGAGCAGCGCGTCGGGGGCGGCGCCGCCGAACTCGCCGCTGTGCCGCGGCTCCTGGAGCGTGCGCGCCTCGACGATCACCTCGGCGGCGCCGCGCAGCCCGGTGGTGAGGGTGGGGGTGCCGGGGCGCAGGTTGCCGAGGTCGGCGATGACCATGGCGTCGCAGGCGAACCGCTCGGGGTCGGTGGGCGGGTAGGCGTCGAAGGGACTGCCGTACTCCTCCTGTCCCTCGAAGACGATCTTCACGCCGACCGGCGGGCGCCCGCCGAACGCGCGCAGCATGCCGAGATGCGCGATGACGTTGGACTTGTCGTCCGCGATGCCGCGCGCCCTGAGACCGCCCTCGACCGGGGTCGGCTCGAAGGGCGGCGACAGCCACAGGCTCTCGTCACCGGGCGGCTGCACGTCGTAGTGCGAGTAGAGCAGCACGGTCGGCGCGTCGGGGGTGGGCGGCGGGATCTCGCCGAAGATCACGGGCGCGGTGTCGGGCAGGTCGATGCGCTCGATGTGCTCGACGCCCGCGTCCCGCAGCAGCCCGACCAGCAGGTCGTAGGCCTCCCGCACGGGCTCGGGCGGGAAGCCGGGGAACGCGATCGACGGGATCGCGGCGAGGCGTTCCAGGTCGGCGCGGAGCCCGTCCATCAGGGTGTCCACGTGCGTGTGCAGATCGGCGTGCGCTCCGACGGGGCGGTTGTCGTGCGTGCCCTCGTGGCGGTCGTCGTCCGGGTCCATCGCGGCCATGGCGTACGTGCCCCTCGCTCTCGAATCCATGCGGTTTGCCCGGATTATCCGTGGCCGGGAGGGGTCCGGTGCCGAGGGCTCGCCGTGCGGACGGGCAGCCGTCCCCGAACCCGCATTAAGGTCGGGGGCATGGCAGCGGAGAGTGCGGGTCCCTCGGGGACGCCGGGCGCGGGCGGCGGCGGGAGCGTGCGCGTCGACAGTTGGATCTGGTCGGTGCGGCTCGTCAAGACGCGGGCGGCGGGCGCCGCGGCCTGCAAGGGCGGCCACGTCAAGGTCAACGGCGTGAGCGTGAAGCCCTCGCACGCGCTGCGCGTCGGCGACGAGGTCCGCGTCCTGCAACCCGGCAACCGGGAGCGGCTCGTGGAGGTCAAGCGGCTGATCCGCAAGCGGGTCGGGGCGCCGGTCGCCGTCGAGTGCTACGTCGACAACTCGCCGCCGCCTCCGCCGCGCGCGGTCGTGGCCCCGGTCGGGGTACGGGACCGCGGCGCGGGCCGCCCGACGAAGCGGGACCGCCGCGAACTGGAGCGCCTGCGCGGCATCTTCGGCCAGGGGCCGACCGGGGCGGGGCATGTGCCGGGGTCCGGCGACGGGGACGACGAGGACTGACGGTACGGGTTGACGGCTCGGGCTGACGGCTCGGCGCGGTCCGGTACGAGGGGCTGCGCAGGCCGGTACGAGGGGGCTGAGCAGGCCGGGGGCATGCCTCTGACGCGAAGCCCCGCCTCCGGGCCTCACGTCAGTGGCGTACGGCGACCGGCGTCGCGGTCACCCGGGGCCGCTCATCTCGCCGCCCGCTCGCGCCGCGTGACCAGCGCGAGGAGTTGCCGGTTGCGCCCCCGGTGGGACCGGGCCAGCACGGCGAGCGGCACGATGAGGATCAGGGGCGTCGCCGCGTTCTCCCCGTGGAAGACCGTGATCTGCGTGACGCACGCGCCGACCATCAGGGCGCTCAGCGCGATCGGCGTGACGCCGGAGAGCACGGGCACCACGAGCCCGATCGCCCCGGCGAGTTCGAGCGCGCCGATGATGTACATGCCCGGCGCGCCCCAGCCGATGGTGTCGAAGGCGTCGGCAGCGGCGGCGAGCCCGAGCAGCTTGGGCAGGGCGCTGGCGATGGCGAAGAACAGCGCGAGGACGATGGCGGTCGTCCGCAGCGCGATCCGGGCCCGGCGCGAACGGGCGGGCTCGACGCCGGCCGTGACCGTGCCGGGCGCGCCGGAGTCGGGCGTGACGGCGGCGGAAGCGGAAGCGGCGGCGCTGGTGGCGGGGGCGTGGTGCGTCATGGCGGTCTCCTGAGCGGTGAGGGCGACCCGTTGGTCACTGTCACCTAGGAAGACCGCCGGCCCGCCCCTAACTCATCGCCGCCCCAAGGTTTTTCTCCCTCGTCTCCGTCAAGCCGCCCGGCCCCCCGTTGAGCCACCGTCCCCGACCGGCTCCGGGGACACCTTGCGGATGATGAACGAGCCGTCAGCGGCGCGGACTTCACGCGGCAGGTTCTCGTGGGCCCGCGCTCGCATCTCAAGGCTCATACGGAAGGAACGTACGGCCGCCCCGCCCCGTTCCCGCCCCCGCATCCCCGCCCACGCTCCTCCGCGCGCCCACGCTCACGCCACGCCTCACAGCGGGAACCAGCCATACCCCATGTGCCAGTGTCCGCCCGCGTCCAGATGCCCGAGGACGGCCCGCTGAAGGCTCGTGCGGCGCGGCAGCAGCGCGCGCGGGTTCTGCGTACCGCCGAAGACGAACGCGATCGGCGTGTCGTCCGTCGCCTTCTCCTCGACGTGCCAGATACGGAACCGTTCCTGGAACCGCACGATGTTGGAGGTCTTGGGCAGGTACCGGCCCAACTGCGGGTCGAGGAGCCAGGATTCGCAGACCGCCACGCGCGCGGGCTCCTCGGGGAAGTGGCGGGCGAAGAACTCCCGGGCGCGCGCCAGCGAGTCGTCGCACGCCTCGGGCGTCATCGGCCCCCGGAAGTCGGGGATGTGCACGCCGAGCGCCGGGGCGCCGGGCCCGTCCGCGGCGCCCTCCCGCCGCAGGTGCTCACCGGCGAGCCGCCCGAGCCGCACCCGTTCGAACTGGAGCCGCCCGAGCTGGAACAGCTCGCCCCGGAAATGCCGGGTGAGCCACCACGGCACGAGCAGCCCCGTCGTACCGGAGCGCCTGCGATGGACGGCCAGATTGCGGCCGAGGTCGGCGAGCGTGTGCCGCGAGACGTCGTCGGGGACGCCCCGCGCGCGGTGCAGGGCGCGGGTGTGCGGCAGCGCCGCGACGAACACGAACAGGGCGAGGCAGCGGCCGAGCGCCCCCGCCTGCGCCGGGATGTCCGGCAGCCCGGCGCCCTCCCCCGGTTCGCCCGCCCGCCACAGCAGACCGCTGACCGCCCGCTCGATCAGCGCGGTCAGCCGCGGCTCGGCCGTCAGCCGCGCGTGCAGCGTGAGCAGCGTGGCGATGTCCTCGTGCGGGACAGCGAGGTCGAGCAGCACGTCCGGCAGGTCGAACGCGCCGGGCAGCGCGGCCGGCAGCCGGGGTATCGCGGGGTCGTCGAGGGCCGCGAGCCAGCGCGCGCACGCCGGGTCGCTCTCCAGTACGTGCCACAGTCGCGGGCCGTCCGGCAGGTCGTCGCCCGCCTCATGCCCCTGCCCGTCCCGCGCGGTCTGTCCGGTGCCGGTGTCGCGCACGCTCGGCCCGTCCTCTCTGTCGCCCGTGGTGGCACCCTGGAAGGGAAGCCGCTTGGTCCTGAGTCGCCGTGAGTCGCCGTAAGGGGATGGTGACCATGCATCTGGTCCGTACCGGTGATGAACCGGTCACCGCCCGTAGCCCGCTGCGGCTGCGCCTGGGCCTCGCCCTGTTCGGTCTGGCCTGGACGACGTTCGGCACGCTGGCGTTCCTGGTCGTCGGGCGGCCGGGGTGGGCGCTGGCCTGTGGGGTGCTGTGGCTGATCACGACAGTGGACATCTTCGTGATCACGCGCCATATGCGCCAGGGGCCCCATTACCAGCCGGGCCGCGACGTGCCGCCCTACCACCGGCCCCGCTCCCCCTGACCGGCCCGGCTCCCCGACCGGCGGGCCACCCGGCTCAGTCGTCGAAGCGTGCGGCCGCCAGATACTCGGGCTGCGGATCGAGGGCGGCGGCCAGCCGGAAGTGCCGGCGGGCCTGCTGCGGGCGGGACCAGCGCTCGTACGTCCTGGCCAGCGCGAAGTGCGCGAACGCGTTGTCCGGTTCGCGCTCCAGGACGATGGAGAACTCCAGCTCGGCGGCGCGCAGTTGGGCGGCGGCGAAGAAGGCGCGGGCGCGCAGCAGCCGGGCCGCCGTGTTCTCCGGGTGGGCGGCGATCACGTCGTCCAGCAGCTTCACCGCGCCGCGCGGATCGCGTGCGGCGAGCAACTGCTCGGCCGCTCGGTAGTCGATGACGTGCGTCTCCGGGGTGGCGTCGGGCACGACGGACTCCCTTCTGGTGTCGTCGGCGTCAACAGCGTGAGCCGTGCCGCCTATTCCTGCCCGCGGCCCGCCCGGCGGACACTCAGCTCAGGGACACCGCGAGCACCATGCCGGTCAGGACGAGGACCGCGCCGGCGAGCATGAAGGTGCGGTCCACTCCGGGCCGCTGCGCGCCGAGCACCACGGTCTCACGCGGGTCCTCGACGTCGTACGCGATACGGACCACCGCGCCCGCCGTCAGGGGCCGGTCCCGGCCGGGCGGGACGGGTGAGACGACCTCGACGACCCGTCCGTCCGCCGTCTCGAACTGGAGCAGCGGCCGGTCGGTGCCCGGCTGCGGCGGTTTGACCAGGGCGTCCACGACATTGCCCGAGGCGCGCAGGCGCCGGGTGCGCTGGAGCCCGTACGCGCCCGCGATCAGCGCCACCAGACCGCCGATGGCGGTGCACGCGGCGAGGACGATCACCGTGCCGCGGCGCGCGCCCGGCGCGACAGCTCGGCCCAGACGGCGTCGACCTGGCGGATCAGTTCGTCCAGCGGTACGTCGTTGTCGATGACGATGTCGGCGATCTCGCGGCGCTGTTCGCGGGTGGCCTGGGCGGCCATGCGGGCGCGGGCGTCGGCCTCGCTCATGCCGCGCAGCCGGGTCAGCCGGTCGAGCTGGGTCTCGGGGGCGGTGTCCACGACGACGACCAGGTCGTACAGGGGCGCGAGGCCGTTCTCGGTGAGCAGGGGCACGTCGTGGACGACGACCGCGTCGGGCCCGGCCTGCGCCGCCAGTTCCTGGGAGCGGGCGCCGACCAGCGGGTGGACGATCGCGTTCAGCGCGGCGAGGCGGTCGGGGTCGGCGAAGACGAGGGAGCCGAGCTTCGGCCGGTCCAGGGTGCCGTCGGCGGCGAGCACCTCGGGCCCGAACTCCTCGACGACGGCGGCGAGTCCGGGCGTGCCCGGTTCGACGGCCTCGCGGGCGATGCGGTCGGCGTCGACGAGGACGGCGCCGCGCTCCATGAGGAGCCGGGACACCTCGCTCTTGCCCGCCCCGATCCCGCCGGTCAAGCCCACTGACAACAAGGCCCGCGCCTCCCACTCGCCTCGACATGCCGACACCCGCGCGGAGCGGCTCTGCGCCCCGCACGGGTGATCCGCAGCCTAGCGCTTCCCCTTCGGGTCACGCCGGGCCCGGGCACTACGCACCGCCGCCTGCCCGATCCGGCCCGATCCGAAGGAAGCTCGCTAGTCGCCTTCGCGTTCCGCGAGGAACCTCTCGAACTCCTGGCCGATCTCGTCGGCGGACGGGATGTCCACCGGCTCCGCCAGCATGTTCCCCCGGGATTCGGCGCCCGCGGCGGCGTCGTACTGGTGCTCAAGTCCCTGGACCAGCGAGACCAGTTCCTCGTCGCCCTCCTGGATCTGGCGGTCGATCTCCGTCTGCGTGCGGTGCGCCTCGGTGCGCAGGCCGTGCGCGATGGTCGGCAGGACGAGCCCGGTGGCGGCGGTGATCGCCTCCAGGACGGTCAGCGCGGCGTCCGGGTACGGGGAGCGCGCGATGTAGTGCGGGACGTGGGCGGCGACGCCGAGGACGTCGAAGCCGGACTCGATCAGGCGGTACTCGACGAGGGCCTCGGCGCTGCCGGGGACCTGCGCCTCCTCGAAGGGGCTGCGGTGTCCGGGGACGAGGTCCGTGCGGTTGCCGTGAGGCGTGAGGCCGACGGGCCGGGTGTGCGGGACCCCGATGGGGATGCCGTGGAAGTTGACCGTGAGGCGGACGCCGAGCCGCTCGATGATCTGGCGGACGGCGGCGGCGAACGTCTCCCACTCCACGTCCGGTTCGGGGCCGGACAGCAGGAGGAAGGGCGCGCCGGTGGCGTCCTGGACGAGCCGTACCTCGATCGCCGGGACCTCGTACTCGGTGAAGCGGTCGCGGGCGAAGGTGAGCAGCGGGCGGCGGGCCCGGTAGTCCACCAGGCGGTCGTGGTCGAACCGGGCCACGAGCTGGTGGGGCTGCGCGTCGAGCAGCTTCTCGACGATCTGGTCGCCGGTCTCGCCCGCGTCGATGTAGCCGTCGAAGTGATAGAGCATGACAAGGCCGGCGGACTCCTGGGCGAGTGCCATGTCCACCACGGCCAGGCCCTTCGGCTCCCATGTGTACAAATCCTGCGGATCAAGCACAGTGACCGCTCCTCCTCGTGTTCACCGTGAAGAACAAGCCCCGGCCCCCTGATCATTCCCCCGTCCCGCATTTTCACGGCAGTTCGGCCCTGTCCGGCTTTCGCGCGCGCATACGGCAGCGGGCCCGCACCCCCCGGAAGGGGTGCGGGCCCGCTGTCAGTCAGCTACTGGCGCAGAGCGGTTCAGCTCTGGCCGCCCGCCAGCTTCTCACGGAGCGCGGCGAGCGCCTCGTCGGAAGCGAGCGCGCCCGAGTTGTCGTCCGACTCCGAGGAGTAGGAACCGCCGCCGGTCGTGACCGGAGCGGCACCAGCGGTGCTGGCACCCTCGGCCTCGGCCTGGGCGTCGGCCTCGCGGGACTTGATGACCTGGGCCTGGTGCTGCTCGAAGCGCTGCTGCGCCTCGGCGTACTGGGTCTCCCAGGCCTCGCGCTGGGTCTCGTAGCCCTCGAGCCAGTCGTTGGTCTCGGGGTCGAAGCCCTCGGGGTAGATGTAGTTGCCCTGGTCGTCGTAGGACGCGGCCATGCCGTACAGGGTCGGGTCGAACTCGACGGCCGACGGGTCGGCGCCGAACGCCTCGTTGGCCTGCTTCAGCGAGAGGCTGATGCGACGGCGCTCGAGGTCGATGTCGATGACCTTGACGAAGATCTCGTCGTTGACCTGGACGACCTGCTCCGGGATCTCCACGTGGCGCTCGGCCAGCTCGGAGATGTGGACCAGACCCTCGATGCCCTCGTCCACGCGGACGAACGCACCGAACGGAACCAGCTTCGTGACCTTACCCGGGACGACCTGGCCGATCTGGTGGGTACGGGCGAACTGCTGCCACGGGTCCTCCTGCGTCGCCTTCAGCGACAGGGAGACACGCTCGCGGTCCATGTCCACGTCGAGGACCTCGACGGTGACTTCCTGGCCGACCTCGACAACCTCGGACGGGTGGTCGATGTGCTTCCAGGACAACTCGGAGACGTGCACCAGGCCATCGACGCCACCCAGGTCCACGAAGGCACCGAAGTTGACGATGGAGGACACGACGCCGGAGCGGACCTGACCCTTCTGGAGGGTCGTGAGGAACGTCTGGCGCACCTCGGACTGGGTCTGCTCCAGCCAGGCACGGCGGGACAGGACCACGTTGTTGCGGTTCTTGTCCAGCTCGATGATCTTCGCCTCGAGCTCCTTGCCCACGTAGGGCTGGAGGTCGCGGACGCGGCGCATCTCGACCAGGGAGGCCGGAAGGAAGCCGCGGAGGCCGATGTCGAGGATGAGACCACCCTTGACGACCTCGATGACGGTACCGGTGACGATGCCGTCCTCTTCCTTGATCTTCTCGATGGTGCCCCAGGCACGCTCGTACTGGGCGCGCTTCTTCGAGAGGATCAGGCGGCCTTCCTTGTCCTCCTTCTGAAGGACCAGGGCCTCGATCTCGTCGCCGACCGCCACGACCTCGTTCGGGTCGACGTCGTGCTTGATCGAGAGCTCACGGCTCGGGATGACACCTTCGGTCTTGTAACCGATGTCGAGCAGGACCTCGTCCCGGTCGACCTTCACGATGACGCCGTCGACGATGTCGCCGTCGTTGAAGTACTTGATCGTCTCGTCGATCGCGGCGAGGAAGGCTTCCTCGTTACCGATGTCGTTGACCGCAACCTGCGGGGTGGTGGCGGTGGTCTCGGTGCTGCTCGTCATGTGGGAAAGGGCTCCGGTACGGACATTGAAGTCGTAGGTACTGCTACGCCATGAGCCCGTTTCGCACACTGCAAGAAGCCGGACAGCCTTGGAAGCGCCCGAGTCCGGAGAACCGGGGGCGCCTCGCAACCGAGGGGACATACATACAGATGCGAGCGCAGCCTGCTATGTCTGAGGTACGCAGGCCCGCAGCGCAACTTGTAGCATACGGGGGCAGCCGGACAGGGTCAATGCGCGAAGGCGCACACCCGGGGCAGACCACCGCATACCCGGCACAATTCGTGTCGCACGAGGTGGCCAGGGCCGCTCGGCCCGCTCCTCCAGCCCCTTCCGCGGCGGCTTCCGGCACACGGAACCGCGCACGGGTCCGCGAGCCGGAACCGCCCCGGGGTGTCCCGGGGTGTCCGAAGGTGTCCGCACATTAATACGAGGGAGCCGATCATCCAAGGGTCCGGACCAATCCAGCAGAACGAGCCGTGGGCGCAGGGCGCGGAGGCCGCCGGGAGCCCGGGAGGCGTGGACGAGGAGTCCACCGCCACCCGCCGTGACGCGGACACCACCGAGAGCGCGCGGGCCAACCGCGGCTGGTGGGACAGGAACGCGGACGAGTACCAGAACGAGCACGGCACCTTCCTCGGTGACGACCGCTTCGTCTGGGGCCCCGAGGGGCTCGACGAGGTGGAGGCGGAACTGCTCGGCCCCGCCGAGGACCTCGCGGGCAAGGACGTCCTGGAGATCGGCGCCGGCGCGGCCCAGTGCTCGCGCTGGCTGGCCCGGCAGGGCGCGCGCCCGGTCGCCCTCGATCTCTCGCACCGCCAGCTCCAGCACGCGCTGCGCATCGACGGCGGCAAGGTGCCGCTGGTGGAGGCCGACGCGGGGGCGCTCCCCTTCAAGGACGGCTCCTTCGACCTGGTGTGCTCGGCGTACGGCGCGATGCCGTTCGTCGCGGACCCGGTGCGGGTGCTGCGGGACGTGCGCAGGGTGCTGCGGCCGGGCGGCCGGTTCGTCTTCTCCGTGACGCACCCGATCCGCTGGGCGTTCCCCGACGAGCCGGGGCCCGAGGGGCTGAGCGTCGCCGCGTCGTACTTCGACCGCACTCCTTATGTCGAGCAGGACGACGAGGGGCGTGCCGTCTACGTGGAGCATCACCGCACGGTCGGCGACCGGGTGCGGGACGTGGTGGCGGGCGGCTTCCGGCTCGTGGACCTCGTGGAGCCCGAGTGGCCCGCGTGGAACACCCAGGAGTGGGGCGGCTGGTCCCCGCTGCGCGGCAATCTGATCCCCGGCACGGCGATCTTCGTCTGTGAGCGGGACGACCGGGGCTGACCTGCCCGGCGGGGCGTTGCGGGAGACTGGGCGGGTGATTCACGAAGACGTGCTCGCCGCCCTGCCCGTACGGTCCGCGGTGCCCGCGCTGCGGCGGGCGCTGGACGACAAGGGCGTGGCGGTGCTCGTCGCGCCGCCCGGCACCGGCAAGACGACCCTGGTGCCGCTGGTGCTCGCCGGGCTCCTCGGCGCGCAGGCGCCGCCGCGCCGGGTGATCGTCGCGGAGCCGCGCCGGATCGCGGCGCGGGCGGCGGCCCGGCGCATGGCGTGGCTCCTGGGCGAGCGGGTCGGGGAGCGCGTCGGCTTCACCGTGCGCGGGGAGCGCGCGGTGGGCCCGGAGACGGTCGTGGAGGTCGTCACGACGGGCGTCCTGCTGCAACGGCTCCAGCGGGACCAGGAGTTGGCGGGCGTGGACGCGGTCCTCCTCGACGAGGTCCATGAACGGCATCTGGACGCGGACACCGTCGCCGCGTTCCTGTGTGACGTACGGGCCGCGCTCCGCCCCGACCTCGAACTGGTCGCCGCCTCCGCGACGACCGACGCAGAGGGCTGGGCCGCGCTGCTCGGCGGCGCGCCCGTGATCGAGGCCGAGGGCGTCTCGTACCCGGTGGAGACCGTGTGGGCGCCGCCGCCGCGCCCGGTGCGTCCGCCGCACGGCATGCGCGTGGACCCGGCGCTGCTGACGCATGTGGCGTCGGTGGTGCGGCGGGCGCTGGCCGAGCGGGACGGGGACGTGCTGTGCTTTTTGCCCGGGGTCGGCGAGATCGCCCGGGTCGCGGGGCAGTTGGGGGACCTCGGCGCGGACGTGGAGATCCTCCAGGTGCACGGGCGGGCGCCGGCGGCCGTGCAGGACGCGGTGCTCACGCCGGGCGCGCGGCGCCGGGTGGTTCTGTCGACGGCGGTCGCCGAGTCGTCCCTGACGGTGCCGGGCGTACGGGTCGTCGTGGACGCGGGCCTGGCGCGCGAACCCCGCGTCGACCACGCGCGCGGGCTGAGCGCGCTGACGACCGTACGGGCCTCGCGGGCGGCGTCCACGCAGCGGGCGGGCCGGGCCGGGCGGGAGGCGCCGGGGTGCGCGTACCGGTGCTGGGACGCGGCGGAGGAGGGGCGGCTCGCGCGGTTCCCGACGCCGGAGATCGCGCTGGCGGACCTGACGGCGTTCGCGTTGCAGGCCGCCTGCTGGGGCGACCCGGACGCCTCGTCGCTCGCCCTGCTCGACGCGCCGCCCGGCGGGGCGATGGCGGCGGCGCGGGCGGTGCTGACGGCGATCGGGGCGGTGGAGCCGGACACGGGACGCGTGACGCGGCGCGGGACGCGGATCGCGCGGCTCGGCGTGCACCCGCGCCTCGGGCGGGCGCTGCTCGACGCGGCGCCGGTGGTCTCGGCGCGGGCGGCGGCGGAGGTCGTGGCGCTGCTGAGCGAGGAACCCCCGCGCGCGTACGGCGACGATCTCGCCGGCGCCCTGCGCACGGCCCGGCGCGGCGGTGACGCGTACGCGGCCCGGTGGCGTACGGAGACGCGCAGGCTCGCGGCGCTGGTCGCGGACGAGGGCGAGGGGCGAGCGGGCTCCCCCGGGGCGGGCGGGGACGACGCGGTCGCGGGCCTGGTCGCGGCGCTCGCCTTCCCGGAGCGGGTGGCGCGCAAGGACCGGGGTTCATGGCTGATGGTGTCGGGCACGCGCGCGGAGACCGGCGAGGCGTCGGCGCTGCGGGATGCCGAGTGGATCGCGGTGGCGGTGGCGGACCGGCAGGCCGGCGCCGGGCACGCGCGCGTGCGGCTCGGCGCGGTGGTGGACGAACAGAGCGCGCGGCGGGCGGCGGGGGCGCTGCACCGCGAGGCCGACGAAGTGGCGTGGGCGGACGGCGCGTTGGTGGCCCGGCACGTGGAACGCCTGGGGGCGGTGGAGCTGGCGGTGCGCCCGCTGGCGGACCCGGACCCCGGCCTCGTACGGGACGCGCTCGTGGAGGGGCTTGGGCGGGAGGGGCTCGGGCTGTTGCGGTGGAGTGCGGAGGCGCGGGCGCTGCGGGTGCGGCTGGCGTTCCTGCGGGCGCACCTCGGGGAGCCGTGGCCCGATGTGTCGGACGCGGCGCTCCTCGCGCGCGTGGACGACTGGCTCCAGCCGGAGCTGGGGCGGGCGCGCGGCCGGGCGGATCTGGGGCGGATCGACGCGGGGCAGGCGCTGCGGCGGCTGCTGCCGTGGGCGTCCGGGGAGGCGGCGCGCCTGGACGAGCTGGCGCCGGAGCGGATCGAGGTGCCGAGCGGTTCGCGGGTCCGGGTGGACTACGCCGATCCGGCGCGGCCGGTGCTCGCGGTGAAGGTGCAGGAGATGTTCGGGCTCCAGGAGACGCCCCGGGTGGCGGGGGTGCCGGTGCTGGTGCATCTGCTCTCCCCCGCCGGGCGGCCCGCGGCGGTGACCGCGGACCTGGCGTCGTTCTGGCGGGAGGGCTACCGGGCGGTGCGGGCGGATCTGCGGGGCCGGTACCCGAAGCATCCGTGGCCCGAGGACCCGGCGGGAGCCGAGCCGACGCGGCACACCAACAACCGGCTGCGCGGGCGCTCCTGAGCCGGGGCCCGCGCCCTCAGGCGGTGGTCGTCTTGGCCGGGGGCAGGTCGGGCACCGGTTCGGGCACGGGCGGCCCGGGGCGGCGGGAGCGGGCCTCCAGCCACAGCGACAGGGCGAGCAGGGCGATGCCGAGGGCGAGGAACCCCCAGGGCAGGTAGGAGGTGAGGAGGAGGACGAGGACGCGGTTGGACTCGACGAGGTCGACGGTCGCCTTGATGGAGTCCTCGCGCATCTTGACGTGCCCGGCGAAGACGGTGACTTTGTCGCGGCCGCCGAGAAGGGTGCCGCCGCGCAGTTCGTTCTTCTGGATCTCCTCGCCGTACACGGGCGCCCCTGTGGTGGGTTCGACCCAGAAGCGGCGGACGGTGGAGTACCAGCGGGTGGTGCCGGTCTTGGCGACGGACTGGGGCGTGATGCCCTTGACCGGCATCGTCTTCGGCATCGGGACCTTGGTCCAGGGGATGGTCTGCTCGAAGTAGTAGACCTTGACCCCGCGGAACGTACGGGTGCCCTTGTAGTGGATGGGGCGGGTGATGCGGGCCTGCGCGTCGAAGTACTCGTAGTCGCGCTTCTCGGTGAGGAAGGGCCATTTGAACTCGATGCCCTGGCGGGAGACCTGGTCGCCGTCGACCATCTCGCCGGTGGCGTGCACGGGTTCCTGGCTGTGGGCGTCGAAGATGTAGCGCTCGGGGACCTTGGAGACCATCTTGCCGTCGGGTCCGGCGACGTACGACAGGGCGTCCCAGACGACGACGTCGCGGCCGGCGTCGGCGCTGATCCGCTTGGCCTCCTCCACATTGCCCTTGAGGGTCTGCACGATGGTGACCTTGGAGACCTTCTTGGAGCGCATGGTGCCGTAGTCGAGCAGGGTCGGGTTCTTCGCCTCCAGGACGGCGGTCTGGTACTGGCTCGGCGGGATCTTCGCCAGCCTCGGGAACGCGTACCAGCGCATGAGCGGGGACAGCGCCGTGAAGAACACGGCGAAGGCGAGCAGGATCAGGCTTGCCTTGCGGCGCATCTCGGCGGCCCTCCTCGACTACCGGCGGCTACGGGCGTGTTCAGGGCGTTCAGGGGCGCGCGGGGACGGTCGTCATCAGCGGTTTCGGGGACGTCTTGCCGGCCGGCGCACCGACCGCCGTCATGGTGAGGACGAGGGCGAACGCGGCGGCGAGCCCGATCGCCGCCGCTATGAGGGCACGCATGCCGGACCTCCCTGCGACCGTGCTGCACACGGGATCTGATGGGGCGTCAGGCCCCTGGGTCGGTGCACCGTAGCAACGCGCGGGAAGAATGAGAACAGGTCGCGCAGCAACGGCCGAGCCCCCGGCCGCGGGTGCGGCCGGGGGCTCGGGTGCGACGGTCCCGTCTCCTACGCGGACGGGCTCGCGGTCGTGCTCGGGCTCGCGCCGGCCGACGGGCCGGCGGAGGGGGCCGCGGTCACCTTGAGTTCGACGGTGAGCGTGGCGCCGCCCGCCGTGGTGACGCGCAGCAGGAACGTGCCGGTGGCGTCGTCCGCGTACAGCTCGGGCAGCTTCAGGGCGCCCTTGGCGTCGGTGGTCAGACCCTTGAGCGTACGGATCTTCTTGCCGTCGGCGTCCTTGAAGTACGGGCCCTTGGCGGCCTCGGTCGCGTCGTCCGCGGACGTGACGAGGGTGGCGGTCGCGGCGACCTTCCCGGCGGCAGCGCCCTTGTACGTGGCCTTCAGCTCGACGGGGTCGGCGAACTTCTGGCCGGCGACGCAGGTCAGTTCCTTGTCGTCCGTGCGGGTCAGCTTGTCGGCGGCGCGTTCGGTGACGGTCGCCTTGTGGTCCACGCCGGGCAGGGTGCGGCCGACGACGGTGGCGCGGACCGTGAACGTGCCGGTCTTCTCGCCCGCCGTGAGCTTCGGCGCGGTGGCGAGGCCGCCGGCGTCCGTGGTGGCGACGGCCTCGGTGCCGCCGCCCGCGAAGGTGGCGTCGGTGTCGCCGACGAGCGTGAAGCGGACCTTCACGTCGGCGACGCCCTTGCCCATGGCGTCGCGGGCGCGGACGGCGACCTGGTCGGCGAAGGTGTGGCCGGCCATCGCGGTGGACGTGCCCGGGTGCGCGTCGGCGACCTTGCTGACCTTCGAGGCGGGCGGGTGGGTGGCCGGGGGCGTCGTGGGCGGTGTCGTGGGCGGCTTGGTGGGCGGGGTCGTGGGCGGCTTCGTCGGCGGGGTGGTGGGCGGAGTGGTGGGGTCGGTGGCGCCGCCGCCGTTCCCGCCGCCCGTGCCGGAGCCACCCGTGCCGGAGCCGCCGGTGCCGGTGCCTGTGCCGCCGGTGCCGAGGCCCGTGCCCGCGCCGCCGCCGAGACCCAGGCCCGGCGTCGGGTTCGTACCGCCGCCGCTGCCGCCGCCGCGGGGGTGGCGGGGCAGTACGCCACTGCCGTCGGGGACCTCGTGGGTGCCCTTGCGGTAGTACTCCAGCCAGGCCAGGACGGTCGCCAGGTACTCCGAGGAGTGGTTGTAGCTGAGGATCGCCTTGTTCAACTGCGCGGCGTCCGACAGGTCCCGGTCCTTGGCGCACAGGTAGTGGCCGGCGGCGAGGGCCGCGTCGTAGACGTTGTTGGGGTCTTTCCTGCCGTCGCCGTTGCCGTCGCGGCCGGCCCACTCCCAGGTGGAGGGGATGAACTGCATCGGGCCGACTGCCCGGTCGTGGACGGTGTCGCCGTCGTACGCGCCGCCGTCCGTGTCGGTGATCTTGGCGAAGCCCTGGCCGTTCAGCGGCGGGCCGAGGATCGGCTTGAGGGTCGTACCGTTCGCGTCGACCGCACCGCCGCGGGCCTGCCCGGACTCCACCTTGCCGATGGCGGCGAGGAGTTGCCAGGGGAGGTTGCAGCCCGGCTTGGACCGGGCCAGCTCGGCCTCGGCCTTCTTGTACGCGTCCAGCACGGTCGCCGGTATGCCGGCCTCGGCGGCACCGGCCGCGCCGCCCGGGCGGGGGCCGGCCGTCGGGTCGTCGGAGGGGCTGACGAGGTCGGGCAGGTCCGTGTAGTAGTCGGGGCCCGTCGCCGCGTCGGGCGGGGTGTCGTCCGCCAGGCCCGCGGAGGCGCTGTCGCGTCCTTGCGGGTTCGTCACGCCTGGGGCCTGTGAGGCGGACAGTGCCGCCACCGCCGCGGCTGCGACCGCCGCGGTCATCGCGCCCCTGCGCAGCCTCCTGCCGAATACCGCCGCCATGCCCAGAACCCTCCCGTAGAGACCGTCGTTCCACCTGGCACGCGCCGCCGCTCCCCCGCGCGCGGACGCAGCCGACCCTACGTCAACTTCCGGCGGGCATACACCTGTCCGCGCCCGTTTTCCGGGGGTTGCCCCCTGTTGGCGGGGCGTTCACGCGGGGCGCGGGGCGGGTGTCGGGATGCGCGGTGCGTTCCGGTACGGGGCCGTTTTCCCTGGCGGGCGGGGGTCGTCTCTTCGGGTGCGGGTCACGGGGTGGCTGGCCGCGCAGTTCCCCGCGCCCCTGACGGGGCTGAGCCGGTTCTACGGGTGCAGGTGCGTTGTGGTTGATCGCGCAGTTCCCCGCGCCCCTGACGGGGCTGGGTCGGTTCTACGGGTGCCGGTGGCGCCGTGGCCGAGCGCGCAGTTCCTCGCGCCCCTGACGGGGCTGGGTCGGTTCTACGTGTGCCGGTATCACCGTGGCTGAGCGCGCAGTTCCTCGCGCCCCTGACGGGGCTTGGCCGTGCCCCGGTAGGGGCGCGGGGAACTGCGCGGCCAGCCACAACCCACCCGCAGGTGACCACGCACATGAATCGCCCCGGTAGGGGCGCGGGGAACTGCGCGGCCGGCCACGACGCACCCGCACACGACCACGCACACGTAGCACCCCGCCAGGGGCACGGGCCGCCCCCGCGAGAGGGGGACGAGAACCAAGCGCCTCAGGGGGCGGGGAGTTGAACTCCCCGCACCTTGATACCCGCTCGCCGGAGGCTAGTGCGCCGCGGACTCCCAGTTGGGACCGAGGCCCACCGAGACATCCAGCGGCGCCCGCAGGGCCACCGCTCCGGCCATCTCCTGACGGACCAGCGCCTCCGCCGCCTCCGCCTCGCCCGGCGCGATCTCCAGCACGATTTCATCGTGCACCTGAAGCAGCATCCGGGACTTGAGGTCCGCCGCGGTGAGCGCCTTGTCCACGTTCAGCATGGCGATCTTGACGATGTCCGCCGCGGTGCCCTGGATCGGCGCGTTGAGCGCCATCCGCTCGGCCATCTCACGGCGCTGCCGGTTGTCGGAGTTCAGGTCGGGCAGGTACCGGCGGCGCCCGAGCATGGTCTCCGTGTAACCGGTGGCCCGCGCCTCGTCGACCGCCCGCCGCAGATAGTCCCGTACGCCGCCGAACCGCTCGAAGTACGTGTCCATCAGGGCACGCGCCTCACCCGCGTCGATGTTGAGCTGCTGGGACAGGCCGAACGCCGACAGCCCGTACGCGAGGCCGTACGACATGGCCTTGATCTTGCGGCGCATCTCCGCGTCGACCGCGTCGCGGGGCACGCCGAAGACCTGGGAGGCGACGGTCGTGTGGAGGTCCTCGCCGGAGGTGAACGCCTCGATGAGCCCCTCGTCCTCGGACAGATGGGCCATGACGCGCAGCTCGATCTGGCTGTAGTCGGCCGTCATCAGGGACTCGAAGCCCTCGCCGACGACGAAGCCGCGGCGGATGGCGCGGCCCTCGTCGGTGCGGACCGGGATGTTCTGCAGGTTCGGGTCGGTGGAGGACAGGCGGCCGGTCGCGGCGACCGTCTGGTTGAACGTGGTGTGGATGCGGCCGTCCGCGGCGATCGTCTTGATCAGGCCCTCGACGGTGACGCGCAGCTTCGCCTGCTCGCGGTGGCGCAGCATGATCACGGGCAGTTCGTGGTCGGTCTGCGTGGCGAGCCAGGCCAGCGCGTCCGCGTCCGTCGTGTACCCGGTCTTCGTCTTCTTCGTCTTGGGCAGGTCCAGCTCGCCGAAGAAGACCTCCTGGAGCTGCTTGGGCGAGCCGAGGTTGAACTCGTGGCCGACGGAGGCGTGGGCCTCCTTGACCGCCTGCTGCACGGCGCCCGCGAACATCTGCTCCATGGACTCCAGGTGGGCGCGGTCGGCCGCGATGCCGTGCCGCTCCATCCGGGCCAGGAGCACGGACGTGGGCAGCTCGATGTCGGTCAGCAGCTCGGCCGCGCCGACCTCCTTCAGCCGCTCCCCGAACGCCTCACCGAGGTCGAGGACGGCGCGGGCCTGCACCATGAGGGCGTCGGCCTCGGCGCGGTCGTCCTCGTCGGTGCCGAAGGCGAGCTGCCCGTCGGCGGGGCCCGCCGGGGCCAGCTCGCGGCCCAGGTACTCCAGGGACAGCGCGTCCAGCGCGAAGGAGCGGCGGCCGGGCTTGACGAGGTACGCGGCGAGCGCCGTGTCCATGGTGATGCCCTCGACGTGCCAGCCGTGCTCGGCGAAGACCCGCATCACGCCCTTGGCGTTGTGCAGCACCTTCGGCTTGGCCGCGTCGGCGAGCCAGGCGGCGAACGCCTGCTCGTCGGCCTCGTCCAGCGCGGCCGGGTCGAACCAGGCGGCCTGCCCGCCGGCCGCCGCGAGGGCGACCTCGGTGACGGAGCCCGCGCCCAGCGTCCAGGTGTCCACGCTCGCCAGTCCGAGGACCGCGCTGCCGTGCTCGGCGAGCCAGGGCACCAGCTCGCCGGCGCCGAGGACCGTGCCGTCCAGCTCCACGCCGGGCTCGGGGGCGGCCTCCTCGGCGACCTCGGCGCCCGGGTCCACGGCGAACAGGCGCTCGCGCAGCGACGGGTTCCTGATCTCCAGGGTGTCGAGGATCATGGCGATGGCCTTGCGGTCGTACGGCTCGCGCGCGAGGTCGGCGACCGTGCGCGGCAGCTCGACGTCGCGGACCATCTCCGTGAGGCGCCGGTTGAGCTTGACGGCCTCCAGATGCTCCCGCAGGTTCGCCCCGGCCTTGCCCTTGACCTCGTCGACGCGCTCGACCAGTTCGGCGAAGGAGCCGAACTGGTTGATCCACTTCGCGGCGGTCTTCTCGCCGACGCCCGGGATGCCCGGCAGGTTGTCCGACGGGTCGCCGCGCAGGGCCGCGAAGTCGGGGTACTGGGCGGGGGTCAGCCCGTACTTCTCCTGGACCTTCTCCGGGGTGTAGCGGGTCAGCTCGCTGACGCCCTTGGTGGGGTACAGGACCGTCACGTGGTCCGACACGAGCTGGAAGGAGTCGCGGTCACCGGTGACGATCAGGACCTCGAAGCCCTCCGCCTCGGCCTGCGTGGCGAGCGTGGCGATGACGTCGTCGGCCTCGAAACCGTCGACGGCGAAGCGGGGGGTGTGCATCGCGTCGAGCAGTTCGCCGATCAGCTCGACCTGGCCCTTGAACTCGTCCGGGGTCTTGGAGCGGTTCGCCTTGTACTCGGTGAACTCCTGGGAGCGCCAGGTCTTGCGGGAGACGTCGAACGCCACGGCGAAGTGCGTGGGGGCCTCGTCACGCAGGGTGTTCGCCAGCATGGACGTGAAGCCGTAGATCGCGTTCGTCGGCTGGCCCGTCGCCGTCGTGAAGTTCTCCGCGGGCAGCGCGAAGAACGCCCTGTAGGCGAGGGAGTGCCCGTCCATGAGCATCAGGCGGGGCCGGGTCCCTGCCGGGGGCTTGGCCGTGTCCTTCGCCGGGGTCGTCTTCTTCGCCGTCTTCGCTGCGTTCTCTGCCACGTCCCCGATCCTGCCAGACCCCACTGACAACCAGCCCCCACCCACCCCGCCCCGGGTGTCCCCGACGCGGGCCGCCTGTGGGTTGCGCGGGCCTGCCCGTGACCGCCCGCGCAGTTCCCCGCGCCCCTGGGTAGTGGGTGGCTCCGGCCAGTGGGCGACCTCGACTCTCGTCGTGGCTGGTCGCGCAGTTCCCCGCGCCCCTAGGTGGGTGGGTGGCTCTGCCGGTGGGTTTCCTCGACTCTCGTCGTGGCTGGTCGCGCAGTTCCCCGCGCCCCTGGAGGGGCGACTGCGTCGCACCCTCCCCCTGGGGGAAGCGGGAGGGGCGACTTCGTCGCCCGCCCCCGCCGCCGGGAAGCTGGGGCGAAGCCCCGCTTCCCAAAGGGGAAGCTGCACGAAGTGCATGCTTCAGGGGCGCGGGGAACTGCGCGAGAAGCCCCACCCAGCCGCAGACAACCGACAACCCAGGGGCGCGGGGAACTGCGCGGCCAGCCCCCACCCACCCGCAGGTGACCACGCGCGCGTAGTGCCCCGAAAGGGGCGCGGGGAACTGTGCGATCAGCCACCCACCCACCCGCAGGTGAACGACAACCCCAGGGCGCCGCAGAACCCCACCGCCAGCCACCCCGTAGGGAACCGTCCCCGTGGGAAGATCGGAGGCGTACCTCAGACGTACGTTCAAAGGGGAACGCCATGGCCGGCAAGCCACCCGCAACCGACCCGGTCCAAGACGCACCGCAGGTCACCGCCCCGCAACACCACGCCGCGGGCCTCCCCGCAGTAGCCCACACCCTGAAGACGGCACGGGAGCAGATGGGCGTACGCCGCACCGCGCTGACCTTGCTGCGGGTCAACCAGAAGGACGGCTTCGACTGCCCGGGCTGCGCCTGGCCGGAGCCGGAGCACCGGCACGCCGCGGAGTTCTGCGAGAACGGCGCGAAGGCGGTCGCCGAGGAGGCCACCCTGCGCCGGGTCACCCCGGAGTTCTTCGCGGCGCACCCCGTGCCGGACCTGGCGACGCGCTCGGGGTACTGGCTGGGCCAGCAGGGCCGCCTCACGCACCCCATGTACCTCGCGGAGGGTGCCGACCGCTACGAGCCGGTGACCTGGGAGCGGGCGTTCGACATCATCGCCGACGAGCTGACGGCGCTGTCCTCGCCGGACGAGGCGGTGTTCTACACGTCGGGGCGTACGAGCAACGAGGCGGCGTTCCTGTACCAACTGTTCGCCCGCGAGTTCGGGACGAACAACCTGCCGGACTGTTCCAACATGTGCCACGAGTCGTCCGGCTCGGCGCTCACGGAGACGATCGGCGTCGGCAAGGGCAGCGTTCTCCTTGAGGACCTGTACAAGGCGGACCTGATCATCGTCGCCGGCCAGAACCCGGGGACGAACCACCCCCGGATGCTGTCCGCGCTGGAGAAGGCGAAGGCGGGCGGCGCGAAGATCATCTCGGTGAACCCGCTGCCGGAGGCGGGCCTTGAGCGGTTCAAGAACCCGCAGACCCCGAAGGGGCTCACCAAGGGCGCGAGCCTGACCGATCTGTTCCTGCAGATCCGGCTGGGCGGCGACCAGGCCCTGTTCCGGCTGCTCAACAAGATGATCCTGGAGACCGAGGGCGCCACCGACGAGGCGTTCGTCGCGGAGCACACGCACGGCTTCGAGGAGTTCGCGCAGGCGGCCCGCGCCGCCGACTGGGCCGAGACGCTGGAGGCGACGGGCCTGTCGCGGGCGGACATCGCGCGCGCTCTGGAGATGGTGCTGGCGTCGCGGCGCACGGTGGTGTGCTGGGCGATGGGTCTGACGCAGCACAAGCACTCCGTGCCGACGATCCGCGAGGTGGTCAACTTCCTGCTGCTGCGCGGCAACATCGGCCGCCCCGGCGCGGGCGTCTGCCCGGTGCGCGGCCACAGCAACGTGCAGGGCGACCGCACCATGGGCATCTTCGAGCGCCCCGCGCCCGCGTTCCTGGACGCGCTGGAGAAGGAGTTCGGGTTCGCCCCGCCGCGCGAGCACGGTCTCGACGTCGTACGGGCGATCCGCGCGCTGCGGGACGGTGACGCCAAGGTCTTCTTCGCCATGGGCGGCAACTTCGTGTCGGCCTCCCCCGACACGGAGGTCACCGAGGCCGCGATGCGCCGCGCGCGCCTGACCGTGCACGTCTCCACGAAGCTGAACCGCTCGCACACGGTCACCGGGGCCCGCGCCCTGATCCTGCCCACCCTCGGCCGCACCGAGCGCGATGTGCGGAAGAGCGGGGAGCAGTTCGTGACGGTCGAGGACTCGATGGGCATGGTGCACGCCTCGCGCGGACGCCTGGCCCCGGCGAGCCGTCATCTGCTGTCGGAGCCCGCGATCGTGGCCCGCCTCGCGCGCCGGGTCCTGGGTGCCGCCTCGCGCACACCGTGGGAGGAGTTCGAGAACGACTACGCGACCGTACGGGACCGCATCGCGCGCGTAGTGCCAGGTTTCGAGGACTTCAACGCGCGCGTGGCGGAACCCGGCGGGTTCGCGCTGCCGCACGCGCCGCGTGACGAGCGGCGCTTCCCGACGGCGACCGGCAAGGCCAACTTCACGGCCGCCCCCGTCGAGTACCCGCGCGTGCCCGAGGGCCGGCTGCTGCTCCAGACGCTGCGCTCGCACGACCAGTACAACACCACGATCTACGGCCTGGACGACCGCTACCGGGGCATCAAGAACGGCCGCCGGGTCGTCCTCGTCAACGCGGAGGACGCGAAGGAGCTGGCGCTGGCGGACGGCACGTACGTCGATCTGGTCAGCGAGTGGAGCGACGGCGTGGAGCGGCGGGCGCCGGGGTTCCGCGTGGTGCACTACCCGACCGCGCGGGGCTGCGCGGCGGCGTACTACCCGGAGACGAACGTGCTGGTGCCGCTGGACGCGACGGCGGACACCAGCAACACCCCCGCGAGCAAGTCCGTGGTGGTCCGCCTGGAACAATCGGGGACCGACTGAGCGTTCGCTCAGGCGACGCGCGGCCGGTGTGCGGCCGGTGTGCGCGTCTCGCGCGCGTCCGGGACGACCGGCGCGCGTGACCTTTCGGACCAGTTACGACGGACGGAGCCGAGCCCCATGGGCGAGCACAACCACGTGAAGTTCCCGCAAGAGGTCCTCGACGAGTACGCGTCGCTCGGCGTGGACCTGCCCGCCCTGTTCTCCGCCGGGGACCTCGGCACCCGGATGGGCGTCGAGATCAAGGAGGCGTCGGCGGAGCGCGTCGTCGGCACGATGCCGGTCGAGGGCAACACGCAGCCGTACGGCCTGCTGCACGGCGGCGCCTCCGCGGTCCTCGCCGAGACCCTGGGCTCGGTCGGCTCGATGCTGCACGGCGGCCCGGCCAAGAGCGCGGTCGGCGTCGACCTGAACTGCACGCACCACAGGGGCGCCCGTTCGGGCCTGGTCACCGGCGTCGCCACGCCCGTCCACCGGGGCCGCTCCACGGCGACGTACGAGATCGTCATCACGGACGAGCGGGACAAGCGGGTCTGCACGGCCCGCCTGACCTGCATGCTGAAGGACGCCCCCGCCCCGGACACCACCGCCTCCTAACGTCCCGGCCCGCCCCGAAGCGGCTCCCTCGGGCCCGTGCCCGCCCCCTCGCCCTCCCCGCATCCGGCGCGGCCGCGACGGACCGGCGGGCGGGCACGAGGGAGCCGCCCGCCGGTACCCCCGCCGCAGCACCCCCACCGCGGCGCCCCGAGGGCCCCGGCGCTCCCCCGCCCGACACGCTCAGTCGTGAATCCCCGCGTCCGCGCGAGCGGTTCGGCGCGCCGCCGCCCCCACGCCATCGCCTCCTGCCCGCCCTGGGCCCCCCGCCCGCTGCAGGCACCACCACCGCCCTCGCGCTCGCCCTGCGCCCCTCCCCCGCCCCGCACGAGCCGCCGCCCCGGCCGAAGCCTTCTCCCCGCGCTAGCCGAAACCGGAACGAAGAACGACCCCTTCCGGTTCACCGTCCGCGTCCGCGAAGCCACGCCCGTGACCCTGCGTCAGATCGTGACACCGACACCAGAGTTGGGCGCGACAACGACACCCGCGCCGCCACTGACGGTGAGCGCGCAGACCCCCGCGCGAGGTCACCGTACAGCTCGCCGTGTGCGCCCGTCCGGGCCCGCCGCACGGCATCGACGTACCGCATCCGGACGGCTCGTCGCACGACGGGCGGACCCGTCGACGGGACGCCTTCCTGCTCGGCGCCGCGTTCGCCGCCGCCCGACAGGAGTTCCCCCGGGCCGACTACGGACCCGCTCCGCCGCCGGAGTCAACCACGCGTGCACGTAACACTCAGTTACCTCTGGAGCGGTGAAGCAATCCACGCCCCGCGCGACCGCCTCCACGCCCTCGTCACACCTCACACACCCTCGGCGCGCGGGCCCGCGACGGGGGCCCTGTAAGGAGCATGATCCACTCAAGTTCCTTAGCGGAACTGCGAGTTCTCGCTATGTGAACAACTGGATGGTGACCGCATACGTCCCAATCGTCCGCACTGCGCCCACCCGAACCAGCCCCGGCATAACAAGAGCGTCACAGCCTGCCCTCCGCAGGTCCCCCACTCCCCCACCTGCGCTTATAGTCACGGCCAGTCACCGCGCCGCCGGGCGCGTCCATTGCACGGCCCCTGTACCACCAGTACGGCCCGGCGAGACTCACGGCCCCCATCCCGGGAGCCGCGCCAGGGAGAGGAATGATCGTGCGACACCGTTCTCTGCTCGTTCTCACCACCGTGCTCACCACCGGAGCACTCACGCTCACCGCCTGCGGATCGCGCGACAAAGGCGACGGCGGCGACAAGGGCGGTGGCAGCAACACCACCGTCGTGATCGGCGTCGACGCCCCTCTGACCGGCCAGAACTCGGCCACCGGCCTCGGCATCAAGTCCGGCGTGGAGATCGCCGTCAAGGACGCCAACGCCAAGAAGCTCGTCCCGGGCGTCACCTTCAAGACCGTGGCCCTGGACGACAAGGCGCTGCCGCCGACCGGCCAGCAGAACGCCTCGCAGCTCGTCGCCAACAAGGACGTCCTCGGCGTCGTCGGCCCGCTCAACTCCGGTGTCGCGCAGACCATGCAGAAGGTCTTCGCCTCCGCGAACCTCGCCGAGATCTCGCCCTCGAACACGGCCCCCGAGCTGACGCAGGGCAAGAACTGGGTGTCGGGCACGAAGACGCGCCCGTTCAAGACGTACTTCCGCACCGCGATCACGGACGAGGTGCAGGGCGGCTTCGCGGCCGACTACGTCTACAAGACGCTCAAGAAGAAGAAGGTCTTCGTCGTCGACGACAAGCAGACCTACGGCGCGGGCCTCGCCGGTATCTTCGGCAAGAAGTACAAGGAGGCCGGCGGCAAGGTCGTCGGCACCGACCACGTCAACGTGGGCGACAAGGACTTCGCCACCCTCGTCACCAAGATCAAGAACTCGGGTGCCGAACTGCTCTACTACGGCGGCCAGTACGACGAGTCGCAGGTCCTCACCAAGCAGCTCAAGGACGCCGGCGCGAAGATCCCGCTCATGGGCGGCGACGGCATGTTCACCCCGACCTACATCAAGACCGCCGGCAAGGCCGCCGAGGGCGACCTCGTCACCTCCGTCGGCGTCCCGGTGGACACCCTGCCGGCCGCCAAGGAGTTCATCCAGAAGTACAAGTCCGGTGGCTACAAGGGTGACTACGGCACCTACGGCGGCTACTCCTACGACGCCGCCACGGCCATCATCAAGGCCATCGGCAACGTGGTGAAGGACGGCAAGGTCCCCGCCGACGCCCGCCAGAAGGTCGTCGACGAGCTCCAGAAGATCGACTTCGAGGGCATCGCCGGCCCGGTCGGCTTCGACGAGTACGGCGACACGAAGAACAAGCAGCTCACCCTGTACCAAGCCACCAAGGGTGAGTGGAAGTCCGTCAAGACCGGTACGTACAACGCGAGCTGACGCAGCAGCACACCGCACCACCCAGGGCCGCGCGGCCACGACGACCCGTCACCGCGCGGCCCGATCTCTCTCCCCAGTCACTCTCCGCACCCACATGGAGGCCATGCGGTGCACACTCTGCCGCAACAGCTGGCCAACGGGCTGATTCTCGGCTCGATGTACGGGCTGATCGCCATCGGCTACACGATGGTGTACGGCATCGTCCAGCTCATCAACTTCGCCCACGGCGAGATCTTCATGACGGGCGGCTTCGGCGCCCTCACCGTCTATCTCGTCCTGCCCGCCGGCACATCCATGTGGATTGCCCTCCCCCTCATGCTGATCGGCGGTGGCCTGGTGGCCGTCCTGATCGCCGTGGGAGCGGAACGATTCGCCTACCGGCCGCTCAGAGGCGCGCCACGCCTCGCGCCGCTCATCACCGCCATCGGCCTCTCCCTCGCGCTCCAGCAGGCCGTCTTCAACTGGTACCCCGAGGCGGACAACGCGCGTAAGTTCCCGCAGTTGCCGGGCGGTCCGTTCAACATCACCGACAGTCTGAAGATCCAGTCCGGTGAGCTGTTCGTGCTCATAGCCGCGCCCCTGTGCATGGGAGCGCTCGCGTTCTTCGTCCGCACCTCGCGCACCGGCCGCGCCATGCAGGCCACCGCGCAGGACCCGGACACCGCCCAGCTCATGGGCATCGACACCAACCGGATCATCGTCATCGCCTTCGCCATCGGTGGCTTCTTCGCCGCCGTCGCCGGCATCGCGTGGGGCTTCCGCGTCGGCAGCGTCAACTACGACATGGGATTCGTCGCCGGCCTCAAGGCGTTCACCGCGGCCGTCCTCGGCGGCATCGGCAATATCTACGGCGCGATGCTCGGCGGGCTCGTCCTCGGTCTCGCCGAGGGGCTCGCCACCGCCTACATCGCGGACATCCCCGGGATGGACCAGTTCGGCGGCCAGGGCTGGGCGGCCGTGTGGGCGTTCATCCTCCTCATCCTCGTCCTCCTCTTCAGACCACAAGGTCTGCTCGGCGAACGCGTCGCGGACAGGGCGTGAGCACCATGACCGACACCACCAAGGACCGCGGGGCCGGCACCGGGACCACACAAGGCACACCTGTCATCCCGCTGCCCGCAGGCGCCGCCCGCGTCGCCGTCACCGCGGGCGCCGTCGCCACCATCGCCTCCACGATGCTGGCCTGGACCTGGACCTCGGCCTTCCCCGGCGACCTCACGGTCGCCGCGTACCCGGCCGGGCTCCAGCTCCTCACCCTGACCGGCGGCGTCCTGACCCTGCTGTACTCCCTCACCCTGTGGGACGTACGGGGGCTGCGCTGGCTGAACCCGGCGCGCGCGGTCGGTCCCGTCTTCCTCACGGCCCTCGCCGCGTTCGCCGTCACCTGGTACACGGTCCTCGCCATCACCATCGAGCTGGGCGGCCTCGCCAACCTCGAACCCGGCGGTTTCGTCGCGGCCGTCGCCTCCCTCGTCCCGCTCCTCGGCGCCCTCGCGCTGCCGCGTCCTGGCGAGACCTGGAAGTCGTACTTCGCCAAGGCGAGCGCCATCCCGCGCCCGGCCGCCGTGGCGCCCTGGGCCGAGCGCGTCATCATCACCCTCGCGCTCGCCCTCGGCCTGATCGTGTTCACGTACGGCATCGGCACGCCCGACGACGAGTACGGCGAGACGTTCTCCGGGTTCGGGCTGCTCGTGCTGTTCGGCGCGTGGGCCCTCTTCTCGGCCGGTCTGACCGACCGGTTCTCCGCACTCAACGCCCGTCACAAGGGGTTCGCCACCTCGATGGCCTTCCTCGCGGCGGCCGTCTTCCCCTTCACGCAGTCCGAGGACCACAACGCCAACATCGGCGTCAACATCCTCATCTTCGCCACCGTCGCCCTCGGCCTGAACATCGTCGTCGGCCTCACCGGCCTCCTCGACCTCGGGTACGTGGCCTTCCTCGGCGTCGGCGCCTACGCGGCGGCGCTGGTGTCCGGCTCGGAGTACTCGCGCTTCTCCGGCACCCAACTGCCGTTCTGGGGCGCTGTCCTGGTCGGCATGGGCGCCTCGCTCGTCTTCGGCGTCCTGATCGGCGCGCCGACGCTGCGGCTGCGCGGCGACTATCTGGCGATCGTCACCCTCGGCTTCGGTGAGATCTTCCGTATCGCCGTCAACAACCTCGACGGCTCCTCAGGACCCGACATCACCAACGGGCCCAACGGCATCGCCAACATCCCGGACCTGGAAATCTTCGGGTTCAACTTCGGCGAGGCGCACGTCATCGGCTCGTTCACGCTCGGCCGGTTCGCCAACTACTTCCTGCTGATGCTGCTGTTCACGGCCGTCGTCGTGCTCGTCTTCACGCGGGCCGCCGACTCCCGTATCGGCCGGTCCTGGGTCGCCATCCGCGAGGACGAGACCGCCGCGACCGCCATGGGCATCAACGGCTTCCGCGTGAAGCTCATCGCGTTCGCGCTCGGCGCGGCGCTCGCGGGCCTCGCGGGCACGGTCAGCGCGCACGTCAGCTACTCCGTGGTGCCGACCCCGTACCAGTTCGCCGGGGCCGCGCCGCCCAACTCGGCGTTCCTGCTGGCCGCCGTCGTCCTCGGGGGCATGGGCACGGTCAGCGGGCCGCTGCTCGGCGCGAGCCTGCTCTATCTGATCCCGGAGAAGCTGAGCTTCCTCAAGAACTACGAGCTGCTCGCGTTCGGCATCGCCCTCGTGCTCCTGATGCGGTTCCGTCCGGAGGGCATCATCGCCAACCGGCGCCGCCAGTTGGAGTTCCACGAGACCGGCCAGCTCGACATCCCCGAACAACAGAGCCTGCCCGAAGGCACCATCGGCGCCACCAAGGCGACCAAGGCAGGGGCGTGACCATCATGACGAACACCGTGCTGGAAGCCAGCAACGTCACCATGCGCTTCGGCGGCCTCACCGCCGTGCGCTCCGTCGACCTCACCGTCGGCGAGGGCGAGATCGTGGGGCTCATCGGCCCCAACGGCGCGGGCAAGACCACCTTCTTCAACTGCCTCACCGGCCTCTACACCCCCACCGAGGGCAAGGTCAGCTACAAGGGCGCGGTCCTGCCGCCCCGCCCGCACCTCGTCACGCAGGCCGGCATGGCCCGTACGTTCCAGAACATCCGCCTGTTCGCCAATATGACGGTTCTGGAGAACGTGCTGGTGGGGCGGCACACGCGGACCAAGGAAGGGCTCTGGTCGGCGCTGCTGCGCGGCCCCGGCTTCAAGAAGGCGGAGGCCGCGTCCGAGGCCCGCGCGATGGAACTGCTCGACTTCATCGGGCTGTCCCACAAGCGCGACCACCTCGCCCGCAGCCTGCCCTACGGCGAGCAGCGCAAGCTGGAGATCGCCCGCGCCCTCGCCAGCGAGCCGGGACTCCTGCTCCTCGACGAGCCCACCGCCGGCATGAACCCGCAGGAGACCCGCGCCACCGAGGAACTGGTCTTCGCCATCCGTGACATGGGCATCGCCGTCCTCGTCATCGAGCACGACATGCGGTTCATCTTCAACCTGTGCGACCGGGTCGCCGTGCTCGTCCAGGGCGAGAAGCTCGTCGAGGGCACGAGCGAGGTCGTCCAGGGCGACGAGCGCGTCGTCGCCGCCTACCTCGGCACCCCCTTCGAGGGCGCTCCCGAGGACGCCGCGCTCAGCGACGTCGAGGCCGCCGAAGCCCACGCCGCGGAAGGGGAGAGCAAGTGAGCCCGCTGCTCGAAGTCGAGGACCTCAAGGTCGCCTACGGCAAGATCGAAGCCGTCAAGGGCATCTCCTTCACCGTCGAGGAGGGCCAGGTCGTCACGCTCATCGGCACCAACGGCGCCGGCAAGACGACGACCCTGCGCACCCTGTCGGGCCTGCTCAAGCCGCTCAGCGGCAAGATCAGTTTCAACGGGCAGCCGCTCAACGGCGTCCCCGCGCACAGAATCGTCGCCATGGGCCTGGCCCACTCCCCCGAGGGCCGGCGGATCTTCCCGCGCCTGTCCATCGCGGAGAACCTCCAGCTCGGAGCGTTTCTGCGCAAGGACGGCGCGGGCATCGAGCAGGACATCCAGCGTGCCTACGAGCTGTTCCCCATCCTCGGGGAGCGCCGAAAGCAGGCGGCGGGCACGCTGTCCGGCGGTGAGCAGCAGATGCTCGCCATGGGCCGCGCCCTGATGTCCCGGCCCAAGCTGCTCATGCTCGACGAGCCCTCGATGGGCCTCTCCCCGATCATGATGCAGAAGATCATGGCGACGATCGCGGAGCTGAAGTCGCAGGGCACGACCATCCTCCTGGTCGAGCAGAACGCGCAGGCCGCGCTCTCCCTCGCCGATCAGGGACACGTCATGGAGGTCGGCTCCATCGCCCTCTCCGGCACCGGCCAGGAACTCCTGCACGACGAGTCCGTCCGCAAGGCGTACCTGGGCGAGGACTGACCACCGGCTCGCGCCACGTCAAGGGCGGTCGTACGTAAAGGCCCGCACCCGGAAATCCCCGGGCGCGGGCCTTCACGTACGAAGGAAGCATTTACGTACGGAGGGAGAATTCACGTACGACGAGAGAAGAGGAAAGGCGTATCAGCCCTTGGACGCCTTCTTCTCCTCGGCGTCCTGGATGACGGCCTCGGCGACCTGCTGCATGGACAGGCGGCGGTCCATGGACGTCTTCTGGATCCAGCGGAACGCGGCCGGCTCGGTCAGGCCGTACTCGGTCTGGAGCACGGACTTCGCGCGGTCCACGAGCTTGCGGGTCTCCAGGCGCTGGGTGAGGTCGGCGACCTCCTGCTCCAGGGTCTTCAGCTCGGTGAACCGTGAGACGGCCATCTCGATCGCCGGGACGACATCGCTCTTGCTGAACGGCTTCACCAGGTACGCCATCGCGCCCGCGTCCCTGGCCCGCTCGACGAGGTCGCGCTGCGAGAACGCGGTGAGCATGAGCACCGGCGCGATCGACTCCTCGGCGATCTTCTCCGCCGCGCTGATGCCGTCGAGCTTCGGCATCTTCACGTCCAGGATCACGAGGTCCGGCTTGTGCTCGCGAGCCAGCTCGATCGCCTGCTCACCGTCGCCGGCCTCGCCCACGACGGTGTAGCCCTCTTCCTCCAGCATCTCTTTGAGGTCGAGACGGATCAGGGCCTCGTCCTCGGCGATGACGACACGGGTCGTCAGCGGCGGGACGTGCGACTTGTCGTCGTCGGCGGCGTCTACGGGCTGGGGCGACTCGGGGCCGGTCACGGGGGCGCTCCTTGGATATGCAGGGCGGGGGTACTGCTGACAAGAGCCTACCTAGCTGCGATATGGTGGTGCGCCAAGGGGTGCTCGCGCCCCTTGGACATGAAGGCCCCAGTACTCCAACTGGTCAGAGAGGCCGCTCTCAAACAGCGGACAGTGTGGGTTCGAATCCCACCTGGGGCACTTTTCCTTGGTTTCCAAGGCGCCATGTCGACGCGTGAGGTGTACCGCGTCTCCCCCCTATTCCCCTTACGAAGAAGCGGATGCTCCCGCCAGGTGAGCATCCGCTTTCGCGCTGAATGGGCCTCAGTCCTGCTTCGGGCTGTCGTCCTCGCCGATGTGGTGCACGCGGACGAGGTTCGTCGAGCCGGAGACACCGGGCGGGGAGCCCGCCGTGATCACCACGACGTCACCCTTCTCGCACCGGCCGATCCGCAGGAGCTGCTCGTCCACCTGGGCGACCATGGCGTCCGTGGAGTCGACGTGCGGGCCGAGGAACGTCTCCACGCCCCACGTCAGATTGAGCTGCGAGCGCGTCGCCGGGTCGGGCGTGAAGGCCAGCAGCGGGATCGGCGAGCGGTAGCGGCTCAGGCGCTTCACCGTGTCGCCGGACTGCGTGAACGCGACGAGGAACTTCGCGCCCAGGAAGTCGCCCATCTCCGCGGCGGCCCGCGCGACAGCCCCGCCCTGCGTGCGCGGCTTGTTCCGCTCGGTCAGCGGCGGCAGCCCCTTGGCGAGGATGTCCTCCTCGGCGGCCTCCACGATGCGGCCCATCGTGCGGACCGTCTCGACGGGGTAGCTGCCGACGCTCGTCTCGCCGGAGAGCATGACCGCGTCGGTGCCGTCGATGACCGCGTTGGCCACGTCGCTGGCCTCGGCGCGGGTGGGGCGCGAGTTGTCGATCATGGAGTCCAGCATCTGCGTGGCCACGATGACCGGCTTCGCGTTGCGCTTGGCGAGCTTGATGGCGCGCTTCTGCACGATCGGCACCTGTTCGAGCGGCATCTCGACGCCCAGGTCGCCGCGCGCCACCATGATCCCGTCGAACGCGGCGACGATGTCCTCGATGTTCTCCACGGCCTGCGGCTTCTCGACCTTGGCGATGACGGGCAGGCGGCGCCCCTCCTCGTCCATGATCCGGTGGACGTCCTCGATGTCGCGGCCGGTGCGCACGAAGGACAGCGCGATGATGTCGGCGCCGATGCGCAGAGCCCAGCGCAGGTCCGCCTCGTCCTTCTCGGAGAGCGCGGGCACGGAGACGGCGACGCCCGGCAGGTTGAGGCCCTTGTGGTCGGAGACCATGCCGCCTTCGAGGACGGTGGTGCGCACCTGCGGGCCGTCCACGGAGGTGACCCGCAGGCCGACCTTGCCGTCGTCGACGAGGATGCGCTCACCGGCCGTCACATCGCCGGCGAGGCCCTCATAGGTGGTGCCGCAGCGGTGCCGGTCGCCCTCGACGCCCGGTTCGACGGTGATGGTGAACTCGTCGCCCCGCTCCAGCAGGACGGGGCCTTCGCTGAAGCGGCCGAGGCGGATCTTGGGGCCCTGGAGGTCGGCCAGCACACCGACGCTGCGGCCCGTCTCCTCCGCGGCCTTGCGGACCCGGTGATAGCGCTCCTCGTGCTCGGCGTAGGTGCCGTGACTGAGGTTGAAGCGGGCGACGTCCATCCCGGCCTCGACGAGGGCTTTGATCTGCTCGTACGAGTCGGTGGCGGGGCCCAGGGTACAGACGATCTTTGCTCGGCGCATGCTTCGACCCTAGGCCCTACCCACCGGTAGTGGACGGGATGTCGATGACGACTCAACAACCTTTGCGTGAAGGGGTATTGACATTCCGCATGACGTTATGAATCTGCGCGCAGGGCCGCTCTGATGAGCGTCCCGGAAGGGCCCGCGCCGGCTGCCGGTCACCGGATCGCAACGTGCGGGGGGTGTTGCGCCGCCGCCCCGCTGGGCCAGAATCTACGCGCGTTGCCGTGGCCGTTCCCCCAGCCGGCCGACCCGCGCGTTCATTCCCGTATCACCGCAGTCATCCGTACAGGAGCGTCTCCATGCCGTTGAACCGCAGATCCTTTCTGGGCAAGTCCGCCGCGACGGGGGCCGGTGTCGCGTTGACCGGCGCCGCCGTCGCGCCGTCGGCGCAGGCCGCGCCGGGCGCTTCGCAGCAGGGCGGCGGGGCGCACAAGCGGTACGCGTTCACGGTCCTCGGCACGACGGACCTGCACGGCCACGTCTTCAACTGGGACTACTACAAGGACGCGGAGTACAAGGACGCGGCGGGCAACGCGCAGGGCCTCGCCCGGATCTCGACGCTGGTCAAGCGCGTGCGGGAGGAGAAGGGGCGGCACAACACGCTGCTCATCGACGCGGGCGACACGATCCAGGGCACGCCGCTGACGTACTACTTCGCGCGCGTGGACCCCATCACGGCGGCGAACGGCCCGGTGCACCCGATGGCCCAGGCGATGAACGCGATCGGCTACGACGCCGCCGCGCTCGGCAACCACGAGTTCAACTACGGCATCGACACGCTCCGCAAGTTCGAGTCGCAGCTCGACTTCCCGCTGCTCGGCGCGAACGCCGTGGACGCGAAGACGGAGAAGCCCGCGTTCCGCCCGTACGTGATGAAGTCGCTGCGCACGCCGCACGGCCGGGACGTGAAGGTCGCCGTCCTCGGCCTGACCAACCCCGGCATCGCCATCTGGGACAAGGCGTACGTGCAGGGCGTGTTGAAGTTCCCCGGCCTGGAGGAGCAGGCCGCGCTGTGGGTGCCGAAGCTGCGCTCGATGGGCGCGGACGTGGTCATCGTGTCGGCGCACTCGGGTGCCTCGGGCACCTCGTCGTGGGGCGACCAGCTCCCGTACGTGGAGAACGCGGCGGCGGAGGTCGCGCGCAAGGTGCCCGGCATCGACGCGATCCTCGTCGGTCACGCGCATGTGGAGATCGCGCAGCAGAAGGTCGTCAACGAGAAGACCGGCCGCGAGGTCGTCCTCGCCGAACCGCTCTGCTACGCCGAGCGGCTGGCGCAGTTCGACTTCGAGCTGGAGTGGAACAAGGGCCGCTGGTCGGTCGTCTCGGTGGCGTCGAAGCTGCTCGACTCGGCGACCGTGGCGGACGACCCGAAGATCACGCGGCTGCTGGCCGCCGACCACGCGCTCGTCGTGAAGTACGTGAACCAGGTGGTGGGGCGCGCGACGACGACGCTGACGACGGTGGACGCCCGGTACAAGGACGCGCCGATCATCGACCTGATCAACAAGGTGCAGTCGGATGTGGTGGCGAACGCCCTGAAGTCGACGCAGTACGCGTCGCTCCCGGTGCTCTCGCAGGCGTCGCCGTTCTCCCGGACCTCGCAGATCCCCGCGGGCGACGTGACGATCCGGGACCTGTCGGGCCTGTACGTGTACGACAACACGCTGGTCGCCAAGTTGATGACGGGCGCGCAGATGCGGGCCTACCTGGAGTACTCGGCGCAGTACTTCGTGCAGACCGCGGCGGGCGCGCCGGTGGACGTCGACAAACTGACGAACGCGAACAACCGGCCGGACTACAACTACGACTACGTGTCGGGCCTTTCGTACGACATCGACATCGCGCAGCCGGCCGGGTCGCGGATCAAGAACCTGCGGTTCCAGGGCGCGGCGCTGGACGACAAGGCGCAGTTCGTGTTCGCGGTGAACAACTACCGGGCGAACGGCGGCGGCGCGTTCCCGTTCGTCGCGTCGGCGCAGGAGCTGTGGTCGGAGTCGATCGAGATCCGGACGCGGATCGCGGAGTGGGTGACGGCGAAGGGCGTCCTCGACCCGGCCGACTTCGCGTCCGTGGACTGGAAGCTGACGCGGGACGGGACGCCGGTCTTCTCCTGACCCGCCCGTGACCGGCCGCCGCGCGCGGTGGCCGGTCAGTCCTGGAGCTGTACGAGAGTGCCGCGCCTCGCGTGCCCTTCGGGGGCGCCCGGGGCGCGGTGGCCGTCGGGGGCGCCGAGCCCGAAGGTGGTGAACGCGGTCCGCTCGGGCTGCGGGTAGGGGTTCTTGCCGGTGAGGGAGTTGAGGATGGTGGCGCTGCGCCAGGCGGCGAGCCCGAGGTCGGGCGCGCCGACGCCGTGCGTGTGCCGCTCCGCGTTCTGTACGTAGATGTGGCGCTCGGGGTGGTTCGCGGCGCCGTCGAGGACGAGCCGGTGATGCGCGTCGACGCGGGGGCGGCCGGAGCTGTCGCGCAGCAGGTAGGGGTCGAGCCCGGCGAGGAGTTCGCCGAGGGGGCGTTCGCGGTAGCCGGTGGCGAGGACGACGGCGTCGGTCGTGAGCCGGGAGCGGGTGCCCTGACCGCGGTGTTCGAGGTGGAGTTCGACGCGGGTGGAGGCGACGCGGCCGGCGGTACGGACGTGGACGCCGGGGGTGAGAGTGGCGTCGGGCCAGCCGCCGTGGAGGGAGCGCCGGTACAGCTCGTCGTGGATGGCGGCGATGGTGTCGGCGTCGATGCCCTTGTGCAACTGCCACTGGGCGGGCACGAGCCGGTCGCGCTCGGCTTCGGGCAGGGCGTGGAAGTAGCGGGTGTAGTCGGGCGTGAAGTGTTCGAGGCCGAGCTTGCTGTACTCCATGGGCGCGAACGCCTCGGTGCGGGCGAGCCAGTGGATCCGCTCGCGTCCGGCGGGGCGGGCGCGCAGCAGGTCGAGGAAGATCTCGGCGCCGGACTGACCGCCGCCGATGACGGTGATGTGCCCGGCCTCCAGGAGCTGTGCGCGGTGCGCGAGGTAGTCGGCGGAGTGCAGTACGGGGACGCCTGCCGCGTCGGCGAGGGGCCTGAGCGGCTCGGGGACGTGGGGTTCGGTGCCGACGCCGAGGGCGATGTTCTTGGTGTAGGTGCGGCCGAGCGCCTCGGCTTCGCCGTCGGTGTCGAGCTGGGTGTGGTCGACTTCGAACAGGGCGCGGTCCGCGTTCCACCGGACGGCGTCGACCTGGTGGCGGAAGTGGAGGCCGGGCAGGTGCTCGCTGACCCAGCGGCAGTACGCGTCGTACTCGGCGCGCTGGATGTGGAAGCGCTCGGCGAAGTAGAACGGGAAGAGGCGCCCGAGGGACTTGAGGTAGTTGAGGAACGTCCAGTCGCTCGCCGGGTCCGCGAGGGTCACGAGGTCGGCGAGGAACGGCACTTGGAGCGTCGCGCCCTCGATGAGCAGCCCGGGGTGCCAGTGGAAGGCGGGGCGCTGGTCGTAGAAGACCGCGTCGAGTTCGGCCAGGGGCTGGGCGAGCGCGGCGAGGGAGAGGTTGAAGGGGCCGATGCCGATGCCGACGAGGTCGCGGGGCGCGTCGTCGGGCCGGGAGGTGGGACGGGGCGCGGGTACGGCGGTCATCGGGGGGTGTGTCCTTCCACCAGGTCCAGCAGGGCGGCGAGGTCGTCGGGGGTGGCGTGCGGGTTGAGCAGGGTGGCCTTGAGCCAGAGCCGGCCGTCGGGCATGCGCGCGCGGCCGAGGACGGCGCGGCCCTCGGTGAGCAGGTCGCGGCGGATCGCGGCGACGGCGGTGTCGTCGGCGCCGGCGGGCCGGAAGAGGACGGTGGTGAGGGTGGGGGTGTCGTGGAGGTCGAGCCCGGGGCGGGCGACGATCAGGCGCGCGAGGTGGCGGGCGAGCGCCATGACCTGGTCCACGAGCGCGCCGACCCCGCTGCGGCCGAGCGCCTGGAGCGTGACGGCGATCTTGAGGATGTCGGGGCGGCGGGTGGTGCGCAGGGAGCGGCCGAGGAGGTCGGGCAGTCCGGCCTCGGTGTCGTCGTCGGCGTTCAGATAGTCGGCGGTGTGGCCGAGGGGCGCGGTGTCGGCTCCGTCCCGCACCGCGAGGAGTCCGGCGGCGACGGGCTGCCAGCCGAGCTTGTGCAGGTCGAGGGCGACGGTGTGGGCGCGGTCGAGTCCGGCTACGAGGGGGCGGTGGCGGTCGCTGAAGAGCAGGCCCGCGCCGTAGGCGGCGTCGACGTGGAGGCGGGCGCCGTGGTGCTCGGCGATGTCGGCCAGCTCGGGCAGCGGGTCGATGAGGCCCGCGTCGGTGGTGCCGGCGGTGGCGGCGACGAGCTTGGGGCCCGGCAGGTCGGTGAGGGCCTCGTCGAGCGCGGCCGGGTCGAGGGTGCCGGTGGGCGCGGGCAGCGTCAGCGGCTCGGGCAGGCCGAGGAGCCAGGCGGCGCGGGCGAGGCTGTGGTGGGCGTTCTCCCCGACGAGCAGGCGTAACGGCTCGGGGTGGCGGGCGCTTTCGCGGGCGAGGAGGACGGCGAGCTGATTGGCCTCGGTGCCGCCGGTGGTGACGAGGGCGTCCGGCGCGGGTGCCTCCGGGTAGGCGAGGCGGGCCAGGCGGGCGGTGAGGGCGGCTTCCAGGGCGGAGGCGGCGGGGGCCTGGTCCCAGGAGTCCATCGACGGGTTCAGCGCGGCGGCGGCGAGGTCGGCGGCGGTGGCGACGGCCAGCGGGGGGCAGTGCAGATGGGCGGCGCACAGGGGGTCGGCGGGGTCGGCGGCGCCGCTCGTGACGGCGGCGACCAGGGTGCGCAGGGCCTCTTCGGCGCCGGTGCCGTGGGCAGGGAGCGGATCGCCGGTCGCTTCGCGCAGACGGGCGGCGACCTCGTCCGGGCCGCCCGGGGGCAGCGGGCCCCCTCGGTCCTTGGCGCCGGTGCGGAGGGCTTCCAGGACGGTGTCGAGCAGCGGCCGCAGGGCGTCCGGCCCGTCCGGTCCTCCGGCCAGCGGCGGAAAGGTGCTCATGGGGGGGCGCCTTCTTCTTCACGGGGTTCTGCTACGGGGGTTCTGGAAACGGGAGTTCTGGAAACGGCCCCAGTCTTCGCCCGGCGCACCCCAAACGCCGCCCCTTCCCCCGAAGAGGACCCGAAAGGGGGACGGGCGGGGGGAGTTCGGGGGGCGGGTGCGGTATAGCGGGGGCGCGTCCGGCTGGGGGGGGCGGGTTGTTTGGGCGCGGGTCCGCCGTGGTTGCTCGCGCAGTTCCCCGCGCCCCTGAGCGGGGCGGTAGCGAACGGGAGTTCACACGGGCGCGTGCGACGAGGGCGGCGCTGAGACGGGCCCGATCAAGCCCCTCCGGCGATTGAGGAGCCGGGGGCCGGGGCGGGAGCCCCCGGGGGTGCGCTGCCCAGCGCGGGTACGTCGTGGTTGCTCGCGCAGTTCCCCGCGCCCCTGAGCGGGGCGGTGGCGGGAGGGACTTATCAAGCCCCTCCGGCGATTGAGGAGCGGGGGCCGGGGCGGAGCCCCTGGGGGTTCGCTCGGCCCCGGGCGGCAATAGGGTCACCCGGGGCCGGGCACGGGGCCGTTCGTCAGAGGTCCCCGCGGACCTTCAACGCCCGAGCCAGATCATCCAGCTGATCCACAAGCTTGCGCCGCAACGCCGGAGTCACATCCCCCTCGGAGAGACACCGCTCACCCTGCCGAAGCGTCCCGACCCCAACGGCGGTCACCGGAAACGCATAACGCCCGGCGGCAGCCGCAAGCGCCGGCCCCCGCCGCTCGGCAAGCCCGGTGACCTCGGAGAAGTACCGTTCGACATACCCCCGCAACAACTCCCCCTGCTCAGGCTGCCAGAACCCCTGCGCGGTAGCGGTGAACAGGTAGTTGGACAGCTCCCTGTCCGCGTCGTCCGTGAACATCGCCTCCCACGCCTCCGCCTTGGCCTGCGGATCCGGCAACGACGCCCGGCACCGCGCCGCACCCTCCTGCCCGGTGGCGCTCGGGTCGTGCAACAGCTCCGCCTCGATGACCGCGTCGTCCACCGCCCCGAGCACGCTCATCCGGCCGAGGACCCGCCACCGCAGCTCGGGGTCGAGGTCGGGTCCGCCGGGCACGCTGCCGTTGTCGTACCAGCCGCGGATGACGTCGGCGTGCTGCGCGGCGTCGATGAGGTGCCGTACGGCGACGAGCCGCAGCCCGGGCTGCTCGCCGTCCTCGGTGCGGCGCACGATCTCCTCGCACACGCCGGTGATCAGGGCGAGCGCGGCGGGCCGGTCCTCGGGCCTGCTGTGGAGGTCCGCGACCTGGGTGCGCGCGAAGGCCAGGACGCCCTGCACGAGGGCGAGATCACGCTCGTACGGCAGATGCGTCTCGACGGCGCGCAAGTATGTGCCGGGGTCGAGCTGTCCGTCGCGGACCATGTCGCGCAGCGCGTTCCACACGACGGTGCGGGTGAGGGCGTCGGGCAGGCCCGAGATGCCGCGCAGGACGGCTTCCTCGCTGAGCGCGTCGAGGCGGACCTTGGCGTACGTGAGGTCCTGGTCGTTGGGGACGACGAGGGCGGGCCGGGGGCCGTGGAACGTGAGCGGTTCGCCGGGCACGTCGACATCGAGGCGCTCGCGGAGCACGAAGGCCCGGCTGTCGGAGGGGTCGCGGTCGTAGAGGCCGACGGCGATCCGGTGCGGGCGGCCGCCCTGCTGCTCGACGGTAAGGGTCCAGTCCGTGTCGCTCTCGCGGACGCGCGCGGTGAGCGTGTCGACGCCGGTGGTGCCGAGCCAGGCGCCGGCCCAGGCGTGGACGTCGCGGTCGGTGCTTGAGGCGAGGGAGTCGATGAAGTCGGCGAGGGTCGCGTTGCCGAAGCGGTGGCGCTTGAAGTGGGTGTTGATGCCGGCGAGGAAGTCCTTCTCGCCGAGCCAGGTGACGAGCTGGCGCAGCGCGGAGGCGCCCTTGGCGTAGGAGATGCCGTCGAAGTTGAGCAGGGCGGAGGCGGTGTCGGGGACGGCCTCGGGCGCGACGGGGTGGGTGGAGGGACGCTGGTCGGCGTCGTAGCCCCAGGTCTTGCGGGCGACACCGAAGTCGACCCAGGTCTCGGTGAAGCGGGTCGCCTCGGTGAGCGTCTGGTAGCCCATGTACTCGGCGAAGGACTCGTTCAGCCAGATGTCGTCCCACCACTTGAGGGTGACGAGGTCGCCGAACCACATGTGCGCCATCTCGTGGGCGATGACCATGGCGCGGGTCTGCCGCTCGGTGTCGGTGACGGCGGAGCGGTAGACGAACTCGTCGCGGAAGGTGACGAGTCCGGGGTTCTCCATGGCGCCCGCGTTGAACTCGGGCACGAAGGCCTGGTCGTAGGAGTCGAACGGGTAGGGCTCGGTGAACTTCTCGTGGTAGCGGTCGAAGCACGCGCGCGTGGCGTCGAGGATCTCGTCGGCGTCGGCGTCGAGGTACGCGGCGAGGGAGCGGCGGCAGTGCAGCGCGAAGGGCAGGCCGCGGTGCTCGGTGCGGATCGAGTGCCAGGGCCCGGCGGCGACGGCGACGAGGTACGTGGACAGCGGCGGGGTGGTGGCGGCGCGCCAGGTGCCGTCGCCGAGGTGCTCGGTGACGCCGTTGGCGAGGACGGTCCAGCCTGCGGGGGCGTGGACGGTCAGGTCGAAGACGGCCTTGAGGTCGGGCTGGTCGAAGGCGGCGAAGACGCGCTGTACGTCCTCCATGAACAACTGCGTGTACGTGTACGTCTCGCCGTCGGTCGGGTCGGTGAAGCGGTGCATGCCCTCGCCGGTGTGCGAGTAGCGCATGGCGGCTTCCACGATCAGCTCGTGGGGGCCTTCGGTGAGGGTCAGCGCCAGCCGGTTCTCATCGAGGCCGGCCGGGTCGAGGGGCTGCCCGTCGAGCGTGACGGAGCGCAGGTGGGCGGGCTTCAGCTCGACGAAGGTCGCTCCGGCGGCGCGGGCGGTGAAGCTGATCGCGGTGCGGGAGTCGAACGTGTCGTCTCCGCGGTCCAGGTCGAGGTCGACGGTGTACCGCTGGACGTCGAGGAACTGGGCTCGGGTCTGCGCTTCGTCGCGCGTCAGTACGGGCATGGCCCCATGCTGCCCGATGCCACTGACAACGGGACAGTGCGGGCCGGTCGATGGGGGCGTGCGGGGCCCCGGGAGGTGTCCCGCGGCCCGCGTCTCACGTGTCGGCGGGGGTGGAGGCGGCTTCCGCGATCTGCTCGTGGTGGCGGATCACCTCGCTGATGATGAAGTTGAGGAACTTCTCCGCGAACGCCGGGTCGAGCTTGGCGTTCTCGGCGAGCTGGCGCAGCCGCTCGATCTGGCGGGCCTCGCGCGCGGGGTCGGCGGGCGGCAGCGCGTGCCGCGCCTTGAGGTGTCCGACCTGCTGGGTGCATTTGAAGCGCTCGGCGAGCATGTGGACGACGGCCGCGTCGATGTTGTCGATGCTGTCGCGCAGCCGGCCGAGTTCGGCGCGCACGGCCGGGTCGACTTCCTGGGGCTTGCTGGTGGTCATGGCCGTTCACCCTACGTGGAGCATGGGCGGGTCGTCGGGGTCGGGGATCTTGTCGGACCAGCCGCCGGGCACGGCGCGGCCCTGCTGCTCGCGGAAGCGGACGGGCGCGGTGCCGACGCGGCGGGTGAACAGGCGGGAGAAGTAGGCGGGGTCGTCGTAGCCGACGCGGCGGGCGACGGCGGCGACGGGCAGTTCGGTGGCGGCGAGGAGTTCCTTGGCGCGGCCGAGGCGGATGCCGAGGAGATAGTCCTTGGGGCTGCATCCGGCGCCGCGGCGGACGGCGGTGCGCAGTTCGGCCGGGGTCATGCCGTGGCGGGCGGCGTGCTCGGCGACGGACAGCGGCTGGAAGGCGTCGCGGGCGAGGGCCTGGAGGACGGGGTCGCCGTCGGGGGCCATGTCGGCGCGGGCGCGGCGCAGGGCGACGAGCAGTTCGTGGACGGCGGCGCCGGTCTCGACGTCGAGGAGGGGGTTGCCCCGGCGTGCGGCGCGGGCGATGCGTCCGACGGCGGCGCGGGCGGGCGCGGCGTCGGACAGCGGGACGACGGGCCGGTCGGGCTCTATGTAGCCGAGTTCGGTGTACGTGGTGGTGGCGGGCCCGGTGAAGTCGACGAAGCACTCGTCCCAGCCGGTGCCGGGGTCGGGCCCGTAGTGGTGCGGGACGCCGGGGGTGAGCCAGAGCAGGGCGGGGGCGGTGATGGTGGTGCGGCGCCCGTCGGGGCCCTGGAACCAGCCGCCGCCCGCGCTGACGACGACGGCGACGTGGTGGTCGAGGGTGCGCGGGCCGACCGTGGGCAGCAGCCCGTGCTGGAGTCCGACGCCGAGGCAGACGAGCCCGAGGCGGTGGTGGACCGGGCTGGGTGTGAAGTACCGCATCCAGGTGTGGTACGTGGACATATGTCCCCTCCCGTGGTGTTTCTTCGTGCCGTCCCCGTCCAACACCAGCCGATCTTTGTCCATGGACCCCGCCGCCCGCCAGAGGTGAGGGTGGCGACCGGTGGGCACCGCCCCGACCAGGCGAAAGAGGAGCACGTGATGGGCGAGTTCAGGGTGGGCGCGGAGGAGTTCGAGGTGGACGGGCGGCCGGTGCGGCTGCTGTCGGGCGCTTTGCACTACTTCCGTGTGCACGAGGCGCAGTGGGGGCACCGGCTGCGGACGATGCGGGCGATGGGCCTGAACTGCGTGGAGACGTACGTCCCGTGGAACCTGCACGAGGTGCGCCCGGGCGAGGTCCGTGACGTCGAGGCGGTGGGCCGGTTCCTGGACGCGGTGCGCGAGGCGGGCATGTGGGCGATCGTGCGGCCGGGGCCCTACATCTGCGCGGAGTGGGAGAACGGCGGGCTGCCGCACTGGGTGACGGGTCCGCTCGGCACGCGCGTGCGCACGCGCGATGCGGAGTTCCTGGCGCATGTGGAGCGTTGGTTCGGGGTGCTGCTGCCGCAGGTGACCGCGCGCCAGTGCGACCGGGGCGGCCCGGTGATCATGGTGCAGGTGGAGAACGAGTACGGCAGTTACGGCTCGGACGCGCTCTACCTGCGCGCCATGGCGGACCTTCTGCTCGACCTGGACGTCACGGTGCCGCTGTTCACGTCGGACGGGCCCGAGGACCACATGCTGACGGGCGGCTCGGTGCCCGGGGTGCTCGCCACGGCGAATTTCGGCTCCCACGCGCGCGAGGGCTTCGAGACGCTGCGCCGGCACCGCCCGAAGGGTCCCCTGATGTGCATGGAGTTCTGGTGCGGCTGGTTCGATCACTGGGGCGCGGAGCATGTCGTACGCGATCCACGGGAGGCGGCCGACGCGCTGCGGGAGATCCTGGAGTGCGGCGCTTCGGTGAACCTGTACATGGCGCACGGCGGTACGAGTTTCGGCGGCTGGGCCGGGGCGAACCGGGGCGGCGCGCTGCATGACGGCCCGCTGGAGCCGGACGTGACGTCGTACGACTATGACGCGCCGATCGACGAGTACGGGCGCCCCACGGAGAAGTTCTGGCTGTTCCGCGAGGTGCTGGCCGCGTACGCGGCCGGTCCGCTGCCGGAGCCGCCGCCGGGCCCGCCCGCGCTGGCCGCCCCGGTGTCGGCCGCCCTGACGGCGTTCACGGGCCTGGAAGGGGTGCTGGAGGCGCTGGGCGGCCCGGAGGCGGAGTATCCGGTGCCGCCGTCGTTCGAGGACCTGGACGTGGACCGTGGCCTGGTGCGCTACGCGGTGTCCGTGCCGGGCCCCCGGCGCTCGTACCCGCTGCGGGCGGCCGGGCTGCGGGATCTGGCGGTCGTGCACGTCGACGGCGAGCGGGCGGGCGTGCTGACGGAGACGGCACCGGAGTTGCCCGAGCCGGTCGCGGGGCACGCGCGCGTGGAGCTGTGGGTGGAGTCCCTCGGCCGGGTCAACTACGGGCCGTGCACCGGCGAACGCAAGGGCGTCACGGGCGGCCTGCTGCATGAGCGGCAGTATCTGCACGGCGTACGCGCGCGGGGGCTGCGCCTTGACGCGTTCACACCGGAGGCGGTCGCGGGGCTGCCTGACGCGGCCCCGGAGAGCGCCACGCGGGGTCTGTACCGGGGGTCGTTCGAGGTGGCGGGCGCGGGGGACGCGACGCTCGAACTGCCGGGCTGGACGCGCGGGTTCGTGTGGGTGAACGGTTTCTGCCTGGGCCGTTACTGGTCGGCGGGCCCCCAGCTCTCCCTGTACGTGCCCGGCCCGGTGCTGCGGGAGGGCGTCAACCAAGTGTGGGTCCTGGAGACGGACCGGGCGGGTGAGCCGGAGGTCAGGCTGCGCTGACGTTCGCTGCTGTCGCGCAGAGAGGGCCGCCCCGGATCCGGAGCGGCCCTCTGTGTCGTACGTGCGTCTTCTTGTGGGTGAGCGCGTGCGGTCAGTCGAGCGGGGTCACGGTGAACTGGTCGATGACGACCGCGCCGCCGTCGGAGGCGTTCGACGTGAGCCCCACCCAGGCGTCGCCGTCGTCGGGAGCGGTGAACTCGTAGCCGAACTCGGTGGTCGTGCCGGGGGCCGTCTTGGGGAGCGGGTCGGTGCGTACGGCCTTGGTGGCGGGGGTGTCGACGGCGGTGGTCCAGGTGGCGGCCGTCTCGCTCTGGTACAGGAAGGAGACCCGGTAGCGCTTGCCGGGCGTGAAGGGCACGGTGGCCGGGATCGTGCGGTACACGAGGCCCGTTCCGGTGAGGCGCGCCTTCAGCGACCAGGTGCCGGTGAGGACGTCGTCGACGACGGTGCCGTTCCAGCCGGCCTGTGTGTAGGGCGCGTTCTTCTCCGCGAGGTGCGCGCGGCTGGTGGCGGCGATGAAGGGGAAGATGCCGTCCGGTACGTGCTCGAAGTCCTGGAAGACGAGGGTGCCGGGCTTGGTCGCGGGCGGGGTCGCGCGGGCGACGCGGACGCTGTCGAACGCCACGCGCGCGGTGCCGGCCGCGACCTTGAGCGCGAGGGTGACGTCACCGCCGCCCTCGGGGACGGTGAAGTGGACGAACATGCGCTGGAAGCGGGTGTTCAGCTTCAGGTCGCAGGACTGCTTGTTGACGGCGGTCGAGGACTCCATGGTGACGTGCCGGGCGGTGTCGGCGGTGGTGATCTCCAGGGTGGCGGTGCGCCGCTCCCCCGGCGCGTCGCCGATGAGGGCCTGTACGGAGGCGACGTACGAGGTACCGGGGCGCAGCCCGCGCAACTTCTGACGGACGGCGGCGGGAGCACCGTCGGTACCGGCCCATGCCTCGTACTGGCCGATCTCGCTGCGCCGCACCTCGCAGGCGCCGGTGACGTCCCAGGCGGCCAGGGAGCCGGAGTGGAAGCCAGGGTCGCGGACCGGGGTGCCCTCGCCCCAGCGGGGGTCGCGGGCGAGGTCGGCGCGGGCGCGGTAGAGGACGTAGGGCTGGTCGGCGTCGGCGTCCAGGGTGACGGTCCCGGCGCTGACGGGGACGTGGGCGACGAAGACGCGGCCCTGGTCGGTGAGGCGGTACAGGGCGGTCTTCTTCAGGCCCGCCCACGCGCGCGGGAGCTGCCAACGGGTGCGTCCGCCGCCGGGGTTGTAGTGGTACAGCTTCTGCGGGCCGCCGGCCTTGCGGGGGTCCCAGGGCAGCAGATACGTGTCGCCGGTGAGGACGGTGCGGCCGTCCGTGGTGATGGTGCGGGTGCCGTCGGCGGCGGCCTTGACCGAGGTGCTGCCGGGCCCGGAGAAGGTGATCTCGTCGTCGCTCCAGGTCTTGATCGGGAACGCCTGGAGGTACTTGACCGGCAGGGTGTGCGACCAGATCAGACGGTAGAACGCGGTCCAGTCGGTCTTGTTCTGCCATGCCTCGAAGTCACCGAGGCGGGCGGTGCCGAGCAGCGGGAACTTGTCGGCGAAGACGTCCTTCTGGTGGTGGCGCATGAAACGGATGAGGCGGGAGTTGATGCCGCGTGAGGAGTCGGCGCCGTAGGTGACGTCATTGGCCCAGTGCGACCACAGGGAGGACCGCTCCAGGCCGTGGCCCCACTCGGAGGTGACCTGCCAGCCCTGCTCGCGCAGGATGCGCTGGAAGCGGTCGCCGATCCAGCCCGAGTCGCGGAACACGTCCACGTACAGCGTGTTCAGGCCCTTGTCGACCTCGTCGCGCAGTTGCCTGATCCGCTCCTCGGTGCCGCCGGTGACGAGGTCGCGGCGGTTGTCGACGCGGTAGCTCTGGTCCATCCACGCCCACTGCTTGTTCGTCTTGTCGACGAGCTGCTCGGAGAAGGCGTGGGCCTCGGGGTAGGACTCGGTGAAGTTGATGTGGACGGCGAAGTCACTGTCCCAGGTCCTGCCGGTGCGGACCAGGGTGTTGAGGTCACCGAGGCCGCCGGCGCGCTCGTTGTAGTGACCGCCGTAGTCCGGGTGCGCGGAGTCGTGGCCCTCGGACTGGTAGCCCTTGAGCAGGGTGAACTGGCGCAGCCCGTCGGTGGCGAGGTGGACACGCTTGACGTGGTCGAGCGTGGTCAGGAACGGGTTGCCGGCGACGGAGCCGATGTTGTACGCGATGTGCGCGACGACCCGCTGGTACTGGGTGTCGGCGCCGAGCGGGGTGACGGCGATGTCGCGGAAGGCGATGGCGGCGTCCTGCCAGTCGACGACGCCGTCGCCGTTGCGGTCGCCGGTGATGATCACCTTCGCCCAGGGCAGGGGCTCGGTGTCGTCCACGGCGGCGGTGTCTGCGCGGTAGGTCCACTGGCCGTTGCTGATACCGCCCTTGACGTATCCGTCGCGCTGCGTGGTCTGCCGCCAGAACCGGCCGTTCTCCCAGCTCGTACCGGGTGTCGCGGCGGGCCGGTCCCAGCTCGTGTTGTTCTCGACGGCGGCCCCGAGTTCACTCGTGTGGGCGACGGCGTAGGCGGCTCCGACGGCCGCTGGATCGGGTCGGCTGTCAGTGGTGATGCCTACGGTGGAATCGCCGCTCCGGGTCTTGTCGATGTCGACGCGGGCCGTCATGAGGGTGGCGCCGGCCTGCGTCGAGCGCACGCTGACCAACTGCAGTCCAGGGATCTGCAGGGTGTGCACGCGCAGGGCGTCCGTGTCACGGATACGTGTGACGCGGAAGGTGACGGTCCAGCCGTCGACGGCGATCTCGGCGTCGATGACGGGACCTTCGTCGAGAGTGAGCCGGTAGCTGATCCGGTCGGAGTCGGTCCGGCTGGTGACACGGGGGGTGTAGGGGATGTCGTCGATCAGGATCTGGGTGACCGCGTCTTCCTGGGCGTACAGGGTGTGCCCGGTGGCGCGGTGGGTGTACGCGGCGACGCGCGGGAAGGCGGTGCCGACGCGGACGGTGAGGGCGCCGGAGCGGATGACGGCCTCGGGGTCGGTGGCGCCCGGCGCGCCCGGGCCGGCGTCGAGGGAGGCGGCGCGGGCGACGGCGGGCAGGCCGCCGGCGAGGGCCGCCGTGGCGAGGGCGGCGGCGGTGACGACCGAGCGGCGGCTCGGGGCGGGCGGGGTTCTCATGGGGGCGGGGCTCCTCGGAGGGCGGTGGGGCGTTCTCGGCGGGGGCGGGGCGCCTGGGGCGGCCGTGGGGGTGACGCGACGCTCACGATGCGTCGCGGGGCGGTGGCGGGCCCATGGACAAAGAAGCGGCAGGACTTGGACTAATGCGGGGCGCGCGAGCGCGGCCGGAGGGCGCCTCGGCGGCGGTTCGCGCGCTGTTCCGGGCGGGCGGCCCGGCCGTACCCTGAGTACGCCGGGTCCGGGGGCCGACCCCGTGACGTGGTCCGGCGGCCCAAGGGGGTGCGCGCGTGGCGAACGGCGGACCGGTGGTGCACGGCTTCGTGCATCTGGAGACGGTGTGGTCGGCGATCACCGCGCTGTACAAGCGCCTCTCGTACGACACCGTCCACGCGTTCACGCCGAGCGTGGCACCGGCGGACGTGGCGTTCAGCGACCAGGACGATCTGCATCTGGGGGCGCAGCGGGTGGCGCGGGAGCTGGTCCGCCACTACCGGCTGCCGGACGCGCGGATGATCGTCGGATTCCGCGAGATGGAGCACGCGGCGAGCGTCGAACTGGCGGCGGGCCCGGAGTACTTCATCGAGGTGAACGACCGGTTCCGCCGGCATCGGCGGGACATCGGCGCGGCCCTGGCGCACGAGATCATGCATGTGTATCTGCACCGCCTGGACCTGTCGTTCCCCGGCACCGGGGACAACGAGATCCTGACGGACACGGCGGCGACCTACCTCGGGGCGGGCTGGCTGCTGCTGGACGCCTATCGGGAGGACGCGGCGTCGTCGCAGAAGCTCGGCTATCTGACGCCGGAGGAGTTCGGGTACGTGCTGGCGAAGCGGTCGCTGGCGTTCGGCGAGGCACCCGAGACGTGGTTCACGAGCGCGCAGGCGTACACGGCGTACACGAAGGGCCTTGCGCGGGCGCGGAGCGAGGAGCGGCAGCCGCCGCTGACGGCGGCGGGCTGGGCGGGCCGCCGCCGGTACGCGAAGGACCGGCGGTACGCGCGCGACCACGGCCCCCAGCCGCCCGCGCGGGACGTGGCGTACGCGTTCACGACCGCCGGCGCGGGGCGGGACGGGCTGGCGGTTCAGTTCCCGTGCCCGACGTGCCGGCAGCGCGTCCGGGTACCGGTACGGGGCCGGGTGCGGGCCCGGTGCGGGTTGTGCCGGACGGTGCTGGAGTGCGATACGTAACGGCCGCGCGGCCCGCTCTTGGTCAGGTTTTGCCCCGAATTGCTTTGCGTCGGGGCGGGTCGCGGGGTGAGGGTCGAGGCATGGACGACGAGGTGAAGGCCGGCGTCCCCGAGCTGTTCGAGGCGGTGCACGGCGGCGACACGGACGCGGTGGTACGGCTGTTGCGGGCCGGGGTGCGCGGAGATGTGTGCGACGCGGACGGGGAGAGCGCCCTGTACCGGGCGGCGATGTGCGACGAGCCGGAGATCGTACGGCTGCTGCTGGCGGCGGGCGCCGATCCGGCGGGGTTGAGCAGCGGGACGGATCTGCCGTTGTGCGGTGCGGCGTGCGCGGGGCATGTCGCGGTGGTGCGGGCGCTGTTGGCGGCGGGGGCGCCGGTGGACGCGGAGGAGGAGTTCGGGTTCCGGGCGTTGACGTGGGCGGTGCGGCTCGGGCGGGAGGCGGTGGTGCGGGCGCTGCTCGACGGCGGGGCCGATCCGGCGCTGCCGGGGCCGAGCGGGGAGCTGCCGCTGGTGGCGGCGGCCCGGCGCGGGTCCACAGGGTGCGTGCGGGCGTTGCTGGAGCAGCGGGCGCCGGGCCGGGAACAGGCGCTCGCTGAGGCGCGCCGGTGGCGGCGCGTGGACGTGGAGCGCGTGGTGCGGGCCGCGCTGCTGGAGTCGAGCGGGGGCGGCGCGGAGCGGGAGACGGTGACGCAGCGGTTCGCGGAGGCGGGCGGCGTGACCGTCGTCGTGCAGTTGCTGGACGCGGCGGGCCGCCCGACGAGCGGCAACGAGCAGCAGACCGGGCATGCGGCGATCGCCACGCTCCTTGAGGCGTCGCTCGGGGCGGTGACTCCGGCGGCCGAGCTGGCCGAGCGGGCGGTGCGGTCAGGCGATCCCGCCGGGGACGACTGGGTGGAGGCGCGACGGGTTCTGCGGGCGCGGGGCGACGAGGTGACGTTCCGCGCGGCGGCGGCGTGGTGCGCGGACCGGGACCCGTTGCGGCGGGCGTTCGCGGCGGACGTCCTCGGCAGGCTCGGCGGCCCGGCGGCCTCCGGCACCCGCCCTTACGCTCGACGCGCGGTACCGGTACTGCGCGGCCTGCTCCGCTCCCGCCTCACCGAGCGCACCGGAGCCACCGGAAGCGCCGCCCGCCCACGGCGCCCCGCACCGGGGCGCGGGGCACGGGCCCGGTCCGGCGACGGGGATGGCGCCCCGGCGCGGGCCGAGCGGTCCGGCGCGGAGGCAGCGGCGGAAGCAAGCGCATCGGCGGAAGCAGGAGCGCCGGGCCCGGGCGGCTCCTCCCTGCGCAGAGAGCCGGCCGGGGATGTGGAACTGCGGTGTGTGATCGGCGCGTTGGGCGGGCTCGGCGATCCGGCGGCCGTCCCGGAGATCGCCGCGCTGGCCGATCACCCCTCCCCCGGCGTCCGTCGTGCCGTCGCCGCCGCCCTGCACGGCATCGGCAGCGCACCGCTCGACACGGTGATCGCCCTGAGCCGGGACGCGGCGCCCGAGGTGCGAGCACGGGCGGTGCTCGCGCTCGCCGCCGCAGGGGACTCGGCGGGGGTGCGGGAAGCGCTGGCCGCGCTGTTGGACGACGTACGGGACGATGTGGCGGCGGGGGCGGCGCGGGCGCTGGCGGTACGTCAGGACCGGCGGGCGGTGGGGACGTTGACGCGGCTGCTCGCCCAGGCGCCGCCCGGCGGTCACGCGCACGCCGTGGCGCGGGAAGGGGCCCGCGCCTTCACGGACCCGCGCGTCAGAAACGTCCTGGAGCACACCTGGCCCCGGGCGGGCTGAGCGTGCCGCCGGCCGAGGGCGCGGGCCGGACTGGGAGCACCGGCCTCAGTCCTCGTACGGCGTGATGGCTGTGCGGGGCAGGATCACGCAGAGGAGGGCGCAGAGGACGAACCCGCCGGTGACCCAGGGCATCGCCGCGTCCAGGCCGTGTCCGAGCCCTTCGGAGACGTTGTCGAAGAAGACGGTCCCGATGACGGCCGCGCCGAGCGCCCCGCCGAACTGCTGGGCGGTGGAGAAGATCCCGGACGCGCCACCGGCGATCTCGGCGGGGACGGCGGACAGGACGACGTTGGCGAGGGGCACGACGAGGAAGCCGAGGCCCGCGCCGGCCAGGACGAGGCCCGGCACCATGGGCCACGCCCCGGTGTGGACGGCGGCGGCGTGCTGGGCGGCGTGCCAGACCCAGCCGAAGCCGCCCGCCATCAGCAGCGCGCCGGCGCCGAGGACGAGCCGGCCGAAGCGGACAGCGAGGGCGTCGGCGGCCGGGGCGGTGAGGAAGCTGCCGGCGGAGAAGGCGACGGTGATGACGCCGGCCTGGAGGGGGCTGTAGTGCTGGCCGCCCTGGAGCCAGAGCGCGTAGACGAGGAAGAAGCCCTGCATGCCGACGGAGAAGAGGAGTTGGACGAGGACGCCGACCGAGAAGGCGGGCAGGCGGAAGGCGCGGGCGGGCAGCAGCGGCACGATCCGCTCGGAGTGCCGCCGCGCTTCGAGGACGCCGAGCCCGACGACCGCGACGACGCCCGCGCCGAGGCAGAGCCAGCCCCACAGCGGCCAGCCGTTGCTCCGCCCCTGCACGAGCGGCAGCACGATGGCGACGAGACCGACGGCGAGGACGAGGCTGCCGAGCAGATCGGGGCGGCGGGCGGAGCGTTCGCGCGTGGCGGGGACGAGGAGGAGACCGGCGAGGAAGGTGGCGAGGGCGACGGGGACGTTGACGAGGAAGACGGAGCGCCAGCCGAGGCCGAAGAGGTCGGCGTCGGTCAGGACGCCGCCGAGCAGCAGCCCGATCGCGGAGGCGAACCCGGCGACGCCGCCGTACACACCGAAGGCGGCGCCCCGTTCCTTGCCCTGGAACAGCGAGCGGAACGAACCGAGGACCTGCGGCACGAGCACCGCCGCCATCACGCCCTGCACGGCGCGCGCGGCGATCAACTGCCCAGGCGACTGGGCGATTCCGCAGGCGAGGCTGGCCAGACCGAAGCCTGCGGTGCCGGCGAGGAAGAGGCCCTTGCGGCCGAAGCGGTCGCCGAGATGACCGGAGACGACGAGGGTCGCGGCGAAGCCGAGGAGGTACGCGGAGACCAGCCATTGCAGGGCGCTCTCGGAGGCGTGCAGATCACGGCCGATGGAGGGGATCGCCACGTTCACGATCGTCACGTCGAGGAGGTCCATCAGCGCGGCGACCGTCATCACGGCGGCCGCCGCCCAGCGGCGCGGATGGGTGCCGGGGGGCGGGCCGGCGGCGGCCTGGGAGGCGGGCGAGGACGGGTCGAGGCTGACGGACATGACGGCTCCCCATGACGACGAAGTATTTCGTTCGGGCTAACGAAATACTTGCACCGCCCCCTCGAAGATCGCAACCCTTTCTTTCGGGCGAACTAAATAATCGGTACCCTGGCCTCATGACCAGGGACGAGAAGCACCAAGCCCCCGCCCCCACGGAGCCGCCCACCGCAGCGGCGCCGGCCACCGAGCCCCCCACCGCAGAGCGCGACGCGGTGTTTCGGGAGCTGATGGAGACCGGGCGCGGGCACAGCGCGGCGACGATCATGTTCCATACGGCGGTGGCCGCCTCGCAGGGGCTGAACCCCACGGAGTCGAAGACCCTCGACCTGCTGGCCAAGCACGGCCCGCTCACGGCCAAGGACATCGTGGGGTTCACGGGACTCGCGCCGGCGTCGGTGACGGGGCTGGTCGACCGGCTGGCGGCGAAGGGGTTCGTGCACCGTGCCCCGCACCCCAGCGACAAGCGGCGCGTCGTGATCGAGCTGGACCGGGACAGGATCGCGGAGCTGACCCGGTTCTTCGACGCGTGGGCGCGGGACGTCGTGGTGGCGTGCGAGGAGTTCAGCGACGAGGAGCTGCGGGTGGCGACGCGGTTCATGGCGGCGATGACGAAGGCGCAGACCGAGGCCGTCGCCCGGATCCCGAAATGAGACCGCCCGCCTGACCGCCGCTCCCCCTACGAGGGACGGCGCCCAGACGGGCGGACAACAGAACGAACAGACGCGGAGCTGAGAACTCCGAAGGAGAGAACACCCAGGTCAGGCCCGCGAACCCCGAAACGGAGAACACGCAGGCTCAGGCCCGCGACCCCCGAAGCGGAGACCAGGCTCAGGCCCGCCCGCCCCGGGGCTACCGGCTACGCGGCGGCCTGGCGGGGACCGCGCCGGCGGCCCTGACCGCCCGACTTGGCCGCGCCGTCAGCGCCCTTGCCCCCGGCGGCACCGGCACCGGCGCCGCCACGGCCCCGGCCGCCGGCGGCCCGCGTACCCGCGCCGGAGCCCGCGCTCGCGCGGCCGGAGCCGCCCGACCGGGCACCGCCGGCCGTACCGGTACGGGCACCGCCGCCCGCGCGCGACGCGCCCCCGGACCGGGAGGCGCCGCCCGCGCGCGACCCCGTACCGGAGCCGGCGGCCGAGGCGGCGGCCGCGCCCGAGCCGGAGCCCGAGCGGCGGGAGCGGCGCGGCTTGCGCGTGCCGGACTTGGCCTGGCCGGTGCTCGGCTCCGGCTCGGGCACGGCGATGACGGCCGGCACCCCGGACGGCTCGCGTGCGCCGGTGATGCGGCTCAGTTCCTCGTCGGTGGAGCGGACCTGGGCGGTGCGGGCGTCGACCTTGGCGTCCCGCATGAGCCGCTGCACATCGCGCTTCTGGTCGGGCAGGACCAGCGTGACGACGCTGCCGGACTCCCCCGCGCGGGCGGTGCGGCCGCCGCGGTGCAGGTAGTCCTTGTGCTCGGTGGGCGGGTCGACGTTGACGACGAGGTCGAGGTCGTCGACGTGGATGCCGCGCGCGGCGACGTTCGTGGCGACGAGCGCGGTGACGCGGCCGTCCTTGAACTGCTCCAGGGTGCGGTTGCGCTGCGGCTGGCTGCGGCCGCCGTGCAGCGGGGCCGCGAGGACGCCGTTGGCGAGGAGCCGCTTGGCGAGCCGGTCGGCGGAGCGCTTGGTGTCGACGAAGAGGATGACGCGGCCGTCGCGGGCGGCGATGCGCGCGGTGACGGCCTTCTTGTCGGTCTCGTCCTGGACGTGCAGGACGTGGTGCTCCATCGTCGTGACGGCGCCGGCCGACGGGTCGACGGAGTGCACGACCGGGTCGGTGAGGAACTGCTTGACGAGCCGGTCGACGTTGCGGTCGAGGGTCGCCGAGAACAGCATGGTCTGGCCGCCGGCCTCGACCTGCTTGAGCAGCGCCGTGACCTGCGGCATGAAGCCCATGTCGGCCATCTGGTCGGCTTCGTCGAGGACCGTGACGCGCACCTGCGCCAGGTCGCAGTCGCCGCGCTCGATGAGGTCCTTGAGCCGCCCGGGGGTGGCGATCACGACCTCGGCGCCGCGGCGCAGCGCGCCCGCCTGCCGGGAGATCGACATGCCGCCGACGACGGTGGCGAGACGCAGCTTGAGGGCGTTCGCGTACGGGGTGAGCGCGTCGGTGACCTGCTGCGCGAGTTCCCGGGTGGGGACGAGGACCAGGGCGAGCGGCGCGTGCGGCGCGGCTTTGGCACCGGCCGTGCGGGCGAGCATCGGCAGGCCGAAGGCGAGCGTCTTGCCGGAACCGGTGCGGCCCCGGCCGAGCAGGTCGCGGCCGGCGAGCGAGTTGGGCAGGGTGGCGGCCTGGATGGGGAACGGCTCGGTCACGCCCTGCTCGCCGAGCGTGGTCAGGAGCGCCGCGGGCATGTCGAGGTCTTCGAAGGCGGCGACGGGCGGCAGCGCGGGGGTGACGTTCTCGGGGACCGTGAACTCACGCGGGGGTGTGGGTGCCTGCCTGCGCTTCTGCTGGGGGGCTCGGCGCGCTCCGTCCACAGGACGGCCGGAGGCACGGCGGCGGGACGGACGGGCAGAAGAGCTGGTCATACGGCAGGCCCTCCGGGGACTTCCAGGGACGGGAACAGCAGGAACCGGGGTCCGCGGCCGACATTGCGGCGCGGACCCCGGCCCGGAATGCTCGATATACGAGATCAGGCGGGGAGGATGTTCTCCGCCTGCGGGCCCTTCTGGCCCTGCGTGACGTCGAAGGTCACCTTCTGGCCTTCCTGGAGCTCACGGAAGCCCGAGGTGGCGATGTTCGAGTAGTGGGCGAAGACGTCGGCGCCGCCGCCGTCCTGCTCGATGAAGCCGAAGCCCTTTTCCGAGTTGAACCACTTCACAGTGCCGGTGGCCATGTCGTTTCTCCTTGAAACAGGTAGCAAAGGTGCAGCCCCCATCCCGAGAAATCCAGGCGAAAACAGTAAATGCGCCTGAGGAACATTCCCGTCAGGCGCACATAAGGTCTATGGGTACCAAAACTGCAACGCCACCGAGCCTAGCACGCCGTATCACCGCCGCGCGATGTGCGCCGTATCACCGCAGCGCGATGCCGTCCAGCACCATCGACAGGTACTGGCGGGCGATCTCCTCGGGGCTGTGCTGTCCTCCCGGCCGGTACCAGGTGGCCGCGACCCACACCGTGTCGCGCACGAAACGGTAGGTCAGACGGATGTCGAGGTCGTCGCGGAAGACGCCGTCGGCGACGCCGCGCTCCAGGGTGCCGAGCCAGGCCTTCTCGAAGTTGCGCTGCGAGTCGGCGAGGAAGCCGAAGCGTTCGTGCGTGACGAGGTGGCGGGCCTCCTTCTGGTAGATCGCCACGGCGGGGCGGTGCCGGTCGATCTCCCGGAACGACTCGGTGACCAGGGCCTCCATCGTCTCGCGCGGGCCGAGACCGGCGGCGAGGACGGTGTCGTAGCCCTCCCACAGCTCGTCCAGGAAGGTCCGCAGGATCTCCTCCAGCATCGACTCCTTGGAGTCGAAGTGGTAGTAGAGGCTGCCGGCCAGCATGCCCGCCTCGTCGGCGATCTTGCGTACCGTGGTCGCGTTGTACCCCTGGGCGGCGAACACCTCGGCGGCGGTGGCGAGGAGTTCGCGGCGCCGCTCGGGCTGCGGGCCCGCCTGGGGCTTCTTCTTCGTAGGCACGGCACCATTGTGGTCCTCCGCCGCGGCCCTCCGCGCCGGTGCCCCTCCCCCGCGCCCCACCCGCTTCGCTATTTTTGAGCGCCATCCTCACTTCGAGCGCCATCCCCGTCTTGACGCGCATTGACGCGAACCACACCTCAGGAGCCGGCCCGTGGAGCCCTCGCCCCAGTCAGCGACGACGCCGACGCCGACGTGCTACCGGCACGCGGCGACGGAGACCCATGTCTCCTGCACGCGCTGCGAGCGGCCCATATGCCCGTCCTGCATGCGCGAGGCGGCGGTCGGCTTCCACTGCCCCGAGTGCGTGCGCGAGGGCGGCCGTTCGGTGCGCGAGGCGCGGACGGTGGCCGGTGGCCGGATCGCGGCCGTGCCGCTGGTGACGTACGCGCTGATCGCGGTGAACGTCGTGATGTACGCGGTGGAACTGCTCGTCCCGGGCGTCGTGGACCGGCTGGAGATGCTGGGGCGAGGCCTGACGGGTCCGGACGGCGGCGCGTACGTGTACCAGGCCGGATATCCGGCGGGGTTCCATCCGGTGGGGGTCGCGGCGGGCGAGTGGTACCGGCTGCTGACCGGCGCGTTCCTGCATCTGCCGCCGGACCAGGGCGTGTTCGGGATCATGCACATCGTCTTGAACATGTGGTCACTGTGGACGCTGGGCCGCGTCGTGGAGGCGCAGCTCGGCCGGGTCCGCTATCTGGCGCTGTATCTGGTGTCGGCGCTGGGCAGTTCGGTGCTGGTGCTGCTGCTGGCGCCGGACGGCGCGGCGCTGGGCGCGTCGGGGGCCGTGTTCGGGCTCGCGGCGGCCTACTGGGTGATCGCGCGGAGGCTCGGCGCGGACATGGGCCCGGTCAACCGTTTCATGGCGTTCTTCCTCGTCTGGATGCTGATCTCGGCCCGTTTCACGTCGTGGCAGGGGCACTTGGGCGGCCTGCTCACGGGCGCGCTCGTGACGCTGGCGCTCGTGTACGCGCCCCGGGACCGGCGGGCCGTCGTGCAGGGGGTCGCGTGCGCGGGGATCGTCGGCGTACTGGCGCTGCTCGCGGCTCTGGCGTCGCCGGCGGTGGGCCCCTGAGGGCCGGGCAGACGGTGGCCCCCTGAAGCCGCCGCCGGCGCCCGCTCTACTCTGTGCGGCATGAAACGCGGCGGCTTGCTGGCCCTCTCCTTCCTCGCGATAGCCCCCCTCGCCACGGTGGCGGTGTTCGCGCTGTCCCCCGACGGCAAGAGCGGCGACTCCCCCGCCTCGCACAAGAGCGCGGGACACTCCGCCGCGCGCCCCTACGACGACGGCCGCACCCGCGCCCAGCGCGCGGCGGACGACAAGCGGGTGGCGGCGCTGCCCGCGGGCCTCGCGGCGCCCGCGAAGAAGGAACTGGCGCAGCGGATCGTGGCCAGCGCGGAGAACGGCACGCTCGACTGGCGCGGCGCCTACGGGTACGTCGAGGACACCGGCGACGGGCAGGGCTACACGGCCGGGATCATCGGCTTCTGCACCGGTACGCACGATCTGCTGACGCTGGTCGAGCGGTACACGAAGGACCACCCGGGCAACGGCCTGGCCCGCTATCTGCCCGCCCTGCGCGCGGTCGACGGCACGGACTCGCACAAGGGCCTCGACCCCGGTTTCCCCGCCGCGTGGAAGAAGGAAGCGGCCGTCCCCGCGTTCCGCGCGGCGCAGGACGAGCAGCGCGACCGGGTGTACTTCGATCCGGCGGTGCGCCTGGCGAAGCTCGACGGGCTCGGCACGCTCGGCCAGTTCATCTACTACGACGCGATGGTCCTGCACGGCCCCGGCACCGGCCCGCACGGCTTCTACGGGGTGCGCGAGGCGGCGCTGAAGGAGGCCGACACCCCGGCCGAGGGCGGCTCCGAGCGCAACTATCTGGACATCTTCCTGGACACGCGGCGCAAGGCGATGAAGGAGAAGCGCCCCGACCGCGACACGTCCCGCATCGACACCGCCCAGCGCGAGTTCCTCTACGACGGCAACCTCTCCCTGAAGACCCCCCTGACCTGGAAGATGTACGGCGACACCTACCACGTACGGTGACGCACCGCGACGCCCGCCCAGGCGTCCGGTCGGGGACTGGTAGGGCGAGCGTCGCGCTCAGTTCCGTACGCCGTTGTACGGGACGTCTGTCAGGGCCGGACCGTCACACCGCGAGGGCGCGGTCGGTCGGCCGGATCGGGGCCGGCAGTTCGGACGCGCCGGTCAGGAAGCGGTCCACGCCGCGTGCTGCGGAGCGGCCCTCGGCGATGGCCCACACGATGAGGGACTGCCCGCGGCCCGCGTCGCCCGCGACGAAGACGCCCGGCACGTTGGTCTGGAAGTCGGCGTCGCGGGCGATGTTACCCCGTGCGTCGAGCTCCAGGCCGAACTGGTCGACCAGGCCGTTGGACTGGTCGGTGCCGGTGAAGCCCATGGCGAGGGTGACGAGCTGCGCGGGGATCTTGCGCTCGGTGCCCGGCTTGGGCGTGAGCTTGCCGTCGATGAACTCGACCTCGGTCAGGTGCAGCCACTGCACGTTGCCGTCCTCGTCGCCCTCGAAGTGGGTCGTGGAGACGGAGTAGACGCGCTCGCCGCCCTCCTCGTGCGCGGAGGTCACCTTGTAGAGCATGGGGAACGTCGGCCAGGGCTGCGCGAGCGGGTCCCGGTCGTCGTTCGGGCGCGGCATGATCTCCAGCTGCGTGACGGAGGCGGCGCCCTGACGGTGGGCGGTGCCCACGCAGTCGGCGCCGGTGTCGCCGCCGCCGATGACGACGACGTGCTTGCCCTCGGCGGTGATGGGGGGCTGCACGAAGTCGCCCTCCTGCACCTTGTTGGAGAGCGGCAGGTACTCCATGGCGAAGTGGATGCCGTTCAGCTCGCGGCCGGGGACGGGCAGGTCGCGGGAGACCGTGGCGCCGGCGGCGATGACGACCGCGTCGTAGCGCTTGCGCAGCTTCGCCGCGTCGATGTCCTGCCCGATCTCCACGCCCGTACGGAACTTGGTGCCCTCCGCGCGCATCTGCTCGATACGGCGGTTGATGTGCCGCTTCTCCATCTTGAACTCGGGGATGCCGTACCGCAGCAGGCCGCCGATGCGGTCGGCGCGCTCGTACACGGCGACCGTGTGGCCGGCCCGGGTGAGCTGCTGGGCGGCGGCGAGCCCGGCGGGGCCCGAGCCGATGACGGCGACGGTCTTGCCCGACAGGCGCTCGGGGATCTGCGGGGCGACGTCGCCCCGGTCCCACGCCTGGTCGATGATCGAGACCTCGACGTTCTTGATGGTGACGGGCGGCTGGTTGATGCCGAGGACGCACGCCGACTCACAGGGCGCGGGGCAGAGCCGGCCGGTGAACTCCGGGAAGTTGTTGGTGGCGTGCAGGCGCTCCTGCGCGGCCGACCAGTCCTCGCGGTAGGCGTAGTCGTTCCACTCGGGGATCAGGTTCCCGAGGGGGCAGCCGTTGTGGCAGAACGGGATGCCGCAGTCCATGCAGCGGGACGCCTGCTTGCTGATGATCGGCAGCAGGGAGCCGGGGACGTAGACCTCGTTCCAGTCCTTGACACGCTCGTCGACGGGACGGGTCCGCGCGACCTCACGGCCGTGGTTCAGGAAGCCCTTGGGGTCAGCCATTGGTCGCCGCCTCCATCATCTTCTCGGTGATCTCGGTCTCGGAGAGACCGGCTCGCTCGGCGGCGTCCTTGGCGGCGAGCACTGCCTTGTACGTGCTGGGGATGATCCTGCTGAAGCGGTTCACGGCGGTGTCCCACTCGGCGAGGAGCTTCTCGGCGACGGTGGAGCCCGTCTCCTCCTGGTGGCGGCGCACCACGTCGTGCAGCCACTGCTTGTCGGTGTCGTCGAGGGGTTCGACGGCGGCCTGGTTGCCCGCGTTGACGTTGGCGGGGTCGAGGTCGATGACGTACGCGATACCGCCGGACATGCCGGCCGCGAAGTTGCGGCCGGTCTCGCCGAGGATCACGGCGTGACCGCCGGTCATGTACTCGCAGCCGTGGTCGCCGACGCCCTCGGAGACCACCGTGGCCCCGGAGTTGCGGACGCAGAACCGCTCGCCGGTGCGGCCCCGCAGGAACAGCTCGCCGCCGGTCGCGCCGTACGCGATGGTGTTGCCGGCGATGGTGGAGTACTCGGCGAGGTGGTCGGCGGCGCGGTCGGGGCGGACGATGATCCGGCCGCCGGACAGGCCCTTGCCGACGTAGTCGTTGGCGTCGCCCTCCAGGCGGAGCGTGACACCGCGCGGGACGAAGGCGCCGAAGGACTGGCCGGCCGAGCCGGTGAAGGTGATGTCGATGGTGTCGTCGGGCAGGCCCGCGCCGCCGAACTTCTTCGTCACCTCGTGGCCGAGCATGGTGCCGACCGTGCGGTTGATGTTGCGGATGGCGACCTGGGCGCGGACCGGCTGGGCGTCGGTCTGGCCGTCCGCGGCGAGGGCGTCGGCGGCGAGCTTGATCAGCTCGTTGTCGAGGGCCTTCTCCAGACCGTGGTCCTGGGCGACGACCCGGTGCCGGACGGCGCCGGCGGGCAGGTCGGGGACGTGGAACAGCGGCTCCAGGTCGAGGCCCTGCGCCTTGAAGTGGTCGACGGCCCGCGTGGTGTCGAGGAGTTCGGCGTGGCCGACGGCCTCCTCGATGGAGCGGAAGCCCAGCTCGGCGAGGAGTTCGCGGACCTCTTCGGCGATGAACTGGAAGAAGTTGACGATGTACTCGGCCTTGCCGGAGAACCGCTCGCGCAGCGTCGGGTTCTGCGTGGCGATGCCGACCGGGCAGGTGTCCAGGTGGCAGACGCGCATCATGACGCAGCCGGAGACGACGAGCGGCGCGGTGGCGAAGCCGAACTCCTCGGCGCCGAGCAGCGCGGCGATGAGCACGTCACGGCCGGTCTTGAGCTGGCCGTCGGTCTGGACGACGATCCGGTCGCGCAGCCCGTTGAGCAGCAGGGTCTGCTGGGTCTCGGCGAGGCCCAGCTCCCAGGGGCCGCCCGCGTGCTTGAGCGAGGTGAGCGGGGAGGCGCCGGTGCCGCCGTCGTGGCCGGAGATGAGGACGACGTCCGCGTGGGCCTTGGAGACGCCCGCGGCGACCGTGCCGACGCCGACCTCGGAGACCAGCTTCACGTGGATGCGGGCCGCCGGGTTGGCGTTCTTGAGGTCGTGGATGAGCTGGGCGAGGTCCTCGATGGAGTAGATGTCGTGGTGCGGCGGCGGCGAGATCAGGCCGACGCCGGGCGTCGAGTGCCGCGTCTTCGCCACCCACGGGTACACCTTGTGGCCGGGGAGCTGGCCGCCCTCGCCGGGCTTGGCGCCCTGCGCCATCTTGATCTGGATGTCGTCGGAGTTGACGAGGTACTCGCTGGTCACGCCGAAGCGGCCGGAGGCGACCTGCTTGATGGACGAGCGGCGCGCCGGGTCGTACAGGCGCTCCGGGTCCTCGCCGCCCTCACCGGTGTTGGACTTGCCGCCCAACTGGTTCATGGCGATGGCGAGCGTCTCGTGGGCCTCGCGGGAGATGGAGCCGTAGGACATGGCGCCGGTCGAGAACCGCTTGACGATCTCGGAGACCGGCTCGACCTCCTCGATGGGGATCGAGGGGCGGTCGGACTTGAAGTGGAACAGGCCGCGCAGCGTCATCAGCCGCTCGGACTGCTCGTTCACGCGCTCCGTGTACTTCTTGAAGATGTCGTAGCGGCGCGAGCGGGTGGCGTGCTGGAGGCGGAAGACGGTGTCCGGGTCGAACAGGTGCGGCTCGCCCTCGCGGCGCCACTGGTACTCGCCGCCGATCTCCAGGGCCCGGTGCGCGGGCGCGATGCCGCTGGCCGGGTACGCCTTGGCGTGCCGGGCGGCGACCTCCTGGGCGATGACGTCGATGCCGACGCCGCCGATCTTGGTGGTGGTGCCGTTGAAGTACTTCTCGACGAACGCCTCGTCCAGGCCGACGGCCTCGAAGACCTGCGCGCCGCGGTAGGAGGCGACGGTCGAGATGCCCATCTTGGACATGACCTTCAGGACGCCCTTGCCGAGCGCGTGGATCAGGTTGCGGATCGCGGCCTCGGCCTCGATGTCCGACAGGAACGTCCCGGCGCGCACCAGGTCCTCGACGGACTCCATGGCGAGGTACGGGTTGACGGCCGCGGCGCCGAAGCCGATGAGCAGGGCGACGTGATGGACCTCGCGCACGTCGCCGGCCTCGACGAGCAGGCCGACCTTGGTGCGCTGCTTGGTGCGGATGAGGTGGTGGTGGACGGCCGCGGTGAGCAGCAGCGAGGGGATCGGCGCGTGCTCGGCGTCGGAGTGCCGGTCGGAGAGCACGATGAGGCGGGCGCCCGCTTCGAGGGCGGCGTCGGTCTCGGCGCAGATCTCGTCGATACGGGCGGCGAGCGCGTCGCCGCCGCCGGAGACGCGGTAGAGGCCGGAGAGGGTGACGGCCTTCATGCCGGGCATGTCGCCGTCGGCGTTGATGTGGATGAGCTTGGCCAGCTCGTCGTTGTCGATCACCGGGAAGGGCAGGGTGACGCTGCGGCAGGACGCGGCGGTCGGCTCCAGGATGTTGCTGCCGGGGCCGAGCGAGGAGCGCAGCGAGGTGACCAGTTCCTCGCGGATGGCGTCCAGCGGCGGGTTGGTGACCTGCGCGAAAAGCTGCGTGAAGTAGTCGAACAGCAGGCGCGGGCGCTGGGAGAGCGCGGCGATGGGCGTGTCGGTGCCCATGGAGCCGATGGGCTCGGCGCCGGCGCGGGCCATCGGGGCGAGGATGATGCGCAGCTCTTCCTCGGTGTAGCCGAAGGTCTGCTGGCGGCGCGTGACGGAGGCGTGCGTGTGCACGATGTGCTCGCGCTCGGGCAGGTCGGACAGCTCGATCTCGCCGGCGTCGAGCCACTCCTCGTAGGGCTGCTCGGCGGCGAGGGACGCCTTGATCTCGTCGTCCTCGACGATGCGGTGCTCGGCGGTGTCGACGAGGAACATGCGGCCGGGCTGGAGGCGGCCCTTGCGGACGACCTTCGCGGGGTCGATGTCGAGGACGCCGACCTCGGAGCCGAGGACGACGAGTCCGTCGTCGGTGACCCAGTACCGGCCGGGGCGCAGACCGTTGCGGTCGAGAACGGCGCCGACCTGGACGCCGTCGGTGAAGGTGACACAGGCCGGGCCGTCCCAGGGCTCCATCAGCGTGGAGTGGTACTGGTAGAAGGCGCGCCGGGCCGGGTCCATGGAGGCGTGGTTCTCCCAGGCCTCCGGGATCATCATCAGGACGCTGTGCGGGAGCGAACGTCCGCCGAGGTGCAGGAGTTCGAGGACCTCGTCGAAGGACGCCGAGTCGGAGGCGTCCGGCGTACAGATCGGGAAGATCCGCTCCAGCTTCTGGTCGCCGAAGAGTTCGCTGGCGAGCTGGGACTCGCGGGCGCGCATCCAGTTGCGGTTGCCCTTGACGGTGTTGATCTCACCGTTGTGGGCGACGAAGCGGTAGGGGTGCGCGAGCGGCCACGACGGGAAGGTGTTCGTGGAGAAGCGCGAGTGGACCAGGGCGATGGCCGACGCGAAGCGGCGGTCGGACAGGTCGGGGAAGAAGGGTTCGAGCTGGCCGGTGGTCAGCATGCCCTTGTAGACGATCGTGCGGGCGGAGAGCGAGGGGAAGTACACCCCGGCCTCCCGCTCGGCGCGCTTGCGCAGCACGAACGCCTTGCGGTCGAGGGCGATGCCCTCGCTGCCCTCGGCGGACACGAACACCTGGCGGAAGGCCGGCATCGTGGCGCGGGCGGTGGCGCCGAGCAGCCCGGGGGCGACCGGGACGTCGCGCCAGCCGAGGACGGTCAGCTCCTCCTCGGCGGCGATCGTCTCGATCTGTGAGACGGCGTCCTCGGTGCCCTGCTCGGGCAGGAAGGCGATGCCGACGGCGTACGCACCCGCCTCGGGGAGGGTGAAGTCGACCGTTTCGCGCAGGAAGGCGTCCGGAACCTGGGACAGGATGCCGGCGCCGTCGCCCGAGTCGGGCTCGGAGCCGGTGGCGCCGCGGTGCTCCAGGTTGCGCAGAACGGTCAGCGCCTGCTCGACCAGCGTGTGGCTCGCCTCGCCGGTGAGGGTGGCCACGAATCCGACGCCACAGGCGTCGTGCTCGTTGCGCGGGTCGTACATGCCCTGGGCGGCAGGGCGAGCATCCATGTGCGACCAGTTCTGGCCGGTGGAGTGCTGGGACGGCTGGCGCGGCGTACGCATCGGCTCTCCCGTCGTCGTCGTGGCATTTTTCAGGTGCCGAGGGACGACGTTGGCCCTCTGCGGAGGTGCTGCTGCTGCAAAATTTCGTGCAGGTTACATGATGGAACGCTTCTCGAAAAGCGGATACGTCGTTCCATCATGCGGACACCGCGGGTGGCGGCGGGAGGGGGCCTCAGCGGGCAGATCGATGACCGTGGGCCGGGGGGTGGCGCTCAGCGTGCGCCGCGAGCCTCATTGCCCACAGCGCTTACGGCTCATGCCCCGTGGTCGCGTTGTCGAAACCGAGCGGTAACGACTACTTATGCAAGGCCCTGTATAGCCATCATCCGGCCATTCCCCGGGGCCCGTCAACCTATCGCCGTACCGAAGATGCTGCCCAGGAGGAACGTCACACCCGCCGCGGCCCCGCCGAGGGCCAGCTGCCGCACCCCGCTGAACCACCAGGACCGCGCGGTCACCTTGGCGACGACGGCCCCGCACGCGAACAGCCCGATCAGCGCCAGGATCACCGCGGGCCACAGCGCGCTCGCCCCGAGCAGATAGGGCAGTACGGGGATGAGGGCGCCCAGCGCGAACGAGGCGAACGAGGAGACGGCGGCCACGGTCGGTGACGGCAGGTCGGAGGGGTCGATGCCCAGCTCCTCGCGGGCGTGGATCTCCAGCGCCTGCTCGGGGTCCGTCGAGAGCTGACGGGCGACCTCGCGGGCCAGCTCCGGCTCCACACCGCGCGAGACGTACAGCTCGGCCAGCTCCCGCTCCTCGTCGGCCGGGTGCTTCTTCAACTCGCGGCGCTCTACGTCGAGTTCGGCCTCGACCAGCTCGCGCTGGGAGGCGACGGAGGTGTATTCGCCGGCCGCCATGGAGAAGGCGCCGGCGGCGAGCCCGGACAGGCCGGTGATGACCACGGTCTGGTGGGAGGCGGCGCCGCCCGCGACACCGGCCATGAGGGCGAAGTTGGAGACGAGTCCGTCCATCGCGCCGAACACCGCCGGGCGCAGCCAGCCCCCGTTGACGTCGCGGTGGGTGTGGTTGTCCCGGTGCGCGTCGTGGAGTGTCGCCTCGGTCTCGATGATCGCCATGCTCGTCTTCCTCGCCCTCGAGTGCCACGGCCTGTTCGGTCCGTACGCGTCGAAATTACGCGCGAAAAATGGCATCCGCTAGCAAGGAAGGCCGTACTTACCTGGGGTTTTGCACCCTGTGCAACGGGGTGTGCGGGCGCTGACCTTGATCTTCCCGGCGCCGGCCATGAGATCGCTCCCATGGCCGGCGGCCCGATCAGGAGGAGTTCTTCGCCCCAGCACCGGGCTTGTCGTCGGCGGGCTTGTCAGCGTCCGGCTGATCAGCGGCAGGCTTGTCGGCGGCGGACTTGCCGGCGTTCGGCTGATCAACGGCAGCCTTGTCACCAGCGGGCTTGCCGGCGCTCGGCTTGTCACCGGTGGACTTGTCACCGGTGGACTTGTCGGCGCTCGGGCTGCCAGCGCCGGACTTCTTCTCCCCCGCGCCCTTCTTGGCGCCGGCGGCGGAACCGGCCGCAGCCGCGTCCCCGGTGCCGGGCGCGCCCTCGTCCTCGTCCTCCGCGGCAGCGGTAGCGGCGACCGCGGCCGGCTCGACGACCTCCTCGCGCCCCGGCCGCTTCTTCGCGGAGAGCACGATGTAGATCACGGCGAGGATGAAGACGAACAGGGCCGTCCAGTTGTTGAGCCGCAGGCCGAGGATGTGGTGGGCGTCGTCCACGCGCATGTACTCGATCCAGAACCGGCCCACGCAGTACGACGCGACGTACAGCGCGAACGCCCGCCCGTGCCCGAGGCGGAACCTGCGGTCGGCCCAGATGACGAGCGCGGCGACGCCGACGCACCACAGCGACTCGTACAGGAACGTCGGGTGGTAGGTGCCCGGCACCCGCCCGTCCGTGTTCGACGTGATCTTCAGGGCCCAGGGCACATCCGTGGCGCGGCCGTACAGCTCCTGGTTGAACCAGTTGCCCCAGCGGCCGATGGCCTGCGCGAGCGCGATGCCGGGCGCGATGGCGTCGGCGTACGCGGGCAGCGGGATGCCCCGGCGGCGGCAGCCGATCCAGGCGCCGACCGCGCCGAGCGCGATGGCCCCCCAGATGCCGAGGCCGCCCTCCCAGATCTTGAAGGCGTCCACCCAGTCACGGCCCGCGCTGAAGTACAGCTCGTAGTCCGTGATCACGTGGTAGAGACGCCCGCCGACCAGGCCGAACGGCACCGCCCAGACCGCGATGTCGGCCACCGTGCCGGCCAGCCCGCCCCGGGCGATCCAGCGGCGGTTGCCGAGCCAGACGGCCACGAAGACGCCGATGATGATGCAGAACGCGTAGCCGCGCAGCGGAATGGGCCCGAGGTAGACCACTCCGCGCGACGGGCTGGGAATGTAGGCAAGTTCCATGGCAGGGTCGACGCTACCGTGCCGGGCCGCGGACACGTCCAGCAGCCCGGCTACGGCTCCATAACAAGGGCCCCGGGGCTGACCCCGTGCCCCACCGCCTACTTGTTGGCGTCGTCGACCATCTGCTTGAGCTTGGCCGGCGTCATCGTCTGGTCCTTCATCAGGTCCTTGCCGTCCAGCAGGACCGTCGGCGTCGCGGAGTGCCCCTCGTCCTGGAACGCCTTGTAGGACTTCTTGATCCAGTCGTCGTACGTGCCGTCGTCCACGCACTTCTTGAACGTGTCCGTGGTCAGCCCGCCGACCTTGCCGGCCAGCTCGATCAGCTTGCTGTTCTTGCTGTACGCGTCGTCGGTCTCCTCCGGCTGGTTCTCGTACAGCACGTCGTGGAAGTCGCGGTACTTCCCGGCGTCCTGGGAGCACGCCGCCGCGTTCCCCGCGCGCAGGGAGCCGCTGCCGCCCATGTTCCCGTCGATCAGGGTGACCGTGTGGTACTCGACCTTGAGCTTGCCCGCGTCGGTCAGCTCATGGATGGTCGACCGGTAGGTGTCCTCGAAGGACTTGCAGGCCGGGCAGCGGAAGTCCTCCCAGATCGTGAGCGTCGACTTCGCGTCGCTCTTGCCCACCGGGACCGCGAGGCCGTCCTTGCCGACGGTCCCCTTCGGGGCGGACACCGGGCCGCCGGAACCGCCGTCCCCTCCCCCCGAGTTCGCCGCGACCACGCCGATCACGGCGGCGAGGCCGAGGACACAGACGACGGCGGCACCCACGATCAACGTACGGCGCCGCTTCTCGGCGGCTTTCTGCTTCTCGCGCTCGGCGGCCAGCCGCTCGCGGGCCGCGCGCTTTCCCTCACGGTTCTTGTCGCTCACACCCGCGCCAACGAACCGGGGAGGCACGAGGTGCCTCCCCGGAACAGAACCACCCGTTCGGGTGGTGTGGATCAAGCCCCGCGTCGAACACCTTCGGCGAGTTCGGCGGCGAGCGCGCGGATCCCGGCGAGCCCGGCGGCCTCGTCGTCGGCGTCCAGCATCCGCTTGACGAAGGCGGAGCCGACGATGACACCGTCCGCGAAGCCCGCGACCTCGCGCGCCTGCACGGCGTTCGAGACGCCGAGGCCGACGCAGACCGGCAGGTCGGTGGTGGCCTTCGTGCGCTCCACCAGCTCCTTGGCCTGGTTGCCGACGGACTCGCGGGTGCCGGTGACGCCCATCAGGGAAGCGGCGTACACGAAGCCCGAACCGGCGGCCGTGATCGTGGCGAGGCGCGCGTCCCTGCTGCTGGGCGCGACGACGAAGACGGTGGCCAGGCCGTGCTTCTCGGCGTGCTCGCGCCAGGTCCCCGACTCCTGCACCGGCAGGTCGGGCAGGATGCAGCCCGCGCCGCCCGCCTCGGCGAGTTCGGCGGTGAAGCGCTCGACGCCGTAGATGTAGACCGGGTTCCAGTACGTCATGACGAGCACCGGCTTGCCGGTCGCCTCGTACGCCTCACGGACCGTGCGCAGCACGTCCTTGATCTTGAGGCCGCCGCGCAGCGCGATGTCGTCGGCGGTCTGGATGACGGGGCCGTCCAGGACCGGGTCGGAGTGCGGCAGGCCGACCTCGACGATGTCGGCGCCGCCGTCGAAGGCCGCCTTGACGGCTTCGATGCCGCCGTCGACGGTGGGGAAGCCCGCGGGCAGGTAGGCGATGAGGGCGGCGCGGCCCTCGGCCTTGGCGTTCGCCAGCGTCTCGGACAGCAGCCGGATGTTCCCGCTCACTTGGTCTCCCCCTCGGTGGCGTTGTCGTAGAGGCCGAAGTAGCGGGCGGCCGTGTCCATGTCCTTGTCGCCGCGCCCCGAGAGGTTGACGACGATGAGCCCGTCCTCGCCCAGCTCCTTGCCGACGTCGAGGGCGCCCGCGAGGGCGTGCGCCGACTCGATCGCCGGAATGATCCCCTCGGTACGGGACAGCAGGCGCAGCGCCTGCATGGCGGCGTCGTCGGTGACCGCGCGGTACTCACCGCGCCCGGAGTCCTTCAAGTAGGCGTGCTCGGGGCCGATGCCCGGGTAGTCGAGGCCCGCGGAGATCGAGTAGGGCTCGGTGATCTGGCCCTCGTCGTCCTGGAGCACGTACGAGCGTGAACCGTGCAGGATGCCGGGCGCGCCGGCGCTGAGGGTCGCCGCGTGCTCGCCGCTCTCGATGCCGTGGCCGGCGGGCTCGCAGCCGATGAGGCGGACGCCGCTGTCGGGGATGAAGGCGTGGAAGAGGCCGATGGCGTTGGAGCCGCCGCCGACGCAGGCGATGGCCGCGTCCGGCAGCCGTCCGGCGCGCTCCAGGATCTGGCGGCGGGCCTCGACGCCGATGACGCGGTGGAAGTCGCGGACCATCGCGGGGAAGGGGTGCGGGCCCGCGACCGTGCCGAACAGGTAGTGCGTCTCGTCGACGTTGGCGACCCAGTCGCGGAACGCCTCGTTGATGGCGTCCTTGAGGGTGCGGCTGCCGGAGGTGACGGCTTCGACCTCGGCGCCGAGCATCCGCATCCGGGCCACGTTCAGGGCCTGGCGCTCGGTGTCGATCTCGCCCATGTAGATCTTGCAGTCGAGGCCGAGCAGGGCGCAGGCGGTGGCGGTGGCGACGCCGTGCTGGCCCGCGCCGGTCTCGGCGATGACGCGGGTCTTGCCCATGCGCTGGGTGAGGAGGGCCTGGCCGAGCACGTTGTTGATCTTGTGCGAGCCGGTGTGGTTCAGGTCCTCGCGCTTGAGGAAGACGCGGGCGCCGCCGGCGTGTTCGGCGAACCGGGGCACCTCCGTGAGGGCGCTGGGGCGGCCGGTGTAGTGGACGAGGAGGTCGTCGAGCTTGCGGGCGAACTCAGGGTCGTTCTTGGCCTTGTCGTACTCGACGGCGACCTCGTCCACGGCGGCGACGAGGGCCTCCGGGATGAACTTGCCGCCGAACGCGCCGAAGTAGCCTTCGGCGCTGGGGGTTTGACCGTCGGGGTCGGGGATGAAGTAGTCGCTGGGCATGCGGGGTCCTCGCGGGTGGGGCGGGTGCGGGCGGGGTGGGTGTGGCTGGGCGCCGCCGGGGTGAGGGGCGGTGAGGTTTGGTGCGGGGGGTGGGCGGGTGCCGGTTCGTCGTGGCTTGCCGCGCAGTTCCCCGCGCCCCTTGCGGGGCTTTTCACCTCGGGCGGTTCTCGGTGCCGTGGGGTGGTGCGGGGGTGCGTCGGTGCCGGTTCGTCGTGGCTTGGCGCGCAGTTCCCCGCGCCCCTTGCGGGGCTTTTCCACCTCGGGCGGCCTCGGGTGCCGCGCCCCTTACGGGGCTTATTCACCTCTGGGCGCTCAGGGGCGCCCGTGCCATCGCATGCCGTTGATCTGGCCCGGTTCCGCGCCGATGTGGTAGCGCACCCGGCGTCCGCGTACACGCCGCGCCGGAGCCCGGCAGCCGCGCGGGCGGCAGCCGGGAGCGAGACGGGCGGAGATGGCCATGGCGGTGAGTTTACCGCCCGTGGCGCAGCGCCGGGTGGGCCCCGGCGGCGACGAGGTCGGCGACGGCGGACTTCGGGTCCCGGCCGGTCACCAGGGACTCGCCGACGAGGACGGCGTCCGCGCCCGCGTTGGCGTAGGCGATCAGGTCGTGCGGGCCGCGCACGCCGGACTCCGCGACCTTGACGATGTGGTCCGGGATGTCGGGGGCGACGCGCTCGAAGGTGCCGCGGTCGACGGTGAGGTCCTTGAGGTTGCGCGTGTTGATGCCGATGACCTTGGCCCCGGCGTCGACGGCCCGCTCGACCTCGTCCTCGTCGTGCGCCTCGACGAGCGGCGTGAGCCCGATGGAGACGGCGCGCTCGATGAGGGACTCCAGGGCGGGCTGCTCCAGGGCCGCGACGATCAGCAGGGCGAGGTCGGCGCCGTACGCGCGGGCCTCCCAGAGCTGGTACGCGGTGACGATGAAGTCCTTGCGCAGCACGGGGATGTCGACCTTGGCGCGGACCGCTTCGAGGTCGGCGAGTGAGCCGCCGAAGCGCCGCTGCTCGGTGAGGACGGAGATGACGGACGCGCCGCCCGCCTCGTAGTCCGCGGCGAGCGCCGCCGGGTCGGCGATGGCCGCGAGCGCGCCCTTGGAGGGGCTGGACCGCTTGACCTCGCAGATGACCTTCACGCCGTCGCCGCGCAGCGCCGCGACGCCGTCCTTGGCCGCGGGGGCGTTCGCCGCGCGCTCCTTGAGCTCGTCGAGGCTGACGCGCGCCTGCCGTTCCGCGAGGTCGGCACGGACTCCGTCGATGATCTCGTCGAGCACACTCACGCGAGCGGACTCCTCTCCTGGCAATCCTGAGCAACCGTCTGGTCACTGTGATGGTATCCGGAGGTACGCGAAGGCCCCGCATCCGGTTGACGGTCATCCCAGTACCTGGACATACCGACTCCTTCAAGGGTGCAGGAAGCCACCGAAGGGCAGGTTCCGGACAACGGTGAACGCCAGCACCACGCTTCCCACCAGCCACAGGTGCGTCCGCGTGAGGGCCGGCCGGAAGGCGCGGCCGCGTACCGCACGGGCCATCCACACAGCCCAGACGACGGCGAACAGGGCGTAGCCGACCACCGCGAGCGCGTTGTCCCCGAGGGCTCCCGCGAGGTCGCCGTGGGCGACGGCGTGGGCGCTGCGCAGCCCGCCGCAACCGGGGCAGAACACGCCCGTGGCCTGCAACAACGGGCAAGCCGGGTAGTGGCCCGGCTGGTTCGGGTCGACGGCTCCGACGTACGCGAAGGCCGCCGCGACCGCGCCGAGCAGGCCGAGCGGCACGGCGATCCGGCGCAGCAGCGGTACGCCGGTGCCCGCGTCGCCGGACGGCGCGTTCCCGGGCGTGTCGTTCGCCGGCGGGGTGCCGGCGCGGTCGTGGTGGCCTGTCGTCTCGACGCTCACCCGGCGATTGTGCCCCGGCGGCGGCCGCCGCGCTTCCCGGGAACGCCGAAGGGGGCAGGGCGACGGTGTGTCGCCCTGCCCCCTTCGGAAGAGGACCGGTCTCAGGCGGCCTCGGCGCCGGCGGTCTGCGTCGCGCCCTGCTTGAGCTGGAGTTCGGCGCGCTTCGGCTTGCCCATGCCGATCATGTGCATGATGCCGCCGACGACGGCGGCGATGGCCAGCAGGGCCATGCCCGCCCAGAACCCGGCGACGTTGCCCATGACCATGAAGGCGCCCGCCACGCAGAACCCGATGAAGGCGATGATGACACCGGTCCAGGCGGCCGGGGTGTGTCCGTGGCTGCTGTCCGCCATGGCTTGCTCCTCGTTGCTGATGACCAAATCCGTACGCACACGTACGACGTTCACTCCCATTCTCCCGTACTCGCCCGTAGGGGACGCACGCGGGGTGGGCGTACGGGTCAGGCGGTGCCGGTGGGGTCCTCGCCCCGGTCGAGCGCCTTCCACATCTCCTCGGGGCGCTCCGGGTCGACGGGCCGGGCGCGGCGCGCGCGGGGGGCTCCGGAGCGCTCGTAGCGGCCGCCCATGGAGGGCCAGGCGGCGCCGTAGACGACGGCGAGGATGCCGGCGACCAGGATGAGGGCGCCGCCGCCGGCCGCGACGTAGGGCCAGGCGGTGTGGGTGAGGGCGTCGATGGTGCCGGAGGTGTCACCGGCGGCCTGGGCGGCCTTCTCGTCGAGCGCGGAGCTGTCGCCGGCGCCGAGGAGGGCGGCGGCAAGGGCGCCCGCGCCGCTCAGCGCGAGGAGCGCGGCGACGAGGACGCGGCCCACGCGGCGCACGGCGAACACGGCGACGAGCGCGGCGAGTCCGACGACGGCGAGCGCGGCGGGCACGCCGGTCACGTCGCTGCCCTTCGCGGTGAGCGGCAGCTTGCCGCCGGCGACGGCGGCGACGCCCGAGCACCACTCCTGCCGGGACGCGAGGAGCGCGACGGCGGCGCCGGCCGCCCCGAGCAGCAGGGCGGCGCCGAGGCTGCGCCGGCCGTTCTTCGACGGGGCGGGCGGCTCGGCCGGCGCGGCCTGCTCGGCGGCATCGGTACGGGGGTGCGGTACGGCAGTCACGTACTCCACTATCGCCCCTGGGCCCCCGTGCACGGGACTCGGGGGCACCAGGCGTGCGTCACCTCACACCGAGGCGGTTGGCGGTGTGGACGGCGCGCAGCACCGCCGCGGCCTTGTTGCGGCACTCGGTGTCCTCCGCCACCGGGTCCGAGTCGGCGACGACACCGGCGCCCGCCTGGACGTACGCGGTGCCCTCGCGCAGCAGGGCCGTGCGGATGGCGATGGCGGTGTCGGAGTCGCCGGCGAAGTCGAGGTAGCCGACGCAGCCGCCGTACAGGCCGCGCCGGGACGGCTCCAGCTCGTCGATGATCTGGAGCGCGCGGGGCTTGGGCGCGCCGGACAGGGTGCCGGCCGGGAAGCAGGCGGTGAGCACGTCGAACGCGGTGCGGTCCTCGGCGACGCGGCCGGTCACCGTGGACACGATGTGCATGACGTGCGAGTACCGCTCGACCGACATGAAGTCGACGACCTCGACCGAGCCGGGCTCGCAGACGCGGCCCAGGTCGTTGCGGCCGAGGTCGACGAGCATGAGGTGCTCGGCGCGCTCCTTGGGGTCGGCGAGGAGTTCCTCGGCGAGCGCCTGGTCCTCGCGCGGGGTCGCGCCGCGCGGCCGGGTCCCGGCGATGGGGTGGACCATGGCGCGGCCGTCCTCGACCTTGACCAGCGCCTCGGGCGAGGAGCCGACGACGTCGAAGCCGTCGAAGCGGAAGAGGTACATGTACGGGGACGGGTTGGTGGCCCGCAGCACCCGGTAGACGTCGAGGGCGCTCGCTGTGCACGGCGTCTCGAACCGCTGCGAGGGCACCACCTGGAACGCCTCGCCCGCCCGGATGCGCTCCTTGATGTCCTCGACGGCCGCCTGGTACTGCTCGCCGCCCCACAGCGCGGTGTACGGGGGCGGCTCCGAGGGCGGCAGCGCGGCGGGCGCCGAGTCCAGGGGGCGGCCGAGGTCGGCCTCCATCGCGTCGAGCCGGGCGACGGCGTCGGCGTACGCCTCGTCGACGCCCGTGTCGAGGTCGTTGTGGTTGATCGCGTTGGCGATCAGCAGGACCGAGCCGTCCCAGTGGTCGAGGACGGCGAGGTCGCTGGTGAGCAGCATGGTCAGCTCGGGCAGCTTCAGGTCGTCGCGCTCGCCGGGGCCGACCTTCTCCAGGCGGCGCACGATGTCGTAGCCGAGGTAGCCGACCATGCCGCCGGTGAACGGCGGCAGGCCCTCGTAGCGCGGCGTGTGCAGCGTCTCGACGGTGGCGCGCAGGGCGGCCAGCGGGTCGCCGTCGACGGGCACGCCGACCGGCGGGGTGCCGAGCCAGTGCGCCTGCCCGTCGCGCTCGGTGAGGGTGCCGGCGGAGCGGACGCCGACGAACGAGTACCGGGACCAGGAGCGGCCGTTCTCCGCGGACTCCAGCAGGAACGTGCCGGGCCGCTCGGCGGCCAGCTTGCGGTACAGGCCGACGGGCGTGTCGCCGTCCGCGAGGAGCTTGCGGCTGACGGGGATCACGCGGCGGTCGGTCGCCAGCTTGCGGAAGGTGTCGAGGTCCATGGCGGGCGACCTTACTGGGAGAGCGGGAGGACGTCGGCGTCGAAGCACGTGCGCGTGCCGGTGTGGCAGGCGGCGCCGACCTGGTCGACCTTCACGAGCACGGTGTCGGCGTCGCAGTCGAGCGCCACGGACTTCACGAACTGGTAGTGGCCGGACGTGTCGCCCTTGACCCAGTACTCCTGGCGGCTGCGGGACCAGTACGTGCAGCGGCCCGTCGTGAGCGTACGGTGCAGCGCCTCGTCGTCCATCCAGCCGAGCATCAGCACCTCCCCCGTGTCGTACTGCTGGGCGATGGCCGGGATCAGGCCGTCGGCGCCGCGCTTGAGGCGGGCGGCGAGCGCCGGGTCCAGGGGGCCTTCGGCGGGGGCGGGGGGCGGCGTGCTGGTCATGGGGCCATTGTGCCGCGCCGGGCGGGGGCGGCCGGGCCGCGTCCACTGTCCGGACGCGGTGGGCGGCCGTAGGCTGTCGGCATGTCGACCCATGCCAAGCGTGAACGGCTTCTGCTCGCCGATCTGTTGGAGGCGGTGGGCCCGGACGCGCCCACCCTGTGCGAGGGCTGGACGGCCCGGGACCTCGCGGCCCATGTCGTGGTCCGTGAGCGGCGTCCCGACGCGGCCGGCGGCACCCTCGTCAAGCAGCTCGCCTCGCGGCTGGAGCGGGTGCAGGGCGAGTTCGCCCAGAAGCCGTACGAGGAACTCATCCAGTTGATCCGCACCGGGCCGCCGCGGTTCTCGCCGTTCGCTCTGAAGCAGGTGGACGAGGCGGCGAACGTCGTGGAGTTCTACGTCCACACCGAGGACGTGCGGCGGGCGCAGCCGGACTGGTCGCCGCGTGAGCTGGACCCCGTCTTCTCCGACGTGCTCTGGTCGCGGCTCGAGCGGATGGCCCGGGTCATGGGGCGCAAGGCGCCGGTGGGGCTGGTGTTGCGGCGGCCCGACGGGCAGACGGCTGTCGCGCACCGGGGGACGCCTGTGGTGACGGCCACGGGGGATCCTGCGGAGCTTTTGTTGTACGTGTTCGGGCGGCAAGGGGTGGCGGGCGTCGAGCTGGACGGCGACAAGGAGGCCATCGCCCGCCTCTCCGACACGAAGGAACTGGGCCTGTGACAACGCCCTGGCCGGTTCTTTTGCGCGCCTAGGTGGGTGGGCGGTCCCGCCCGGCGGACATCCTCGACATTCGTCGTGGCCGCTCGCGCAGTTCCCCGCGCCCCTGGGGGTGAGTGGGTGGCTCCGGCCGGTGGGGATCCTCGACTCGCGTCGTGGCTGATCGCGCAGTTCCCCGCGCCCCTGGGGGTGAGTGGGTGGCTCCGGCCGGTGGGGACTCTCGACTCGCGTCGTGGCTGAGCGCGCAGTTCCCCGCGCCCCTGGAGGGGCGACTGCGTCGCACCCTCCCCCGATAGAGGTAGCGCACGAAGTGCGCACCGACAGGGGCGCGGGGAACTGCGCGAGAAGCCCCACCGGCCCGCAGATGACCACGCACAGGTGCGCCCCTTCAGGGGCGCGGGGAACTGCGCGACCAGCCGCCCACCGGGCGAAAGGTGAATGACGACCCAGGGGCGCGGGGAACTGCGCAGCTGCGGTGACGGAAAGGGCCCGCGCTGGAGAACACCCTGATAAACACGGGACCCCGCGTCAGCGGACCGCGTGGCCCGCTTCCCTGAGCGCCGACTTGACCTCAGGAATCCGCAGGTCACCGAAGTGGAAGACGGACGCGGCCAGCACCGCATCGGCCCCCGCCCCCACAGCGGGAGCGAAGTGCTCCAACGCCCCCGCCCCACCGGAGGCGATCACCGGCACGGACACATGCCGGCGCACCGCGGAGATCATCTCCAGGTCGTACCCGTCCTTCGTACCGTCCGCGTCCATGGAGTTGAGCAGGATCTCCCCCGCCCCCAGCTCCGCGGCCCGGTGCGCCCACTCCACCGCGTCGATCCCGGCGGACCGCCGCCCCCCGTGGGTGGTGACCTCGAACCCCCCGGACTCCGTGCGCCGCGCGTCGACGGACAGGACGAGGACCTGCCGCCCGAACCGCTCGGCGATCTCCCGGATGAGGTCGGGCCGGGCGATGGCCGCGGTGTTGACGCCGACCTTGTCCGCGCCGGCGCGCAGCAGCTTGTCCACGTCGTCGGCGGTCCGCACGCCCCCGCCCACGGTGAGCGGGATGAAGACCTGCTCGGCGGTGCGGCGCACCACGTCGTACGTGGTCTCGCGGTCGCCGGACGACGCGGTGATGTCCAGGAACGTCAGCTCGTCGGCGCCCTCGGCGTCGTACACCTTGGCCATCTCGACGGGGTCGCCCGCGTCGCGCAGGTTCTGGAAGTTGACGCCCTTGACGACGCGCCCGTTGTCGACGTCGAGGCAGGGGATGACTCGTACGGCGAGCGTCACTGCTTCTCGGCCCTTTCCTGGCGGTACGCCTCGACCTCGACCTGGACGACCAGCGAGGGGTCGACGAAGCCGGAGACGATGAGGAGGGACGCGGCGGGGCGGACCGCGTCGAAGAGTTCCTTGTGCGCGCGGCCCACGTCGTCGACGTCGCGCGCGTGGGTGACGTACATGCGGGTGCGTACGACGTCCTCGCGGGTGAGCCCCAGTTCGGCGAGGGCGTCGAAGGCGACCTGGAAAGCGGTCAGGGTCTGCTCGTAGGGGCCGCCCTCGGCGATGACGCCGCCGGTGACGGAGGTGCAGCCGGAGACGAGGACCAGCCCGTTGGGCAGTTCGACGGCGCGTGCGTAGCCGAAGGTCTCCTCCCAGGGGGCGCCGGAGTGGACGCGGCGCAGGCCCTCGCTCATGACGAGACCGCCTCCAGCGCCTCTTCCAGGGTGAACGCCTTGGCGTACAGCGCCTTGCCGACGATGGAGCCTTCGACGCCGAGCGGGACCAGTTCCGCGATGGCCCGCAGGTCGTCGAGGGAGGAGACGCCGCCGGAGGCGACGACGGGGCGGTCGGTGACGGCGCAGACGTTGCGCAGGAGTTCCAGGTTGGGGCCCTGGAGCGTGCCGTCCTTGGCGATGTCGGTGACGACGTAGCGGGCGCAGCCCTCGGCGTCGAGGCGGGCCAGCGTCTCGTAGAGGTCGCCGCCGTCGCGGGTCCAGCCGCGGCCGCGCAGGGTCGTCCCGCGTACGTCGAGGCCGACGGCGATCTTGTCGCCGTGCTCGGCGATGACCTTGGCGACCCACTCGGGGGTCTCCAGGGCGGCGGTGCCGAGGTTGACGCGGGTGCAGCCGGTGGCGAGGGCGGCGGCGAGGGTGTCGTCGTCGCGGATGCCGCCGGACAGTTCGACCTTGATGTCCATGGCCTCGGCGACCTCGCGGATCAGCGCGCGGTTGTCGCCGGTGCCGAACGCGGCGTCGAGGTCGACGAGGTGCAGCCACTCGGCGCCCGCGCGCTGCCAGGCGAGGGCGGCCTCCAGCGGGGAGCCGTAGGAGGTCTCGCTGCCGGACTCGCCGTGGACGAGGCGGACGGCCTGGCCGTCGCGGACGTCGACGGCGGGCAGGAGTTCGAGGGTGTGGTTCGCGGAAGCGGTCACAGTACGGAGATCCAGTTCTTGAGCAGCTTCGCTCCGGCGTCGCCGGACTTCTCGGGGTGGAACTGCGTGGCCCACAGGGCACCGTTCTCGACGGCGGCGACGAACGGCTCGCCGTGCGTGGCCCAGGTGACCTGGGGTGCGCGCAGCGACGGGTTGTGCGCTTCGAGGTCCCAGTGGTGGACGGCGTAGGAGTGCACGAAGTAGAAGCGCTCGCCGGGGTCGACGCCCGCGAACAGGCGGGAGTCGTCGGGCGCGTCCACGGTGTTCCAGCCCATGTGGGGCACGACGTCGGCCTTGAGGGGTTCGACGACGCCGGGCCACTCGTCGAGGCCGTCCGCCTCCACGCCGTGTTCGATGCCGCGTGCGAAGAGGATCTGCATGCCGACGCAGATGCCCATCACGGGCCGCCCGCCGGAGAGCCGGCGGCCCACGATCCAGTCGCCGCGCGCCCGCTTGAGGCCGTCCATGCAGGCGGCGAACGCGCCGACGCCGGGCACGAGCAGCCCGTCGGCGTTCATGGCCTTGTCGTAGTCGCCGGTGATCTCCACGTCGGCGCCGGCGCGGGCGAGGGCCCGTTCGGCGGAGCGGACGTTGCCGAACCCGTAGTCGAAGACGACGACTTTCTTGTCAGTCATGGCAGTACGGATCAATTCCAGTAGTCGAGCCGGAGCACTCCCGCGATCAGGCACATGCCGGCGCTGATCGACAGGAGCGTGATGAGGCTCTTGCCCATGCCCTGCTTGACGAAGGAGTAGACGCCGCCGAGCAGGAAGAGGCCGAGGACGATGAGGACGGTGGCGAGGCCGTTCATGACTAGAGCGCGCCCTTCGTGGAGGGGAGGATCCCGGCGGCGCGCGGGTCACGCTCGCTGGCGTAGCGCAGGGCGCGGGCGAGGGCCTTGAACTGGCATTCCACGATGTGGTGCGCGTTGCGCCCGTACGGGACGTGCACGTGCAGGGCGATCTGGGCCTGCGCGACGAACGACTCCAGGATGTGCCGGGTCATCGTCGTGTCGTACGTGCCGATCATGGGCGCCATGTTCTCGGGCTCGGTGTGCACGAGGTAGGGGCGGCCGGAGAGGTCGACGGTGACCTGGGCGAGCGACTCGTCGAGGGGGACCGTGCAGTTGCCGAAGCGGTAGATGCCGACCTTGTCGCCGAGGGCCTGCTTGAAGGCGGCGCCGAGGGCGAGGGCGGTGTCCTCGATGGTGTGGTGCGTGTCGATGTGCAGGTCGCCCTCGGTCTTCACCGTGAGGTCGAACAGGCCGTGCCGGCCCAGCTGGTCGAGCATGTGGTCGTAGAAGCCGACGCCGGTCGACACCTCGACCTGCCCGGTCCCGTCCAGGTCGATCTCGACGAGGACCGAGGTCTCCTTGGTCGTACGCTCCACGCGTCCGATGCGGCTCATGCGCCTCGCTCCTGAGTGTTCATGGGGGCCTTCTTCACTTCACGGGCCGCGTCGAGGAACGCGTCGTTCTCTTCGGGGGTGCCGACGGAGACGCGCAGCCGGCCGGGCACCCCGTTGTCGCGGACGAGGACGCCGCGGTCGAGGATGAACTGCCAGACGGCGTGCGGGTCGTCGAAGACGCCGAACTGGATGAAGTTGGCGTCGGCGACGGTCACGTCGAACTCGAGCGCCTCCAACTCGGCGACCACGCGGTCCCGTTCGGACTTGAGCTGCTCGACGTAGCTCAGCAGCGTGTCGGTGTACTCCAGGGCGGCGAGCGCCGTGGCCTGATTGACGGCCGACAAGTGGTAGGGCAGGCGCACCAGTTGGACGGCGTCCACGACGGCCGGGTGCGCGGCGAGGTAGCCGAGGCGCAGCCCTGCGGCGCCGAACGCCTTGGACATGGTGCGCGAGACGATGAGGTTGGGGCGGCCCTCGATCAGCGGCAGGAGCGAGGGGCCGTGGCTGAACTCGGTGTACGCCTCGTCCACGATGACGACGGCGTCGCGCCCGGCGGCCTCGTACAGCGCGAGGACGTCATCGGCGGCCACCGCGTTGCCCGTGGGGTTGTTGGGGCTGGTGACGAAGACGACGTGCGGGCGGTGCGTGCGGATCGCGTCGAGCGCGGCGGGCACGTCGAGGGAGAAGTCGGCGGCGCGCGGGACGCCGATCCAGCCGGTGTTGGTACCGCGGGCGAGCAGCGGGTGCATCGAGTACGAGGGCTCGAAGCCGAGGGCGCTGCGGCCGGGACCGCCGAAGGCCTGGAGGAGCTGCTGGAGCACCTCGTTGGACCCGTTGGCCGCCCAGACCTGCTCGCGGGTCACCGCGAAGCCGGTGGTGCGGGTGAGGTAGCGGGCCAGCTCGGTGCGCAGCTCGACCGCGTCCCGGTCGGGGTAGCGGTTCAGGTTCCGCGCGGCGTCGGCGACGCGCTCGGCGATCCGCGCGACGAGCGGCTCGGGCAGCGGGTAGGGGTTCTCGTTCGTGTTCAGCCGGACGGGCACGTCCAACTGGGGAGCGCCGTACGGTGACTTGCCGCGCAGCTCGTCCCGTACGGGGAGGTCGTCGATGCCGGTCACGGGGTGGTCGGTACCTTCCAGTCGAAGCGGGCCTTGACGGCCGCGCCGTGCGCCGGCAGGTCCTCGGCCTCGGCGAGCGTCACGACGTGGTGGGCGACCTCGGCGAGGGCGTCCCGGGTGTAGTCCACGATGTGGATGCCGCGCAGGAAGGACTGGACGGACAGGCCCGAGGAGTGGCAGGCGCAGCCGCCGGTGGGCAGGACGTGGTTGGACCCGGCGGCGTAGTCGCCGAGGGAGACCGGCGCCCAGGGGCCGACGAAGATCGCGCCCGCGTTGCGTACGCGCTCGGCGCGGGCCGGGGCGTCGGCGGTCTGGATCTCCAGGTGCTCGGCGCCGTAGGCGTCGACGACCTTGAGGCCGTCGTCGAGGGTGTCGACGAGGACGATCGCGGACTGCTCGCCCTTGAGGGCGGGCACGATCCGGCCCTCGACGTGCTTGGTCGCGGCGACCTGCGGCTCCAGTTCGCGCTCGACGGCGGCGGCCAGTTCCTCGCTGTCGGTGACGAGGACGGCGGCGGCCAGCGGGTCGTGCTCGGCCTGGCTGATCAGGTCGGACGCGACGTGCGCGGGGTCGGCCGTGGCGTCGGCGAGGACGGCGATCTCGGTCGGTCCGGCCTCGGCGTCGATGCCGATGCGGCCGGTGAAGTAGCGCTTGGCGGCGGCCACCCAGATGTTGCCCGGGCCGGTCACCATGTTGGCCGGCGGGCAGGACTCGGTGCCGTACGCGAACATGGCGACGGCGGTCGCGCCGCCCGCCGCGTACACCTCGTCGACGCCGAGCAGGGCGCAGGCGGCGAGGATCGTCGGGTGCGGCAGGCCGTCGAACTCGGCCTGCGCCGGGGAGGCCAGCGCGATCGACTCGACGCCCGCCTCCTGCGCCGGGACCACGTTCATGATCACGGAGGAGGGGTAGACGGACCGGCCGCCGGGCGCGTACAGCCCGACGCGCTCGACCGGGACCCACTTCTCGGTGACGCTGCCGCCGGGGACGACCTGCGTGGTGTGGCTGGTACGGCGCTGCGCGCGGTGGACGGCGCGGGTGCGGCGGATGGACTCCTCGAGCGCCGCGCGGACCTCGGGGTCGAGCCCGGCGAGGGCCGCGTCCAGCGCCTCGGCGGGGACGCGGACGGACGTGAGGCGCACGCCGTCGAATTTCTCCGCGAAGTCGATCAGCGCCGCGTCGCCACGATGATGCACGTCCTCGCAGATCGGACGCACCTTCTCCAGGGCGGCCGAGACGTCGAAGTCGGCTCGGGGCAGCAGCGAGCGCAGGGCCTGGCCCTCGGGGAGGGCGGCGCCGCGCAGATCGATTCGAGAGATCACGTACCAATTCTCTCAGACGCCCCGCGCGCGCCGACGGCCCGTATCAATGGCTGATACACGGCCGGTTTCGGCCGTTGTCGCTCCGCCGCCACGCCAACCTCACCGTACGCGTTCGAACGACTACGGAACGGGCATCACCCGAGGTACGGAACCCGCGGGTAGCGGAGGCGCGTGGGGCGCGTGCGCTCTCTCGCGCGGTACGGGGAGGACGGCGGCGGTGTTGGACATGAGGACGGGCGGCGGCGAAGGGGCCGTGCCGGACGGGCTGAGCGCGGCGGAAGCGGGCATGTGGCAGGCGTTCCGCGACGGCGGCGTCTACGACCTGCGCGCGGGCGACGCGGCGGTGGACGATCCGCACGGCGGGCTGCCGTGGGGGCCCGAGCGCAGCGTGCGGGGCCGGATCGTGGCGTGGCTGCTGCTCGACGGGCCGCCCGCGCTGCCGGGCCGGGTCTCCTCGCTGAAGCTGCGGGGCGTGCAGATCACGGACGTGCTCGACCTCGCGGGCGGCACGGTCGTCCCGTACGTGGAGATGCAGGGGTGCCGGTTCGAGAAGGAGGTGCTGCTGCCGGAGGCGCACTTCACGACGCTGCGGCTGGTGGACTGCTCGGTGCCGCGCCTGGAGGCCGCCCGGGTGCGCACCGAGGGCGATCTGCATCTGCCGCGCTGCCGCTTCCACGGCGGCGTCCGGCTCACCGACGCGCACATCGGCACGGACCTGCTGCTGAACCAGGCGGTGGTCTTCTGCGACCGGCGCGGCAAGGCGGTCATGGCGGACGGGCTGTCCGTCGGGCAGGACCTCCAGGCGGAGATGCTGGAGACGCACGGGGAGCTGAGCCTGCGCGGCGCGACCGTCGGCGTGTCCCTGTCGCTGCGCGGGAGCCTGCTGAGCAACCCGAGGGGGCGGCGCGCGCTGAACGCGCCGCAGCTCACGGTCGAGCGCACGCTCTATCTGACCCCGGCCGGCCTCGGCAACCCGCTCCAGACCAGCGGCACCACGCCCGCGCGGGGCACCCGGGTGCAGCGCTTCGCGTGCGCGGGCGGGGTGCGGCTCGACGACGGGCGGTTCGGGGACGCGGTGGACCTGGAGGCGGCGCGGTTCACGCTGACGGACGACCAGGAGCTGTCGCTGCGCCGGGTGCAGGTGCCCGAGCTGCGCTTCCTCGGGGAGCGGCCGGAGCGCGGGGCGGTCGTCCTGTCGGGCGCGCGGATCGGCAACCTCGTGGACCGCGCGGCCAGTTGGCCGGGACCCGGTCAGCTGCGGATCGGCGGGTTCACGTACGAGAACCTGATACCGCTCGGCTCCTTCCCCCTTGCGCGGCGCCTGGAGTGGCTGGCGGCGGCGACCCCCGAGTACAGCCCGGAGCCGTACGAGCGGCTGGCGGCGGTGCTGCGCGACAGCGGGGAGGACGCGGACGCGCGCGCGGTGCTGCTCGCCAAGCAGCGCCGCCGCCGCGAGACGCTGCCCCCGGCCGCGAAGGTGTGGGGGTACGTGCAGGACTGGACGGTGGCGTACGGGTACCGGCCGGGGCGGGCGGCGGTGTGGATGGCGGTGCTGTGGGCGGTCGGCACGTTCGCGTTCGGGCACGCGGCCCATCCGCCGGCCAGGCCGGGCGAGGGGCCGCCCTGGGACCCGGCGCTGTTCGCCCTCGATCTGCTGCTCCCGGTCATCGACCTGGGCCAGAGCGGGAACTGGCGGCTGACCGGCGCGTGGCAGTGGGCGGCGACGGCCCTGATCCTCCTCGGCTGGACGCTGGCGACCACGGTCACAGCGGGCGCGACCCGGCTGCTGCGGCGCAACTGAGGGGCTCCGGGGCGCGTCCGGAGCAAAGGGCGCGGGAAGAGGGCACGGGGAAAAGGGCGCGGGGCGGGGGCAACCTTCGGCCCGTTTCGGCCGTCATCCCAGGGCGAGATCAAGAGAACCGGCGCAGAAGTGGAGGCCCCCGTGCCGCTTTTGCGCGCCTTCATCCGTACCGTCCGCATGATCCGGCACACCGCCGGCCTCGCGGCGGGGCTGCCCGCCGACGAGGACGTGCTCCTCGACGCGCCGGACGCCCGCCTGGAACCGGCGCTCGCGGCGGCCGGGCGCGGCGAACACGAACCCCTCGCGCGCGTGCTGGCCCACACCCGCGAGGCCGCCGAGTGGGAGAACCGCGACCGGTACGTGCAGCGCCTCGCCGCGTTCGCCGCGTTCCGCTCCGAGTGGTTCGAGGCGTGGCAGGCGGCGGCCCCGCACAATCCCGACCTGCTGCTGGTCAAGGCGGAGCTGGCGGTCACCCGCGCGTTCGCCTCCCCCGCCCGCGCCGAACTGCTCACCGAGGTCACGCCCCTGCTGCTGGCCGCCGCCGAGGCCGACTCCCGCGACCCGGTGCCCTGGCGCGTCGCCCTCGACCACGTCCGGGGCACGAACGCCGCGCACACCGTCTTCGAGGCGGTGTGGGAGCAGGCGGTGCGCCGCTCACCGCACCACTACGGCTGCCATGTCTCCGCGCTGCGCTATCTGTCGGCGGCCTGGTACGGCTCGCACGCCGAGTGCTTCGACTTCGCCGAGCGCGCCGCCCAGGACGCGCTGCCCGGCTCGCTGCTGAAGGCGCTGCCCGTGCGCGCCGCGCTCGCCGCCCTGACCGCTCCCGCCCCGCCGCCCGGCCCCGCGGGCGGCGTTCCGCGCGCCCGCCTCGACGCGGCGGCCGACCTCGCCCTCGGACTCTCCCGGTCCTACGACCCCGCCGACCCCTGGCCCGCCGAGGTCCGCAACGTCCTGATCTGCGTCCTCGTAGAGCTGGAGCGCTGGAACGACGCGCTGGAGCAACTGCGGCTGCTCGGCCCGTACGCGACCTCGTTCCCCTGGGACCGGATCTCCGACGACCCGCTGGGGCGGTTCCTCGACGTACGGGACACCGTCCGGCTCGAGGTCGCGGCGACGCTCCCCCTGTGCGGCGGTCCGGGCGCGGGCGGCGACCATTACGCTTGGCCGACGTGACCACCGTCCGGCTTCCGCTCTTCCCGCTCAACTCGGTGCTGTTCCCGGGACTCGTCCTCCCGCTGAACGTGTTCGAGGAGCGCTATCGCGCCATGATGCGCGATCTGCTGAAGGAGTCCCCCGAGGACCCCGACATCGAACCGTCCGTCTCCGACGAGCCGCGCCGCTTCGCCGTGGTCGCCATCCGCGACGGCCACGAGGTCGCGCCGAGCGCGCCGGGCATGCCGGACGACGTGACGACGAAGGAGGCGGGCGCGGGCCCCGCCGCCGGGTTCGGCGACGACCCCCTCCGCTCCTTCCACACCATCGGCTGCATCGCCGACGCGGCGACGATCCGGGAGCGGCCCGACGGCAGCTTCGAGGTGCTCGCCACCGGCACGCGCCGCGTGAAGCTGCACTCCGTGGACGCGTCGGGGCCGTATCTGACGGCCGAGGTGGAGGAGCTGGACGAGGAGGACGGCGAGGAGGCCGGGGCGCTCGCGGAGGGCGTGCTGCGCGCGTTCCGCTCGTACCAGAAGCGGCTCGCCGGTGCCCGGGAGCGGTCCCTCGCGACCGCCGCCGAGCTGCCGGACGAGCCGTCCGTGGTGTCCTACCTCGTCGCCGCCGCGGCCATGCTCGACGTGCCGACCCGGCAGCGGCTGCTCCAGGCGCCCGACGCGGCGACGCGGCTGCGGGAGGAGCTGACGCTGCTGCGGTCCGAGACGGCGATCATCCGGCATCTGCCGTCGCTGCCCGCCGCGGATCTGACGCGGCAGGCGACGAGCCTCAACTGAGGGAGGAAGACGGGCGTTGACGAAGAAGGCCAAGAAGAAGGACCAGGCGGGCGGGACCCCGGCGACCGTGGCGCTGACCGCCGCGGGCGTCGAGTTCACCCTGCACTCCTACGAGCACGATCCGGCGCATCCCTCGTACGGGGAGGAGGCCGCGCAGGCCATGAGGGTCTCCCCCGAGCGGGTCTTCAAGACGCTGGTCGCGGACGTCGACGGGCGTCTCACGGTGGCGGTCGTGCCGGTCGACGGGCAGCTCGACCTCAAGGCGCTCGCGGCGGCGGTCGGGGGCAAGCGGGCGGTCATGGCCGATCCCGCGCTGGCCGAGCGGACCTCGGGGTACGTGCGCGGCGGTATCTCTCCGCTCGGACAGCGGAAGAAGCTCCCTACGGTGATCGATGTCTCCGCGGCGGACTTCCACACGATCTGCGTCTCCGCCGGCCGCAGGGGCCTGGAGGTAGAACTGACCCCCACGTCCCTGACCGCCCTCACCTCGGCCACCCTGGCCCCGATCAAACGCCGTTGATCTTTACGCCGGACGCCGGGTGCGGGTTTCGTCGTGGCTGGCCGCGCAGTTCCCCGCGCCCCTGAGGGAGCTGACCTCAACGCCAACTTCCCACCCGAACTCCCAGGCCCGAGGAGCTGGCCGAGCCACAAACATCCAGCCCCTCCGGCGATTGAGGAGCGGGGTCTGGGGCGGAGCCCCAGAGCCGGACGCCGGGTGCGGGCTTCGTCGTGGCCGGTCGCGCAGTTCCCCGCGCCCCTGAAGGGGCTGACCTCGACGCCAGCCTCCCGAGCCGGCGGAAGCCGGCCCCGCGCCGGGGCGTTCAGACCGACGTGTAGTACGAGGCGTAAGGATCCGGGTCCTTAGGAGCGAAAAGCCCCGTCAGCCCAAGATGAACGACCATCGCGGCCAGCGGCCACGCCAACAACGCCCCCTTGGCCTTGAGCTCAAGCGGCGCATCGAACACCACCCCCTTACCCAGCGCCTTCGCATGCCCGGCGACATCCTGCGTAGGCCCGAGCCAGATCCCGAACCGCCACGCGACGATCCCCCCGAGCAACGCCCCCACCGCGAGCCCCACGACGAGCGGCACCCCGCCCCGTCGGCGCCACAGGAAGACGCCCACCGCGGTGACGACCCCGAACGCGAGCCCGAGCAGCGTGAACGTTCCGTCGATCCCGATGGCCTGTTCGCCCTCGGTGTCCTTCAGATACACGGCCGTGTTGTCGGAGATGAGCGGCACGCGCGGCGCGAGCCACAGCCACAGCGCCCCGAGCAGCAGCCCGACGACCGCGAGCGCCACCGTCACGAGGACGGCCTCACGCAGTTCCACCCGTAGCCCAGGCCCGTCGCCGTGCGGAGCGGTCGGCGCGGGCGGCAGATGCCCGGTCATGGGGTCGGGTGCCTGCCACGGGTCGCCCTGCCCATGGTCGTTCGGGGGTTGATGCGGCGGCGTCAGCGGTGCGGTCACCCTGACATCGTGCCAGGCCGCTGTCGCGCGCGCGTCACCGGACGGCTGCCCGGCGGTACGCCCATGTGGCCACGGCCAGCGACGCGACCCCGACCCCGGCGCAGACGCCCAGGTCGAGCAGGACGACGGGCCAGTCCGGATGCTCCCCGAACGTACGGGCGAACGCCTCGACGCCGTACGTGGACGGCAGCAGATCCCGCGCGTACTGGACGACCGCGGGCATCCGGTCGGCCGGCAGTACGCCGAGCAGCAGCGCCGCCGACATGCCCAACTGCCCGAGCAGCGTCGCCAGTTCCGGGCGCGGCGCGAGCAGCCCGAGCGCGGCGCCGAGCCCGGCGAGGGCGGCCCCGGCCAGCGGGATCACGGCGGCGAGCACCCACAGATGGGCGAGCGGCAGGTCGAACATGGCGCAGCCGACGACCGCGGTGACCACGGTCCCCGGCACGGTGAACGACGCGTACGCCCCGGCCGCGCCGAGCACGACGGAGGCGGGCGGCACCGGCAGGGTCGCGTAGTGGTCGAGCCCGCCGGCGGCGCGCAACTGCCCGAAGTACTGGGCGAGGAGGTTCAGCGCGACGAAGGCGACGACGAGCACGGCGGACCCGGCGACGACGGCCCGCGCCTCCTCGCTGCCCCGGTCGACGACCCCGCGCATGAGGATCATGATCCCGATGGACTGGAAGGTCGCCACGAACAGCAGCGGGATACGGGCCACCCGCGCGCGCGAGAGCTGCGCCCGGTAGACGGCCGCGAGGGAGGGCAGGAAACGCGCCGCCGGGGCGAGCGTGGCTGCCTCGTCCGGGGCGGAGCCGACGGCGGGCCCGCGTCCGCGCAGCGCCTCTGCGGATACGACACTCACGCCTTCACCAGCCCCTTCACACCGCTGCGGCTCCCGCCGAGCGCCAGGTACACGTCCTCCAGGCTCGGCGTGGCGAGCGTGAAGTCGTCGAGGAAGTCGAACGCGGGGCCGCCGGTCACGGCGGCGACGGCGGAGCGGGCCGCGTCGGGCGCGAGCCGCAGCGACCAGCGCCGGCCCGCCTCGACGGCGTGCTCGCGCAGGGCGGCGACCTCGCTCAGTTCCAGCGGGGGCCGCTCGCGCCACACCAGCTCGACGCGGACCTCGCCGGCGACGCGGTCCTTGAGCCCGGCGGGCGTGTCGCAGGCGATGACCTTGCCGCGCTCCAGCACGGCGACCCGGTCGAGCACGGTCTCGGCCTCGATGACGTTGTGGGTGACGAGCAGGACGGTCGTGCCGCGTTCGGCCCTGCGCCGGTCCACGGCCGCCCACACGGCGCGCCGCGCGACGGGGTCCATGCCGGTGGTCGGCTCGTCGAGGACGAGCAGCGGGCGCTCGCCGACGAGGGCCGCGGCGAAGCAGGCGAGGCGCCGCTGGCCGCCGGAGAGCTTCTTCAGGGGCCGCCCGGCCAGCTCGGTCAGGCCCAGCTCCTCCAGGACGGCGTCCCGCTCGGCCCGCGCGTCCTTGAGGGGCAGCCCGCGCAGCCGTCCGGTGGTCTCGGCGGCGAGGGAGACGGTCAGCTCGTCGAGGGCGGTCGACTCCTGCCCGAGATAGGCGAGGATGCGCGCGGCCCGGTCCGGGTGGCGCACGATGTCGTGCCCGAGGATCTCCACGCTGCCCGCGTCGGGCCGCATCAGCCCGGTGAGCTGCCGTACGAGGGTGGACTTGCCGGCGCCGTTGGGCCCGAGGAGGCCGAAGATCTCGCCGCGCCGGATGTCGAGCCGTACGTCGTCGGTGGCCCGCACAGGGGGCGTGGGGGCCGTTCCGCGCCGCCCGCGCGCGGCGGGGTAGGTCTTGCTGAGCCCGCGCACCGCGCACACGACAGCGCCCCCGTGACGCTGGGGGCCGGCCTCTGTGGTGCGCGTGTTCACGAGGAACGAGAGTACGGGGTCAGGGCCCGGACATTGCGCCCGGGTCGGGCACCGAGCGCGCCCCGCGACCCCGGGCACGCGCCTGACCTGCGGCGGAAGGTTACGCACGCGACACGGCCCGCGTCCGCCGCGCCCCCTCCGGAGGGCCTCGCGGGCGCGCTACTCCCCCGCCGCGGCGGGCTCGGTGCCCGTACGGACGTCGATCTCGCGCCAGAAACCGGCCCGGATCGCGTACCGGTCGTGCTCGTCGATCTGGTCGTCCTTGTGCGCGAGGAGGCCGAAGCGGGCGGCGTAGCGCAGCAGCTCGCCGTCGATGCGGTGCGGGACGCGCGGGTAGAGCGCGGCGAGCTTGCGCGACTGGGCGGGGTCGCCGAGGCGGCTCAGCCAGCGGCGGGCGAAGACCTGGCCGACCTCGTAGGGGTCGCCGCCGACGGTGGTGATGTCCTCCTCGCGGTCGGCCCAGCGCTGCTCGGCGGTGGTGAGCTGGGCGAGGGTGGGCAGCAGGGCGGCGTCCGGCGGCTCGCCCGCGGCGGAGGGGCGCTCGACCCAGCCCTTGTCGGAGGACCAGCGCAGGGTGGCGCCTGCCGGGTGCTGGGCGGTGTGGGCGCCGGGAGCGCGCAGCGCGGCGAGGTCTTTGGGCGTGGGCACGCCCTTGGCGTTGGCGGAACGATCCTCCGTGTGCTCCCCGTCCCGCTCCTCGGGCGTGTGCCGTACGGGGCGGTCGGCGGCGTCGCTCTCGGGCGCGCGGTCCGTCGCGGTGAGCGCGGACTCGGGCAGCGGCGCGGAGAGGATCGCGGCGATCTCGGGGCGGGGCGCGGGCGGCGGGGCGCAGATGCCGCCGATCTCCTTGGCGCGGACGGCCTGGGTGATCCAGGCGCGGTCGAGGACGCGGCGCTCGTCGGCCTCGGCGACGAGGTCCTCGGACTGGTTGTAGTCGCCGTCGGCGGCCTGGACGGCCCACAGGTGGACGGCGACGCCGTGCTCCTTGGCGGCCATCATGCCGGGCAGCAGATCGCCGTCGCCGGTGACGAGGACGATGTCGGAGCAGGCGCGGTTGCGGGCCAGTTCGGTCAGCTCGGCGTGCATGGCGGCGTCGACGCCCTTCTGTGCCCAGCGGCCGTCGCTGCGGGTCAGGGCGCCGAGGCGGACGGTGACCCGGGGCATGACGCGCAGCCTGCGGTGCTCGGGCTGCGGGACGCGGTCGGGGGCGCCGTCGAACCAGTAGATGCGCAGGAGCTGGCGGCCGGTCTCGGCCTCGGCGCGCTCGCGCAGCCCCTGGATGAGGGCCGCGTGGTCCACGTGGATGCGGGAGCGGGAGGGTTCGCCCGCGAGGAGGCTCGCGGCGGCGCCCAGGAGATATCCGGCATCCACCAGGACGATGCAACGGTCCACGCGATCCACCCTCTTCCGACGACACGCCCGCACGTTCGCTCCGGGTTTCCTTCGAGTCTGCCCGACCGTGCGGGGGTTAACGGCTCGAACTCGATCTTCGGCGTGGCGGATGCGGTGAAGGTCTGCGGTCGGTCGCGCACACAGGTCGTCACGGATGGTAATCCTCTGACATGCACCTTTTGTGTGGATATGTGAATCTGAACGCGGCCCTGGCCCCTAGATCCCCCTCAGGAGGCAAGAGCACCATGGCCAAGAACCGTAAGCAGAACCGTCAGCAGGACAAGAGCGCCGCGGAGCGGTCGCACCAGCAGGCGAACACCTCGGCGATGGAAGCCGAGACGAAGTCCGCGATCGCCGGCACCCCCACCGAGGTGGCCCGCAAGGGCCGCGAGCGCCGGTTCGGACACAACTGACGCCTTGACGCACAGGTAAGCACCTGGAACAGAGCAAGGGCCTCACCCGGAGACGTCCGGATGAGGCCCTTGTGCGTGCGGGGCGCTCGGGGCGCGGGGGCGCGCCCCGCCTGGCTAGCCGGCCAGGCAGGACGGGCCGAGCAGCACCTTCAGGTCGCCGTAGAGCGCCGGGTCGGGCTTGACCCGGTGCCGGTCCAGGCGCAGCACGGTCGTCTTGCGCGGGCCCTGGAGCTTGATGCGGACCTCGCTGTCGCCCTTGTGGTTGGAGAGGATCTCCCCGAGGCGGCTGACCATCGGCGGGGTGACCTTGAGGGCGGGGATGGTGAGGATCACCGGCGCGTTCGTCCCCGCGTGGGAGAGGTCGGGGACCTGCATCTCCATGGCGACCAGGCGGGGGACGTCCTCGCGCTTGTCGAGGCGGCCCTTGACGAAGACGACCGCGTCCTCGACGAGCTGCGTGGAGACGAGCTGGTAGGTCGCCGGGAAGAACATGCACTCGATCGAGCCGGCCAGGTCCTCCACGGTGGCGATCGCCCACGCGTTGCCCTGCTTGGTCATCTTGCGCTGGAGGCCGGAGATGATGCCGCCGACGGTGACGACCGCGCCGTCGCCGAAGTCGCCGCCGGTGAGCTGGCCGATGCCCGCGTCCGCCTTGTCGGACAGCACGTGCTCCAGGCCGAAGAGCGGGTGGTCGGAGACGTACAGGCCGAGCATCTCGCGCTCCTGGGCGAGCAGATACGTCTTGTCCCACTCGTCGGTGGAGAACTCGACGTCGAGCCCGAAGCCCGGCTCGCTGCTGTCCTCCTCGCCCATGCCGCCGAAGAGGTCGAACTGGCCCTCGGCCTCCTTGCGCTTGACCGCGACCACGTTGTCGATCATCGGCTCGTACTGGGCGGTGAGGCCCTTGCGGGTGTGCCCGAGCGTGTCGAAGGCGCCGGCCTTGATCAGCGACTCCGTCGTGCGCTTGTTGCACGCGGCGGCCTCGATCTTGTCGAGGTAGTCGGGGAAGGAGCTGAACTTCCCCTTCGCCTTGCGGGCCCGGATGATCGACTCCACCACGTTGGTGCCGACGTTACGGACGGCCTCCAGGCCGAAGAGGATCACGTCGTCGCCCTGGGCGGCGAAGTTGTGGACGGACTCGTTCACGTTGGGCGGGAGCACCTTGATGCCCATGCGGCGGCACTCGTTGAGGTAGACGGCCGACTTGTCCTTGTCGTCCTTCACCGAGGTGAGCAGGGCCGCCATGTACTCGGCCGGATAGTTCGCCTTGAGGTAGGCGGTCCAGTACGTGACCAGGCCGTACGCGGAGGAGTGCGCCTTGTTGAACGCGTAGCCGGCGAACGGCACCAGGACGTCCCACAGGGCCTGGATCGCCTCGTCGGAGTAGCCGTTCTTCTTGGCGCCGGCCTGGAAGATCGTGAAGTTCTTCGCCAGTTCCTCGGGCTTCTTCTTGCCCATCACACGGCGCAGGATGTCGGCCTCGCCGAGCGAGTACCCGGCGATGATCTGCGCGGCCTTCTGCACCTGCTCCTGGTACACGATCAGGCCGTAGGTGAGGCCCAGCGTCTCCTTCAGGGGCTCTTCGAGCTCCGGGTGGATCGGCGTGATCTCCTGCCGGCCGTTCTTGCGCTCGGCGTAGTTGATGTGCGAGTTCATGCCCATCGGGCCGGGCCGGTACAGGGCCGAGACGGCGGAGATGTCCTCGAAGTTGTCGGGCTGCATCTGGCGCAGCAGCGAGCGCATCGGGCCGCCGTCGAACTGGAAGACGCCGAGCGTGTCACCGCGGCAGAGCAGTTCGAAGGTCTTCGGGTCGTCGAGGGGGACGTCGAGCAGTTCGAGCTTGATGCCCTTGTTGCGCTCCACCATCTTCTGGGCGTCGTCCATGATGGTGAGGTTGCGCAGGCCCAGGAAGTCCATCTTGAGCAGGCCGAGCGACTCGCACTGCGGGTAGTCCCACTGCGTGATGGTGACGCCGTCGGTGTGCCGGACCCAGACCGGGGCGTGGTCGATGATCGGCTCGCTGGACATGATGACGCCGGCGGCGTGCACGCCCATCTGGCGGACCAGGCCCTCGACGCCCTTGGCGGTGTCGATGACCTTCTTGACGTCCGGCTCGTTCTCGTACATCGAGCGGACCTCGCCGGCCTCCGAGTAGCGCGGGTGCTCGGGGTTGGTGATGCCGTCGAGGTCGATGCCCTTGCCGAGGACGTCGGCGGGCATGGCCTTGGTGATGCGGTCGCCCATCGCGTACGGGTAGCCGAGCACGCGCGCGGAGTCCTTGATCGCGTTCTTGGCCTTGATCTTGCCGTAGGTGCCGATCATGGCGACCTTGTCGGAGCCGTACTTCTCCGTCACGTACCTGATCACCTCGACGCGCCTGCGCTCGTCGAAGTCGATGTCGACGTCGGGCATGGAGACGCGCTCGGGGTTGAGGAACCGTTCGAAGATCAGTCCGTGCTCGATCGGGTCGAGGTCGGTGATGCCCATGGCGTACGCGACGATCGAGCCGGCCGCGGAGCCTCGGCCGGGGCCGACCGCGATGCCGTTGTTCTTCGCCCACATGATGAAGTCGGCGACGACGAGGAAGTAGCCGGGGAACCCCATCTGGATGATGACGTCCATCTCGTACTCGGCCTGCTGCTGGCGGTCCTCGGGCACGCCCGCGGGGAAGCGGCGCTGCATGCCGCGCCGGACCTCCTCCTGGAACCAGGTGACCTCGGTGAAGCCCTCCGGGATCTCGAACTTCGGCATGAGGTCGCGCTTCTCGAACATGCCGGTGGTGTCGATCTGCTCGGCCACCAGGAGCGTGTTGCGGCAGCCCTCCTGCCAGGCGTCCGAGGAGTCGATGGCGTACATCTCGTCGGTGGACTTCAGGTAGTAGCCCGTGCCGTCGAAGCGGAAGCGGTCGGGGTCCGAGAGGTTCTTGCCGGTCTGGATGCACAGCAGGGCGTCGTGGGCGGTCGCCTCGTGCGCGTACGTGTAGTGCGAGTCGTTGGTGACCAGCGGCGGGATGCCGAGCTTCTTGCCGATGTCGAGGAGGCCGTCACGGACGCGGCGCTCGATCTCGATGCCGTGGTCCATCAGCTCCAGGAAGTAGCGGTCCTTGCCGAAGATGTCCTGGTACTCGGCCGCCGCCTTGAGGGCCTCGTCGTGCTGGCCGAGGCGCAGCCGGGTCTGGAGCTCGCCGGAGGGGCAGCCGGTGGAGGCGACGAGGCCCTCGCTCCACTGCGAGATGGTCTCCTTGTCCATGCGCGGCCACTTCTGCAGCCAGCCCTCCGCGTACGCGTCGGAGGACAGCTTGAAGAGATTGTGCAGGCCCGTGCTGTTCGCCGCCCAGATCGTCTTGTGGGTGTAACCACCCGAACCGGAGACGTCGTCGCGCTTCTGGTGCGGCTGGCCCCACTGGATCTTGCGCTTGTTGCGCCGGGACTCGGGGGCGACGTACGCCTCGATGCCGATGATCGGGGTGACGCCGGCCGACTGCGCCGAGTGGAAGAAGTCGTAGGCCCCGTGCAGGTTGCCGTGGTCGGACATGGCGATGTGCGTCATGCCCATCTCGTTGCACGCCTTGAACATGTCCTTCAGCCGCGCGGCGCCGTCCAGCAGCGAGTACTGGGTGTGCACGTGCAGGTGCGTGAAGGGGGGCTTCGACACGGTGGGGGCCTCCAGGATCGGGCATCGGGGCGGGCGCGCGGCGACACGTCCGGACAGCTTGGAAGTCTACGACCGGCCACTGACAACACGCGGGCACTCCGGAGTACGGTCGTGCGTTGGACCAGACACACGGACCGATTCCCGAAGACAGCGAATCGCCCGTACCCCGCGTACCAGGAGGCACCCAGCGATGCCGGAACCGCAGCCCACCGCCGAGCAGCGCGGCGAGGAGATCCTCGCCGTGTTCGAGACCGCGTTCGGCGAGCTGCTCGCCGCGGATCCCGCCGCGTTCCGGGTGAAGTTCCGCAAGATGGCGGCCTCGGCGTTCGCCTTCTACCGCGGCACGGCGTGCCTCTTCTACCACGATGTCCAGCGCGAGCAGCACGGCGGCCCGTACCTGGACGACCGCACGAGCCGGGTGTGGATCCACGGCGATCTGCACGCGGAGAACTTCGGCACGTACATGGACGCGACGGGCCGCCTGATCTTCAACGTGAACGACTTCGACGAGGCGTACGTCGGCCCGTTCACCTGGGACCTGAAGCGGTTCGCGGCGTCCGTGGCGCTGATCGGGTACGCGAAGGCCCTCGGCGACGACCAGATCAGCGAGCTGGTGCGCACGTTCGCGGCGGCCTACCGCGAGCGCGTGCGCGCGCTGGCGACGGGCGCCAAGAGCGACGAGGTGCCGCCGTTCACGCTGGACACGGCGGACGGCCCGCTGCTGGACGCGCTGCGCGACGCGCGCTCGCTGACCCGGTTCGGTCTGCTGGAGTCGATGACGGAGATCCGGGACTTCGAGCGCAGGTTCGCGGCGGGCGGCGGCGCGATCGAGCTGGACGCGGCGACGCGCTACAAGGTGCTCGCCGCGTTCGACGGCTATCTGGAGACGCTGCCGGAGGCGTCGCTGGCCCGCCCGGACTCCTACCGGGTCAAGGACGTCGTGGGCCGCCGGGGCATCGGGATCGGCTCGGCGGGCCTGCCCTCGTACAACATCCTGCTGGAGGGCAACAGCGACGCCCTGGAGAACGATGTGGTGATCTACGTCAAGCAGGCGCAGACCCCGGCCGTCTCCCGGCACATCACGGACCCGGCGATCCGCGAGTACTTCGCGCACGAGGGCCACCGCACGGTGATCTCGCAGCGGGCGCTCCAGGCGCACGCGGACCCGTGGCTGGGCTGGACCGAGCTGGACGGCGCGGGCCAGCTGGTCGCCGAGGTGTCGCCGTACGCGGTGGACCTGGACTGGGACGACATCGACGACCTGGAGGAGATCGCGGCGGTGGTCGCGGACCTCGGCCGGGCGACGGCGGCGATGCACGCGGCGGCGGACGACCAGTCCGGCGAGTCGCTGGTGCCGTTCTCCACGGAGCGGGCCATCGACGCGGCCATCGCGGCCGACGAGGACGGCTTCGCCGAGCTGCTGGTCGACTTCGCGCACACCTACGGGGCACGCGCGCGTGCGGACCACCAGATCTTCGTGGACCTCTTCCGCAACGGCCGCATCCCGGGCCTCGCCGCATAACGGGCCGTCCCGCGCCGTCAGCAGCCGTCAGCAGCCGCCAGCCTGCGATTCGATAACACACAGGCACCCTTTAGGCACCGCTGACAGGTGGCCATGGCACACTCCTCCGCGATGGACGACATATCCGGGACCCAGCTCAGAGCCGTGCGCGCGGCCCTCTTCACGGCGCTCGTCGTGATGCTCTCCGCCGCGTCGCACGTCCTGCTGTCACGGGCCCCGCTGCCGCTCACGACCCTCGCCGCCGTGGCGACGGCCGTGTTCGTGATCGCGTACGCGCTCGCCGGGCGCGAGCGCGGCTTCGGCCGGATCGCGGCCCTGCTCGTCCCGCTGGAACTGGCCGCGGACACGGTCTTCACCACCGGCCAGCACGTCTGTTACGGAGAGGCCGCGGGACCGGTCGCGGGCCCGCTGCGCGCGTTCGGCTTCGACGTGCTGTGCGCGGGCAACGTGGGCACGCCGCTGGCCCGGGTCGCGGGCGGCGGCGCCCGGGACGCGGCCCTGTTCGCGCACACCGACCCCACGCTCCCGTGGCTGCTGCTGGCCGCGCACGTCGGCGTGGGGCTCGCCGCGGCCCTCTGGCTGCGCCGGGGCGAGCAGGCGCTCGGCGGGCTGTTGCGGGCCGTCGCGGCGCTCGCGTTCCGGCCGCTGCTGATCGCCTGGGCCGTGGTGAGCGCCGCCGCGAGCGGTGACGTACCCCGGCCGCTGCCGGCCGCTCCCGCCCGCCTCTCGCGCACCCGGACGTGGGCGCACTCCGTGGGACGGCGCGGACCGCCGTGCCCGGCCGTCTGAGCCGGCACACGACAGTCCCCCGATCTCTCACACGACTACGGAGTACGAACATCATGAGCAAGCGCAACAGCCAGCAGGCGAAGATGGCGGCCCGCGAGCGGCTGCGCCTGGAGCGGGAGCGGCAGGCCAAGAAGGACAAGGCGCGCAAGAACGCGATCGTCGCGGGTTCCATCGTCGCCGTCCTCGCCGTCGCGGGCGGCGTCGGCTACCTCGTCATGCAGGGCAACAAGCCCGCGTACTGGGAGGCCGCGAAGGACAAGGCGCTGGTGGCGCCGAAGAACACCACCGGCAAGAACAACACGACGGTGACGCTCGGCAAGGACTCCGCGCCGAAGACGGTCATCGCGTACGAGGACTCGCGCTGCCCGGTGTGCGCGCAGTTCGAGCAGACGGTCGGTCCGACGCTCAAGAAGGACATGGACTCCGGCAAGTACAAGATCCAGTACGTCGGCGCGACCTTCCTCGACAAGAACCTCCAGGGCGAGGGCTCGAAGAACGCGCTGAGCGCGCTCGGTGCCGCCCTGAACGTGTCGAAGGACGCCTTCTGGAACTTCAAGGAGGCCATGTACTCCAAGAAGTGGCACCCGGAGGAGACGGACGACAAGTTCAAGGACGACTCGTACCTGCTGCGGATCGCGGCCACGGTGCCCGAGCTGAAGAACGACAAGGCCTTCGCCAAGGACGTCAAGGACGGCACCTTCGACCGCTGGGCGCTGGAGATGTCGAAGAACTTCGACGACAACAAGTACGGCGTCCAGGGCACGCCGTCGTTCGTGCTCGACGGCAAGAAGATCACCGGCTCGGACAAGCAGAACGCGCCGATGACGGTGGCCGAGTGGAACGCGGCCGTGGACAAGGCGCTCAAGGGCTGACACCGGGCTGACCCGGGCCGGCCCCGGCCGGCCCCGCTGACACGCGGCGAACAGTCGACGGGCGGACGAACCTTTCGGGTTCGCCCGCCTTCGCCATGTACTGGTCAGTAAGGTGATCACCCGTGACCAGTGGACTCAACACCCAGCCCGCGGCCCCGCGCCGCCGTACCGTCGTCAAGGCCGCCGCGGCCACCGCCGCGCTCGCCGGCCCGCTCGCCTCGGCCGCCACCGCGCACGCCGCCGAGGCCCCCGCCTTCCTGCACGGCGTCGCCTCAGGCGACCCGCTGCCGGACGGCATTCTGCTGTGGACGCGGGTGACGCCGACCCCGGACGCCGTGCCCGGCTCGGGCCTCGGGCCCGAGGTGGCCGTGCGGTGGGAGATAGCGCAGGACAAGGTGTTCGGCACGGTCGTCGCCGAGGGGACGACGACCGCGAGCGCCGAGAGCGACCACACCGTGAAGGCGGACGTACGGGGGCTGCGTCCGGCGACCACCTACTACTTCCGCTTCTCGGTGGACGGCGTCGTCTCCGCCACGGGCCGTACGAAGACCGCGCCGGCCGCCGACGCCTCCCTCGCCGGCCTGCGCTTCGGCGTGGTGTCCTGCGCGAACTGGGAGGCCGGCTGGTTCTCCGCGTACCGCCACCTCGCGGCCCGCGCCGACCTGGACGCGGTCCTCCACCTCGGGGACTACATCTACGAGTACAAGACGGGCGAGTACCCGGCCGCGAAGTACACGGTGCGCCCGCACCAGCCCGCGCACGAGATCGTGACGCTCGCCGACTACCGCGTACGGCACGGCGCGCACAAGACCGACGACGACGTACGGGCGATGCACGCGGCGCACCCACTGGTGGCGATCTGGGACGACCACGAGTTCGCCAACGACGCCTGGTCGGGCGGCGCGGAGAACCACACGCCGGGCACCGAGGGCGACTGGGCGGCCCGTCAGCAGGCGGCGAAGCAGGCGTACTTCGAGTGGATGCCGGTGCGCGCCTCGACGGCCGGCACGGTCTTCCGGCGGCTGCGCTTCGGCACGCTGGCCGAGCTGCACCTGCTGGACCTGCGCTCGTTCCGCTCCCAGCAGGCGAGCGTGGGCAACGGCGCGGTGGACTCGCCGGACCGCACGATCACCGGCCGCGCGCAGCTCGACTGGCTGAAGTCGGGGCTGTCCGCGTCGCAGGCCCGCTGGAAGCTGGTCGGCACGTCGGTGATGATCTCGCCGGTCGCGTTCGGCGCGCTGCCCGCGCACCTGCTGGCGCCACTGGCGAAGCTGCTGGGACTGCCGCAGGAGGGGCTCGCGGTCAACGTCGACCAGTGGGACGGCTACACGCACGACCGCAAGGAGCTGATCGGGCACCTGCGCGACAACGGCATCCGGGACACGGTCTTCCTCACCGGCGACATCCACATGGCGTGGGCGAACGACGTGCCGGTGACGGCCGGCACGTATCCGCTCTCCCCCTCGGCGGCCACGGAGTTCGTCGTCACGTCGGTCACCTCCGACAACCTGGACGACATCCTGCACGTCGCCCCTGACACCGTGTCCACGGTCGCGGAGAGCGCCGTCAAGGCGGCCAACCGGCATGTGAAGTGGCTGGACATGGACGCGCACGGCTACGGCGTGCTCGACGTGACGGCGGAGCGGGCGCAGATGGACTACTACGCCGTCTCCGACCGTACGGACAAGAACGCCACGTCGGCCTGGGAGCGTTCGTACCGCACGCGCACCGGCACGCAGAAGGTCGAGCGCGTGGACGCCCCCGTGCGGTGATCTCTGTACGGTGCATTCCGGTCAGCGGCGCGGGAGCCGGTCTTCCGCGCCGCTGATCACGGTGGGTGGTGCGGGGCCGGGCGCCAAAGCGGACACTCTGCCCGCCGCGGTGACGCCGGGCTCGTCGCGCCCGTCCCAAACTCCGGACGGGCGCCGGATTTTTTCTCCCCGTTGTCCTGGTTCGCCGGGTGGATCCGCGCGGCGGAGGCGGCTGTTTCGCGTCCTTTTCCGGTGTGACATGGCCACGTAATCTCCGGGCGGCGGCGAGGAAGTCCCTCCCGCCCGCGTCCGCGAGGAGTCCGTATGAGCACCCCCGCCTCCGCCTCCCGCCCGTCCCCCCGCCTGCGCCGCCGGCTGCTCGGCGCCGCCGTGGTCTCCGGCGCCCTGGCCCTGGTCCCCCTCTCCGCGCCCAGCGGCAGCGCCGCCGCGAAGCCCGGCGCGAAAACCACCGCCACGCGCGCGTGCGCCACCGACACCCAGGGCGCGGGCGCGCACGCGAACGCCCGCGTGAAGAAGCCCGCCGGCGCCGCCCACGCGCAGGAACCCAATGAGCTGTCCGCCACGCGCGCCGCCGCCATGGACAAGGCGCTGCGCAAGAGACTGGACACCCTGCGCGCCGAAGGCACGCTCGGGCGCGGCCTGAGCACCACGGCCACCACGACGATCCCGGTGTACGTGCACGTCATCCACTCCGGGACGACCGGCAAGCTGTCGGCGACGTCGATCGCCAACCAGATCAGCGTCCTGAACGCCGCCTACAGCGGGCAGGGCAGCGGCAACACCGACTCCGGCTTCCAGTTCCAGCTCGCCGGGACCGACTACACCGACAACGCGTCCTGGTACAACGGCATCACGCCCGGCTCGGCCGCCGAGAAGTCCATGAAGTCGAGCCTGCGCAAGGGCGGCGCGAACGCCCTGAACTTCTACACGGCGAACCTCGGACAGGACCTGCTCGGCTGGGCGACGTTCCCGTCCTCGTACAAGTCGAACCCGTCCGACGACGGCGTCGTGATCCTCGACACCTCGCTGCCGGGCGGCTCGGCCACCAACTACAACGAGGGCGACACCGGCACCCATGAGATAGGCCACTGGCTGGGGCTCTACCACACGTTCCAGGGCGGTTGCAGCGGCAACGGCGACTACGTGGCCGACACGCCCGCCGAGAAGACCGCGGCCTACCAGTGCCCCACCGGGCGCGACTCGTGCACCAACAAGGCCGGCCTCGACCCGATCCACAACTTCATGGACTACACGTACGACTCCTGCATGACGCAGTTCACGCCCGGCCAGGTGCAGCGCATGAAGGACAGCTGGAGCGCGTACCGGGCCGGCTGACCCGCCGCTAGAGCGTGTCCAGGAAGCCGAGCGCCACCCGCCAGGTGGCCTCGGCGGCCTCCTCGTCGTAGTCCGGCAGGTCCGGGTCCGTGTACAGGTGCCCGGCGCCCGGGTAGCGGTAGATCTCCACGTCCGCGCCGACGCGGCCCATCTGGAGGTACCACGTGTTCAGCCAGTCGTCCGTCTCGAAGGCGTCCGGCGAGGCCACGTGGAGCTGCACGGGCAGGTCCGGCGCGCTCGCCGTCTCCGCGATGTCGGACGTGCCGTGCAGGAGCAGCAGGCCCTTGGCCCTCTCGTCGCCGAGGGCCAGGGTCTGCGCGGTGGCGGCGCCGAAGGAGAAGCCCGCGTAGACGAGGCCGCGCTCGGAGTAGGGCGCGGCGGCGAGGACGGCGCGCTTGAGCAGCTCGTCCTTGCCGGTCTCGTCCTGGAAGGCCATGCCCTCCTCGACGGTGTCGAAGGTCTTGCCGTCGAAGAGGTCGGGGGTCCACACCTCGTGCCCGGCCGCGCGCAGCCGGTCGGCGGCGGCGAGCACGGCGGGCCGCAGCCCGAACGTGGAGTGGAAGAGCATGATGTTCATGCGCCCCATGGTGCCAGGAGCCCCCTCGACGTCACGCCGGTGCCGCCCGTTACGGTCGTGGGATGGAGAACGTACTGCGCCCACTGATCGTCGTCGGTGGAGCGGTCGTCGTCACCCTGCTCGTGGGGTGGGCCGCCGACCGTCTGCTGCAGCGTGCCGACCGACGTCACCCCGACACACCGCTGTGGGGCCTGTTGCGCCGCTGTCGACTTCCCCTCCAGGTCGTGCTGTGCACGGCCATGCTGCGGGGCTTCTACGACCGGGCACAGATCGCCCCTGAACACTCGGCGGGGATCGGCCGGACGCTGAGCCTCGTCCTGATCGGCGCCACCGCCTGGCTGGTGATCAGAGTCGCCGCCACGATCGTGGAGTCGTCCTACGCCCGCTACGCCCACGCCCACCGCGACCCCGCCCGGGTCCGCCGCGTCCGCACCCAGGTCACCCTGATCCAGCGCGTGGTCACCGCCGTCGTCGCCGTGGTGGCGGCGGCCGCGATGCTGCTGACGTTCCCCGCGTTCCGCGCGGCCGGCGCCTCGCTGCTGGCCTCGGCCGGCATCCTCGGCATCGTCGCCGGTGTCGCCGCCCAGTCCACCCTCGGCAACCTCTTCGCGGGGCTCCAGATCGCCTTCGGCGACATGGTCCGCATAGGGGACACCGTCGTGGTGGACGGCGAGTGGGGCACGGTCGAGGAGATCACCCTCACGTTCCTCGCCGTACGCACCTGGGACGAGCGCCGGATCACCATGCCGGTGTCGTACTTCACGTCGAAGCCGTTCGAGAACTGGTCGCGCGGTGGCGCCCAGATGACCGGCACGGTCTTCTTCCACCTCGACCACAGCGCGCCCATCGCGCAGATGCGCGAGAAGCTGCACGACATCGTCCGCGACTGCGCCGCCTGGGACGGCCGCGACTGGGGCCTGGCCGTCACCGACACCACCCCGAACACGCTCCTCGTCCGCGCCCTGGTCACCGCCAAGGACGCGGACGACATCTGGACCGTGCGCGTCACCGTCCGCGAGCAGATGGTGCGCTGGCTGACCGAGCACCACCCGTACGCGCTGCCGCGCATCAACACGGCGACCGCGCTGGTGCCGCCCGAGGAGCTGCGTGACCCGTTCCCGCGCCATGTGCTGGCCCGCGACGGCCGCGCCCCGCGCACGGGCCGGGGCTGACCCCGCTCGGGGCTGTCGGAAGGGACAGGCCCGTCAGGGCGTCCCGACGCCCCTCACCGATCAGGCCGGGCCCACGGACCCGGCCTGATCCCTGCCCGGGGCCGCGGGCGGGCCCGTACGTCAGCGCAGGCTGCGGACGTCCAGCTGGCGCAGGACGCGGTCGACGATCTCGGGGTCGGCGCCCGGCTCGCTGCGGGCGGCCAGCACCTCGTGGCGGGCCGCCGACATCATCTCGGACTGGATGCGCCGGATGCGCTTGATCCTGGCGAACCGTTTGGCCTGAGCCTCGCGGCGCTCCTCGGCGCCGAGTTCGGGGTTGATGCGCAGCCCGATGTCGTAGGCGCGGCGCAGCAGTTGCTCCTGCACCTCCTCGGGCAGCTCCTCGACCTCCTCGATCTCCTTCAGGCGCCGCTTCGCGGCCTTAGCGGCGCGCAGGGCGAGGTCCTTCTCGTAGGTCTGCTCGGCCTCGGTGTCGGCGGTGACGTTCAGCTTCCGCACCAGCCAGGGCAGGCTCAGGCCCTGGAGGACGAGGGTCGCCATGATCACGCCGAACGCGATGAACACGATCTCGTCGCGGTCGGGGAAGGGCGAACCGTCGTCCATGGTGAGCGGGATGGCGAGGGCCAGCGCCACGGACGCCACGCCGCGCATCCCCGACCACCACATGACGACGGTCTCCCGCCAGCTCACGGGGATCTCCTCGTCCACGTCCCGCCGCGTGTGCATGCGCTGCGTCACCCAGGTCATGGGCAGCAGCCACAGCAGCCGTACGACGATGACGACGACCACGACGGCACCGGCCCAGCCGAGCATCTCGCCCCAGCGCCCGTCGGCCGTCCGTACGACGTTGTGCACCTCCAGGCCGATGAGCCCGAACGCGACACCGGTGACGAGGGTGTCCACGACGTCCCAGAAGGCGCGGCCGGTGAGCCGGCTCAGCACGTCGTCGGCGTCGAAGGCGTGCTCCACCATGAACATGGCGGTGGTGACGACGGCGAGCACCCCCGAGCCGTGCAGCTCCTCGGCGAGCACGTAGGAGGCGTACGGGACGAGCAGCGTCAGGCCGATCTGGAGCGTGGCGTCGCCGAGATAGCCCATGAGCCGGTTGGCGCACCAGGCGAGGGCGAAGCCGACCGCGATGGCGACGACCGCCGACAGCACGAGCGTGAACACGGCCTGGGGCACGGAGAACGTGCCGGAGACGGCGGCGGCGATGGCCACGTGGTAGAGCACGATCGCCGTCACGTCGTTGAACAGGCCCTCGCCCTCCAGGATCGACACCATGCGCCGGGGCAGCCCCAGTTGGCCGGCGACGGCGGTCGCGGCGACCGGGTCGGGCGGCGCGACCAGGGCGCCGAGCGCGACGGCGGCGGCCAGCGGCAGGCCGGGCACCACGGCGTTCGCCACGACGGCGACGGCGGCCGTCGTGACGAAGACGAGCGCGACGGCGAGCAGGAAGATCGGTCGTCTGTTGGACGCGAACTGCCGCCATGAGGTGCGGTGCACGGCCGCGTAGAGCAGCGGGGGCAGCACCAGCGGCAGGATCAGATCCGGCGGGATGTCGACATTGGGCACGGCGCCGATCAGCGCGAGACCGATGCCGAGCAGCGTCATCAGCACCGGCGCGGGCAGTCCGAGACGGTCGCCCAGCGGCACACTCAGAAGCGCTCCGAGCAACAGCGCGAACAACAGGGCCAACTGTTCCACGAAGGGCTCCGACCAAGCTCGACGATCACGACGTTCGGCCTCAAGGGTGCCACGCGTATCCCCACAAACCCCCACTCAGGGGGCAGGCGGCACGGGTATCCGTGCCGGGGCGCGCGCGATGCGGCCGGAACCCCCGGCAGGCCGGACACCCTGTCAGATCGCATTCCCTGCCAGACCGGGTTCCCTGGCAGACCGGATGCCCGGCGGGCCGGATTCGCGTCAGAGAGGCTTGCGCATCGCCCGGTGCGGGATGCCCGCGTCGTCGAACTCCGGCCCGTACACCACGTACCCGAGCCGCTCGTAGAAGCCGAGGGCGTGCGTCTGCGCGTGCAGGTCCACGGCGGCGAGCCCGCGCGCGCGGGCCGCGTCCTCGATGGCCCGCACGAGCGCCGCGCCCACGCCGAGTCCGCGCGCGGCCTTGGTCACTGCGAGCCGGCCGAGGGCGCCGACGTCCGCCGCCCCGCCGTTCTTCACGGCGGCGGCCTCGCCGGTCAGCAGCCGGCCGGTGCCGAGCGGCAGTCCGTCCGCGCGCACGGCCAGCACATGCACCGCGCCCGCGTCGTACGCGTCGTACTCCAGCTCCTGCGGCACGTTCTGCTCGACGACGAACACCTCGCGGCGCACGGCGAAGCAGGCGTCCCGGTCGGCTTCCTTGTCCGCGACGCGGACCGTGTAGGCGGCGGCGCTCACGCGCTCTCCTCGCGCACGCGGTCCAGGGCCGTCTGGAGGTCGTCGGGGTAGGCGCTCTCGAACTCGACCCACTGGCCGTCGCCGGGGTGCTCGAAGCCGAGCCGCACGGCGTGCAGCCACTGGCGGGTCAGGCCGAGCCGCTTGGCGAGCGTGGGGTCCGCGCCGTACGTCAGGTCACCGGCGCAGGGGTGGCGGTGCGCCGACATGTGCACGCGGATCTGGTGCGTGCGCCCGGTCTCCAGCTTGATGTCGAGCAGGGAGGCCGCGCGGAACGCCTCGATGAGGTCGTAGTGCGTCACGGAGGGCTTGCCGTCGGCCGTGACCGCCCACTTGTAGTCATGGTTCGGGTGGCGGCCGATGGGCGCGTCGATCGTGCCGCTCATCGGGTCCGGGTGGCCCTGCACGAGCGCGTGGTAGCGCTTGTCCGGGACGCGCTCCTTGAACTGCCGCTTGAGCGAGGTGTACGCCCGCTCCGACTTGGCGACGACCATCAGGCCCGAGGTGCCGACGTCGAGCCGGTGCACGATGCCCTGGCGCTCGGCGGCGCCGGACGTGGAGATCCGGTACCCGGCGGCGGCGAGCCCGCCGATCACGGTGGTGCCGGTCCAGCCGGGGCTGGGGTGCGCGGCGACGCCGACCGGCTTGACGATCACGACGATGTCGTCGTCGTCATGCACGATCTCCATGCCCTCGACGGGCTCGGCGACGATCTGCACGGGCGCGGGCGCCTGCGGCATCTCGACCTCGAGCCAGGCCCCGCCGTGCACCCGCTCGGACTTTCCCACGACCGCGCCGTCGACCGTGACCTTCCCGGCGGCGGCGAGCTCGGCGGCCTTGGTACGGGAGAAGCCGAACATGCGGGAGATGGCGGCGTCGACGCGCTCGCCCTCCAGACCGTCCGGCACGGGCAGGGTGCGGATCTCGGGAATCGTGCTCACGCATCGAGTATGCAGGAGCCCACCGACACCGCCGAACGGCAGGTGCCGGGCGTCAGTCCTTGTGGACGGTGCCGTCCGGGTCGATCCCCCGGAACGACAGCAGCACGATGAGGATGCCGCCGCACACGATCGCGGAGTCCGCGAGGTTGAACACCGGGTAGTTCTTCGGCGCGATGAAGTCGACGACGGCGCCCTCGAAGACGCCGGGGGCCCGGAAGACCCGGTCGGTGAGGTTGCCCAGCGCGCCGCCCAGCAGCAGGCCGAGGGCGATGGCCCAGGGCGTGCTGTAGAGCTTGCGCGCCAGGCGCACGATGACCACGATCACGGCCGCCGCGATCACCGTGAAGATGATCGTGAACGCCTCGCCCACGCCCCAGGCCGCGCCCGGGTTGCGGATGACCTCGAGCTGGAGCCAGTCACCGAGGATCTCGATGGAGTCGCGGTGCTCAAGCTTGGCGACGACGAGCAGCTTGCTGCCCAGGTCGAGGGCGTACGCGAGGGCCGCCACCGCGAACAGCACGGCGATGCGCCGGCTGCCCTTCGGGCGCTCGGCGGCGTCCTTCCCGGCCTCGTCGGCCGGCTCGGGTTCGGCTGCCCCCGCCTCGGGTGAATCCGGCGTACCGATGATGCGCTCCGTCTCGGCCACGTGAGTCCCTCAACCTAGGTACCTGACTGAGGACGAGAGTACGGCACGCCGGGGCGGCGTCCCATGGTCGGTGCGGGCGTCGCTCAGGAGCGCCGCTCCTGCTTCTGCTTGCACTCCACGCACAGGGTGGCGCGCGGGAACGCCTGCATACGGGCCTTGCCGATGGGGTTGCCGCAGTTCTCGCACAGGCCGTACGTGCCCGCGTCCAGGCGCTCCAGTGCGCGCTCGGTCTGGAGCAGCATCTCGCGGGCGTTGGCGGCCAGGGCCATCTCATGCTCGCGCGTGATGTTCTTCGTGCCGGTGTCGGCGTCGTCGTCGCCCGCGCCGTCGCCGGAGTCCCGCATCAGACCGGCGAGGCCCTCCTCGGCGGCGGCGATCTCGCTGCCGAGGCGCAGCACCTCGCTCTGCAGCTCGGCGCGGGCCTCCCGGACCTCTTCCGGGGTCCAGGGCTCCTCGCCCGCCCTGACGGCCAGCTCCCCGGGTTCGGCGGTGCCGCGCGCCTTGGGGACCGCGCCGGCGTTCTTCGCCGCGGTGGCCGTGCCCTGAGTCTTCTTCGCAACCACTGTCGTGGCTCCCGTCGTCGTCGCGGCCTCTTCGGTCGCGTCCTTGCCTCCGGCGGACCTCACGGACGTCTCGGCGGCACCGGCTGTCTTCTTGGCGGTACGTTTCCCCGCACCACCGCCCTCAGCACCTTCCCCGACGCCCTTGTCGGCGGGGGCGGTGCGAGCGCGGGCGTGAGTCTTGGGGTCGGAGCGATCAGGCGCGGCGCTCTTGTCGGCGGTGCCGTCGTGAGTGGCGCTCTTGTCGGCGGTGCCGGTTTGTGCGGCGCTCTTGCCGGCCGTGCCGTCATGCGCCGCGCTCTTGCGGGCGGCCCGCTTCTTGGTGGGGGGCTTGTCGGCGGCGCCCTTCGCGGAGGCCGTTCCGTGGGGCTCGGCCGCCTCGGGGGTCGCCTTCTTCGCGGGGGCTTTCTTCGCGGGGGCTTTCTTCGCGGGGGCTTTCTTCGCGGGGGCTTTCTTGGCCGCGGTCTTCTTGGCTGCCGTCTTCTTCGTTGCCGTCTTCTTCGCTGCGGACCCCTCGGACGTCGTCTTCTCCGCGGGCGCCTTGGCAGCGGCGGCCGTCTTCTTGGCGGCAGTTTTCTTGGCTGCCGTCTTCTTGGTCGCCGGTTTCTTCGCGGGCACCTTCTTCGCGGGCACCTTCTTCGCGGCCGGTGTCGCCCCGGCCACCGCCACCTCGGTCGCCGACGCGGGCTTCCCCGCCGCCCGCTTCTCGGCGGCGGCCTTCTTCGCGGGCGCCTCCTCGACGGCCCGCTCATGTGCCGCCACCTTCGCGGCCACGGCCTTCTCAGCGCCGGCGGGGGCCTTCCCGGCACCGGACTCCCCGGCACCCGCCTTCCCGGCGGCAGCCTTCCCGGCACCCGCAGCCCGCGCCACGCTCTTCTTGCCGCCGGCCGGCTTACCCGTACCGCCCGTCACGGCCTCACCGCCCGCGCGGGCCTTACCCGTACCGCCCGCGCCGGAAGCCCGGGCCGCCCCGCCGGAGGCACCCGCGCCCGTCGTTCCACCGGACGCAGAATGCTGAACGGCGGTCTTTTTCGCCACCATGGCCGCGGCCCCTTCACAAATTGTGATCTTGCACGCGAATCGTGCTGGGACGATAAATCGACTTCAGGGCCGCGGCAACGGGGCGAACGTCCCTTATGCCCCCCACACACCCCCTCACCCGGCCCCCGCACAGCGCCCGAGCGACCCGGCATGCATCCGTTGTGCCCCGCTCCCCGCCTGGTAATCCGCCGCGCACGACCACCCCGCACCCCCACGCCCCGCCCGCCGCCGGCCCCCGTACAGCACCCGCGCGAGCGCCCACCGCCCGTCTGGCCATTCGGGTCACTCCCACCCCCGCCCCGCGCCCGCCCGCACCCCCGGGAAAACCGGTCCGCCGCGCCCCCGCGGGCGCCGTACACTGGGCGGAGCGAAAAGCGTGGATGGGGCCGAGTAGCGGCGTACGCAGCCAAGAGCGATCCGGGGACGGTGGAAGCCCGGGGGCGAGCGCGACGCGAAGATCACCCCGGAGCCGCCGGAAGAAAGCCGCAGCCCGCGAGAGCGACGGCGAGTAGACCCGGCATCGCACCCCAATGAGGGGGCTCACCGGAGCGCACACCCGCGCGCCGGAGGGCCAAGGAGGGTGGTACCGCGGGAGCGCGCCGCACACGGCGTACGACACACAGGCTCTCGTCCCTCCGACGGAGAGAAGCACGTCCGCCGGAGGAAGACTGATGACGCAGTACCGACAGGTGCCCGCCCAGGTCGACCTGCCCGCCCTCGAGCACGCGGTGCTCGACTTCTGGCGCGAGCAGAAGATCTTCGCCAAGACCCTGGAGCAGTCCGAGGGACGCCCCGAGTGGGTGTTCTACGAGGGCCCGCCCACGGCCAACGGCATGCCGGGCGCCCACCACATCGAGGCCCGCGTCTTCAAGGACGTCTTCCCCCGCTTCCGCACCATGCGCGGCTACCACGTGGGCCGCAAGGCCGGCTGGGACTGCCACGGCCTGCCGGTGGAGCTGGCGGTCGAGAAGGAACTCGGCTTCAACGGCAAGAAGGACATCGAGGCGTACGGCATCGCCGAGTTCAACGCCAAGTGCCGCGAGTCCGTGACCCGGCACACCGACGCCTTCGCCGAGCTGACGACGCGCATGGGCTACTGGGTCGACCTCGACGACGCGTACCGCACGATGGACCCCGCGTACGTCGAGTCGGTCTGGTGGTCGCTGAAGGAGATCTTCAACAAGGGCCTGCTCGTCCAGGACCACCGCGTCGCCCCCTGGTGCCCCCGCTGCGGCACCGGCCTGTCGGACCACGAGCTGGCACAGGGCTACGAGACGGTCGTCGACCCCTCCGTCTACGTCCGCCTGCCCTTGACCTCCGGCCCGCTCGCCGGCCAGGCGTCCCTGCTGATCTGGACGACGACCCCGTGGACGCTCGTGTCCAACACGGCGGTCGCCGCCCACCCCGAGGTGCGCTACGTCGTCGCCACCGACGGCGAGGAGAAGCTCGTCGTCGCCGAGCCGCTGGTCGACAAGGCGCTCGGCGAGGGCTGGGAGAGGACCGGCGAGTCCTTCACCGGCGCCGAGATGGAGCGCTGGAAGTACCAGCGCCCCTTCGAGCTGGTCGAGTTCCCGGCCGAGGCCCACTACGTGGTCAACGCCGAGTACGTCACCACCGAGGACGGCACCGGCCTCGTCCACCAGTCCCCCGCGTTCGGTGAGGACGACCTCAAGGTCTGCCGCGCGTACGGCCTGCCGGTCGTCAACCCCGTGCTGCCCGACGGCACGTTCGGGCCGGAGGTCCCGCTGGTCGGCGGCGTCTTCTTCAAGAAGGCCGACGAGAAGCTGACCGCGGACCTCCAGGAGCGCGGCCTCCTCTTCAAGCACATCCCGTACGAGCACAGCTACCCGCACTGCTGGCGCTGCCACACGGCCCTGCTGTACTACGCGCAGCCGTCCTGGTACATCCGTACGACCGCCGTCAAGGACCGTCTCCTCCAGGAGAACGAGAAGACGAACTGGTTCCCCGAGACGGTCAAGCACGGCCGCTTCGGCGACTGGCTGAGCAACAACATCGACTGGGCGCTGTCCCGCAACCGCTACTGGGGCACCCCGCTGCCCATCTGGCGCTGCGAGGAGGGCCACCTGACGTGCGTCGGTTCCCGCGAGGAGCTGTCGCGCCTGTCCGGCACCGACCAGTCGGAGCTCGACCCGCACCGCCCGTTCATCGACGCGGTGACCTTCCCCTGCACGCACGAGGGCTGCTCGCTCGAGGCGGTGCGCGTGCCGGAGGTCATCGACGCCTGGTACGACTCGGGCTCGATGCCGTTCGCGCAGTGGGGCTACCCGTACAAGAACAAGGAACTGTTCGAGTCGCGCTACCCCGCGCAGTTCATCTCCGAGGCCATCGACCAGACGCGCGGCTGGTTCTACACGCTGATGGCGGTCGGCACCCTCGTCTTCGACAAGTCCAGTTACGAGAACGTCGTCTGCCTCGGCCACATCCTCGCCGAGGACGGCCGCAAGATGTCCAAGCACCTGGGCAACATCCTGCAGCCCATCCCGCTCATGGACCAGCACGGCGCGGACGCGGTGCGCTGGTTCATGGCAGCCGGCGGCTCCCCCTGGGCGGCCCGCCGCGTCGGCCACACCACCATCCAGGAAGTCGTCCGCAAGACGCTCCTCACGTACTGGAACACGGTCGCCTTCCAGGCCCTGTACGCCCGTACGTCGGGCTGGGCACCCAGCGAGGCCGACCCGGCGCCCGCCGAGCGCACCGTCCTGGACCGCTGGCTCCTGTCCGAGCTGCACCAGCTCACCGCCGACGTCACGCAGGCGCTCGAGTCGTACGACACCCAGCGCGCCGGCAAGCTCCTGTCGGCGTTCGTCGACGACCTGTCGAACTGGTACGTGCGCCGCTCGCGCCGCCGCTTCTGGCAGGGCGACAAGGCCGCGCTGCGCACCCTGCACGACGTGGTCGTCACGGTGACACAGCTCATGGCGCCGCTGACGCCGTTCATCACCGAGCGCGTCTGGCAGGACCTGGTCGTCCCGGTCACCCCGGACGCGCCGGAGTCGGTGCACCTGTCGCGGTGGCCCGAGGCCGACCTCGCGGCGGTCGACCCGAAGCTGTCCACGCAGATGGCGCTGGTGCGCCGGCTCGTGGAGCTGGGCCGTGCCACGCGCGCGGAGTCGGGCGTCAAGACCCGTCAGCCGCTGTCGCGCGCGCTGGTCGCCGCGTCCGGTTTCGACGCGCTCTCCCCGGAACTGCACGCGCAGATCACGGAGGAGCTGAACGTCACCTCGCTCGCCTCCCTGTCCGAGGTCGGCGGCTCGCTCGTCGACACGACGGCGAAGGCGAACTTCCGGGCGCTCGGCAAGCGGTTCGGCAAGCGCGTCCAGGACGTGGCGAAGGCCGTGGCCCAGGCGGACGCGGCGGCGCTCTCCCTCGCCCTGCGCGAGGGGAACGCGTCGGTGGAGGTGGACGGCGAGACCATCACGCTGTCGCCGGACGAGGTCATCATCACGGAGACCCCGCGCGAGGGCTGGTCGGTGGCGTCCGACGCGGGCGCGACCGTCGCCCTCGACCTGGAGCTGACGGAGGAGCTGCGGCAGGCGGGCCTGGCCCGTGACGCGATCCGGCTGATCCAGGAGGCCCGCAAGAACAGCGGCCTGGACGTCGCGGACCGTATCGCCCTGCGCTGGACGTCGACGGACCCGGCGGTGATCTCGGCGCTGACCGAGCACACGGGCCTGATCTCCAACGAGGTCCTCGCCACGGACTTCGCCCAGGGCGAGGCGGACGACACGTACGGCCCCGCGTTCACGGACGAGCCCCTGAGCCTGACCTTCCACCTCAAAAAGGCCTAACCCCCACGCCAGGGGCCCCACCGCCACAGGTGGGGCCCCACCCATCCCCCCCAGGGACCAGCCCCCTAGGGGCGCGAGGAACTGCGCGCCAAGCCACGACGCACCGTCACCCAGAAACCGACCCTCACCCCACCACCCCCACAAAAAACACCCCGCACCAAGCAACACCCAGCACGATCAACCCCCACCCCCCGCCAAGCTCAGCGCAGCGAAACGGCCCTGGCCCAGATCGCAGAAACGATCCGGGCCAGGGCCTGAATGAACGCCGACGCCTCCTCAGGCGTAACGCTCGCCGCTTAGTTGTCGTCCTCGTCGATGAGGAAACCGCGCATCGGCGACGGCGCCTGCCCCATCTGCTGCTGCCCCTGGGGCCGCACCGGAGCCATCGGCTGCGTCATCGCGGGCGACATCTGCTGCTGACCGCCGTAGGACGGACCGCCCTGCGACTGGTTGCCGCCCATCGACTGGTTGCCGCCGTAGGACGGGGCACCCGCGCCGGCCGGGGCCATCGAAGGCGCCGGGGACGGCGGCAGCGAGGCGGTGGCCGGGGTACGCGGCGGGGCCAGCGAGTCGTCGGCCTGGGTCTCCAGCTGACGGAGCTGCGACTCCAGGTACGACTTCAGACGCGTGCGGTACTCGCGCTCGAAGCCGCGCAGGTCCTCGACCTTGCGCTCCAGCGTGGCGCGGGCGGACTCCAGGGAGCCCATGGCCACGCGGTGCTTCTCCTGCGCGTCCCGCTCCAGGGCGTCGGCCTTGGCACGGGCGTCACGCTCAAGACCCTCGGCGCGGCTGCGGGCCTCGCCGACGATCTTGTTCGCCTCGGAGCGGGCCTCGGCGATCGCCTGGTCGGCGGTCTGCTGGGCCAGCGACAGGACACGGGCGGCGCTGTCGCCACCGGGGCCCTGACCGGGCTGCGGCATCTGCGGCGGGCCGCCGTGGCCGCCCATGGGGCCGCCCATCGGACCGCTCAGCTGACCCTGGCCATGTCCCTGGCCGTGGCCCTGGCCCATCGGACCGGGACCCTGACCCATCGGGCCGGGACCCTGCGGGCCGCCCTGGGGACCGTGGCCACCGGGACCGGCCGGAAGCTGCGGGGCACCGCTCGGCAGCTGCGGCGGACCGCCCATGGGGCCACCCATCTGCTGCTGCTGCGGCGGACCCGATATCCCGGCGGGCACGGGGGCGCCGGGCCCGCGCATGCCCTGCGGGGGGCCCTGCTGCTGGTCCTGGGGACCACCGGGACCCTCGGGGCCGCCTGGGCCCTTGCGCATGCCGCCCTGCTGCTGGTTCTGCGCAGCTGCGCGCGTGGCTGCGGCGAGCTTCGCGCGCAGGTCCTCGTTCTCACGAAGGAGACGGGTCAGTTCGGCTTCGACCTCATCGAGGAAGGCATCGACCTCGTCCTCGTCATAGCCTTCTCGGAGGCGGACGGTCGTGAACTGCTTGTTCCGCACGTCCTCGGGGGTCAACGGCATCTCTTCACCTCAACGTTGTCGTCGGCATTCGGCAAGACCGTAGTTGACATCGCGCTCACAGCCGGCTCACGACGGAGATCAGGATGTAGACGATGATCATCAGTACGAAGAAGGACAGGTCGAGCGCCACGCCCCCGAGACGCAGCGGCGGAATGAACCGCCGCAGAAGCTTGAGCGGTGGATCAGTGACAGTGTAGGTGGCCTCTAGAACGACCACCATCGCCTTGCCGGGTTGCCATGAGCGGGCGAACTGGAAGACGTAGTCCATGACCAGCCGGAAGATCAGCACGATGAGGAAACACATCAGCGCGATGTAGACCACATCCAAAACCACGCCCATGTCGGTGGTTCCCTCTCCCCTGTGTCTCGTGCCTCGTGACTAGTACTGGCGAGCCGTCGAACTAGTGCTGCGTCTCAGCTCTGGTTGAAGAACCCACCCTCTGCGATGCGGGCCTTGTCCTCCGCCGTGACATCGACGTTAGCAGGCGACAACAGGAACACCTTCTGAGTCACCCGCTCGATGCTGCCGTGCAGACCGAAGACGAGACCGGCGGCAAAGTCGACAAGTCGCTTCGCGTCGGTGTCGTCCATCTCCGTCAGATTCATGATCACCGGAGTGCCCTCACGGAAGTGTTCCCCGATGGTACGGGCCTCGTTGTAGGTCCGCGGGTGCAGCGTGGTGATGCGGTAGGGCTCCCGCTCGGACACGACCTTGGGCATGATCACCGGTGCGTTCTTCTCCAGGCTCTGACGTTCAGGTGTGATGGATGCCACGGGGGCGATTCGCGCCGGACGTCCGGATTCAGCGGCGAGCGAAGCGGGCTGGCGCGCCGGCTCGCGGGGTGCGGGCGGTGTCACCGCTCGTACCGGTTCGTCCGCTTCCACCGGACGGGAACCGTGTGACTGATGCGACGGTTCGTGCCGTCGGCGGTCACGCTCTGGCTCCGGGTCCAGCTCGGGTTCGAAGTCGTCATCGGGGTCGAAGCCCCGGCCGTCGTACCCATCGTCCTCCACGAGGCCGAGGTAGACCGCCATCTTGCGCATCGCGCCGGCCATGCTCTGAGTCCTCCGCTCTGTGGTGGATCGGCTGACGTACCAAGTGCCCGCGATCCACGTGGCCTCCTCGCTCATCAGCGAGAATGACCATATTTTCTGCTGTGGTCCGACTTCTTGGCGACGTTACCCGAGCCTGGGTCGGACACCGAGGACCGCCGTACCGACGCGCACATGTGTCGCTCCGGCCGCCACGGCCTCTTCGAGATCCGAACTCATCCCTGCCGAGACCATGTTCGCAGCCGGATGGGCCACGCGCAGGTGAGTCGACAAATCCATGAGCCGCTCGAACGCCGCCCGCGGCCGCCCCGCGTACGCCCCGGTGAGGGGTGCGACGGTCATCAGTCCGTCGAGCCGAAGACCCTCGGCCTCGGCCACGCGCGCGGCCAGTTCCTCCACTCCCCCGGGTCCCACTCCGCCCCGCTCGCCGCGCCCGTCCTCGTCCGCGTCGAGCGCGACCTGGATCAGGCACCCGACCTCGCGCCCGGCCCTGACCGCCTCCTTGGAGAGCGCGGTGACGAGCCGGGCCCGGTCCACGGACTGCACCTCGCCCGCGTAACCGACCACGGAGCGCACCTTGTTGGTCTGGAGCTGCCCGACGAAGTGCCAGGTCAGGTCCAGGTCCGCGCAGGCCGCCGCCTTGGGGGCCGCGTCCTGGTCGCGGTTCTCCGCCACGTGCCGCACACCGAGTCCGGCGAGCAACCGTACGTCGGTGTCGGGGTAGGTCTTCGTGACCACGATCAAGGTCACATCCTCGCGCTTGCGTCCGGCGGACGCGCAGGCGGCGGAGATACGTTCCTCCACCGCCGCCAGGTTCGACGCGAGTTCTTCCTTACGTCCCTGAAGGTCCGTCATGTCGTATCAGTCCAGCCAGACATAGCCCGCGAGCCGGCCCGTGGCCTTGTCGCGGCGGTACGAGAAGTGGTCGTGCGACTCCCGCGTGCACACCGGCGAGCGCCGCCGGTCGCGCACCCCGAGCCGCTCCAACTGGGCGTGCACCCCGGCGGTCACGTCGACCGCCGGCGTGCCCCAACTGGTCTCGGCGTACGCCGCCGGCTCCACCGCGGCGACCTCGGCGCGCATGGCGTCCGGCACCTCGTAGCACCGGCCGCAGACCGCGGGCCCGGTGAGGGCCACGATCCGCTCGGGCTCGGCGCCGAGTCCGGTCATCGCGCGCACCGCGGCCGGGACGACGCCGGCGACCATGCCGGGGCGTCCGGCGTGCGCCGCGCCGACGACTCCGGCGACCGGGTCGGCGAGCAGGACCGGGGTGCAGTCCGCGGTGAGCACCGCGAGGGCGAGTCCGCGCCGGGCGGTGACGATCGCGTCGAGCGCCGGGATGTCCTGCCCGTCCGGCCAGGGCCCGTCCACGACGGCGGCGTCGGCGCCGTGCACCTGACGCATCCAGACCACCCGGCCCGGCTCGATGCCGAGGTCCGCCGCGGCGCGGGCGCGGTTGGCGCGGACGGCGGCGGGGTCGTCGCCGACCGCGCCGCCGAGGTTGAGCTCCTCGTACGGAGCGGCGCTCACCCCGCCCCACCGGTCGGTGAAGGCGAAGTGCGCGCCGCTCGCGCTCTCGCGCTGTCCTATCACTGCGTCGACGTCCCCATCAGAGCGCGGAACGTCACTTCAGGAAGTCCGGGACGTCCAGCTCCTCGGCCTGGCTGTCCGGGTAGGACGGCCGGGGCACCTGGGGCGGGGTCACCGGGACCGCGGGGGTCTCGTTCGCCGGGGCCGCCGGGGTCTCGACGGGCTCGGGCTTGGGCTCCTCGCGCGGCGTGACGCTGCCGAGCGAGCCGAAGGCCGGGCGCGAGGGCTCGGGGGCGGGCGCCGGGCGCGATGCCGGGGCCGGTTCCTCGCGCTTGACCGACGACGAGCCGATCACGTTGTCCCGCTTGTTCGGCGGCTGGCCGCCGTCGAAGCCGGCGGCGATGACGGTGACCCGTACCTCGTCGCCGAGTGCGTCGTCGATGACGGCGCCGAAGATGATGTTCGCCTCGGGGTGGGCGGCCTCGCTGACCAGCTGCGCCGCCTCGTTGATCTCGAAGAGACCGAGGTCGGAGCCGCCGGAGATGGAGAGCAGCACGCCACGGGCGCCGTCGATGGACGCCTCCAGGAGCGGCGAGGAGATCGCCATCTCCGCGGCGGCCACCGCGCGGTCGTCGCCGCGGGCGGAGCCGATGCCCATGAGGGCGGAACCCGCCTCGGACATCACGGACTTGACGTCGGCGAAGTCGAGGTTGATCAGACCCGGGGTGGTGATGAGGTCGGTGATGCCCTGGACACCGGAGAGCAGGACCTGGTCCGCCGACTTGAAGGCGTCGAGGACCGAGACCTGGCGGTCCGAGATGGACAGGAGCCGGTCGTTGGGGATGACGATGAGGGTGTCGACCTCTTCGCGGAGTTCGGCGATGCCGTCCTCCGCCTGGTTGGCCCGGCGCCGGCCCTCGAAGGTGAACGGCCGGGTGACCACACCGATCGTGAGGGCGCCGAGCGAGCGCGCGATGTTGGCCACGACGGGTGCGCCGCCGGTGCCGGTGCCGCCACCTTCACCGGCGGTGACGAAGACCATGTCGGCCCCCTTGAGGACCTCCTCGATCTCCTCGCGGTGGTCCTCGGCCGCCTTGCGCCCGACTGCCGGATTGGCTCCGGCGCCGAGTCCGCGGGTGAGTTCACGGCCGACGTCGAGCTTGACGTCCGCGTCGCTCATCAACAGGGCTTGCGCGTCGGTGTTGATGGCGATGAACTCGACGCCCTTGAGACCGACCTCGATCATCCGGTTGATGGCATTGACACCACCGCCGCCGACACCGATGACTTTGATGACTGCGAGGTAGTTCTGCGGTGCTGCCACGTCGAAGGCCTCTCGCCTCGAGTTACGTGTCGCCGCCTCGCTTCTACGGTGCGACGACTGATGCCGAATTGGGGCGGTCCGGCCTCCTAGTTGACTACTAGTCGACTGCCGACCCGAACCCTAACGCTGAAGTTTAGGGTTACCAGTGTGTCTGTTCCCTGGACTCTTCCGAACCTGACACTAAGTCGACAAGTGGCGCCCGTTCAACGAACACGCCGAACCTCCCGTTTTTCTTTTCACCCTATGTGATCAGCCGTAGCGATGCCCAACCAGGGTGCTGGCCTGCACTGATGTGCGTCAACTCCCCGATGAGGCAGGGGCGGTGGGAACACTCACGTCGAAGTGCCGGGCACCCGGGGCGGCTTTCAGGAGAGCGGTCAGCGCGCGGGCCTTCGCCGCGCCGTTCTCGGAACTCCCCCACACGACGACGCGGCCGTCGGACAGCTCCAGCGAGATGTCGTCGTAGGAGCGGACCTTGACGGTGCGTGCGGCATGCGCCACAGGGCGTGGCACCGAGGCGGCGACCCGTACGGCCTCGCGCACGAGCCGGTCGGACCCGAAGCGTCGCAGACTGGCGGCGGCACCGGAGCGGTCGGGGGTCAGTTCCAGTCGGGGAACGCCCCGGGGCGCCTTGTCGACCGTGGCGAAACGCACGCCCTCGTGGTCGACTTCGACGAACTTGCCCGCATTACGGGTGTCTTCGGCAATCAGAACGGGCTTACGTTCCGTCACTTTCAGCGCGATTCCATGCGGCCAGGAACGCACTACGTCAACCGCGTCGATTCGGGGCAATTTCCGGCGCAACCGGTCCTCAATGCCCCCGGTGTCGACGGAAATCAGCGGCGCCCCGACCGGGACCGCCGCCACCTGACCCACCTCGCCCGGCGTGAGCACCCGGGTCCCGGAGACCGTGACGCGCTCCACGCGCAGCCACTGCGAGCCGTACAGGAGCCAGATCGCTCCCGCCCCGAGCAGGACGAGCAGCACGCCCGCCACGACCAGGGTCCGGCGGCGCGGGCGCCCGGGGCGGCGCGGGGGCGGGCCGGACTCGGACGTCCCGGCGTCTTCACGATCCGTCAGCGCGAATCCGGCCATGTTCCCCTGCCTTTGCATCCATGGGCGCCCCGCGCGCGGGGTGCCCCTAACGACGCGAGTTGATCGCCTCGTACACCATCCCGACGAGCAGGTCGTCGGCGTCCCTGCGGCCGAACTCGGAGGCGGCGCGGGACATCTCGTACAGCCGGTGCGGGTCGGCGAGTACGGGCAGGACGTTGCCCTGGACCCACTCGGGGGTCAGTTCCGCGTCGTCGACCAGCAGTCCGCCGCCCGCCTTGACCACCGGCTGGGCGTTGAGCCGCTGTTCGCCGTTGCCGATGGGCAGCGGGACGTACGCGGCCGGGAGCCCGACGGCGGAGAGTTCGGCGACGGTCATCGCGCCCGCGCGGCAGAGCATCATGTCGGCCGCGGCGTACGCGAGGTCCATCCGGTCCACGTACGGTACCGGGATGTACGGGGGCATCCCGGGCATCTGCTGCACCTGCGGCAGTTCGTTCTTCGGCCCGACGACGTGGAGCACCTGGATGCCGGAGCGCTGGAGCACGGGCGCGACGCGCTGCACGACCTCGTTGAGCCGGCGTGCGCCCTGGGAGCCGCCGGAGACCAGCAGCGTCGGCAGGTTCGGGTCGAGGCCGAACGTGGCGCGGGCCTCGGGGCGCACCTGGGCGCGGTCGAGGAGCGCGATGGTCCGGCGCAGCGGGATGCCGATGTAACGAGCGTCACGCAGCTTGCTGTCCGGGGTGGAGACGGCGACCTGGGCCGCGTACCGCGAACCGATCTTGTTGGCGAGGCCCGGGCGGGCGTTGGCCTCGTGCACGATGATCGGCACGCCGAGGCGCTTGGCGGCGAGGTAGCCGGGCAGGGCGACATAGCCGCCGAAGCCCACGACCGCGTCGGCCTTGGTGCGCTCCAGGATCTGCTCGGCCGCCTTGATGGTGCCGCGCAGCCGGCCGGGCACGGTGATCAGCTCGGGGGTGGGCTTGCGCGGCAGCGGGACGGCCGGGATCAGCGCCAGTTCGTAGCCGCGCTCGGGTACGAGCCGCGTCTCGAGCCCCTTCTCCGTGCCGAGGGCCGTGATGCCCACGGTCGGGTCCTGCCTGCGCAGGGCGTCCGCGAGGGCGAGCGCCGGCTCGATGTGGCCGGCGGTCCCCCCGCCGGCGAGTACGACATGCACCGAAATTCACCGCTCTCCGGACGAACGCGCCGAGACGCGCCGTCGCATCGTGTTCCATCTCATCCCGCGCTCGGCCGGGGTCCGCCGCATGGCGAGGGCCGCCCGCGCCGCCGGCTCGTCCCGCGCGAACGCGATCAGAAGCCCCACGGCGAACATGGTCGGCAGCAGCGCGGAACCCCCGTACGAGAACAGCGGGAGGGGGACACCGGCGATCGGCAGCAGACCGAGCACCGCGCCGATGTTGACCACGGCCTGGGCCGTGATCCACGTCGTCACGCCTCCCGCGGCGTATCGAACGAAGGGGTCCTCCGTGCGTCCGGCCACGCGGATACCCGCATAGCCTAGAGCCGCGAAGAGGGCGAGCACCGACAGCGTCCCCGCGAGGCCCAGTTCCTCACCGGTGATGGCGAAGATGAAGTCGGTGTGCGCTTCGGGAAGTTGACCCCATTTTTCCACACTCGCCCCGAGGCCGGAACCGAAGAGTCCGCCGGAAGCCAGGGCGTAGATGCCGTGCAGTCCTTGCCAGCACATGTCGCCGGGGCCGGCGTCGGCGGTGCCGAGGCAGGCGAGGCGGGCCATGCGGTTGGGGCTGGTCTTGATGAGCATGACGCCGATCGCGGCGGCCACCGAGAGCACCCCGACGAACAGCCGGGTCGGCGCCCCCGCGAGCCACAGCAGGCCGAAGAGGATCGCGGTGAGCAGGATCGCGGTGCCCATGTCGCCGCCGAGCATGATCAGTCCGAGCAGCAGGAAGGCGACCGGGACCAGCGGCACCAGCATGTGCTTCCACTGGGCGAGCAGCCGCTTGTCCTGCTTGCGGGCGAGCAGGTCGGCGCCCCACAGGATGAGCGCGAGCTTGCCGAACTCGCTGGGCTGGAGCATGAACGGGCCGCCGAGCGAGATCCAGTTCTGGTTGCCGTTGATCGACACCCCTATCCCCGGCACCTGCACGAGCGCCATGAGGAAGACGCTGACGGCGAGGATCGGGTAGGCGAGCGCGCGGTGCAGCTTGACCGGCATCCGCATGGCGACGACGAGCAGGATCGAGCCGAGGACGGCCGCGACGAGCTGCTTGCGGAAGAAGTACGAGCTGGGCAGCCCCTTCTGGAGCGCCGTGATCATGGACGCGGAGTACACCATCACGAGCCCGAGCCCGGTGAGCAGCAGCGCGGCGCCCAGGATCAGGTAGTACGCCGTGAGCGGCCGGTCCCAGGCGCGGCGGACCCGGCCGTACAGCCGTCGTACGGGGTCGACGCGGGTCCGGTAGACCCTGGCGGTGCCGCGCGGCGCCCGGGGCGGGCGCTTGGCGGTGCGGGCGGCGCTACCGGGCATCGCCGCTCCCCGACGACCGTGTACCGACTGTCAACGCTGCCACGTCCCCTCCCAGGGTGCCCGGCGTCCCCGGACACCCGCGCGGGTCCCCTCAGACGCTCGTGGCGCCGAGTTCGCGGACCGCTGCCGCGAACGCCTCGCCACGCTTGTTGTAGTTGGTGAACATGTCCATCGACGCGCAGGCCGGGGCCATCAGCACGGTGTCCCCCGGGCGGGCGAGCCGCGCCGCCTCCTGGACCGCCGCCGACATCGCCCCAGTGTCGGTCCGGTCGAGGTCGACCACCGGGACTTGCGGGGCGTGTCGCTCCAGGGCTTCGCGGATCAGGGCGCGGTCCTGCCCGATGAGCACGACCCCGCGCAGCCGGTCCGCGGCGCCCTTGACCAGCTCGTCGAAGGTGGCGCCCTTGGCGAGCCCACCGGCGATCCACACGAGGGGCTCGTAGGCGGCCAGGGACGCCTGCGCGGCGTGGGTGTTGGTGGCCTTGGAGTCGTCCACGTACGCCACGCCCGCGACGTCCGCGACGTGCGCGATGCGGTGGGCGTCCGGGCGGAAGGCGCGCAGTCCGTCGCGTACGGCCTTGGGCTCGACGCCGAAGGCGCGGGCGAGGGCGGCGGCGGCGAGCGCGTTGGCGATGTTGTGCGGGGCCGGCGGGTGCACGTCCGCGACCTCGGCCAGCTCCCGCGCGTTCTTCTGGCGGTTCTCGACGAAGGCGCGGTCGACCAGGATGCCCTCGACGACGCCCAGTTGGGAGGGGCCGGGGGTGCCGAGGGTGAAGCCGATGGCGCGGCAGCCCTCCTCGACGTCGGCCTCGCGCACGAGGTCCTCGGTGGCCTTGTCCGCGACGTTGTAGACGCAGGCGACCTGGTTGCCCTCGTAGACGCGGCCCTTGTCGGCGGCGTACGCCTCCATGGAGCCGTGCCAGTCGAGGTGGTCGGGCGCGAGGTTGAGGACGGCCGCGGAGTGGGCGCGCAGCGAGGGCGCCCAGTGCAGTTGGTACGAGGACAGCTCGACGGCGAACACGTCGTACGCGTCGTCGCCCTGGAGGACGACGTCGACGATCGGGGTGCCGATGTTGCCGACGGCCGCCGTGCGCAGGCCCGCCGCCTGGAGGATGGAGGCGAGCATCTGGGTCGTCGTGGTCTTGCCGTTGGTGCCGGTGATCGCCAGCCAGGGCGCGGCACCGGGGCCGCGCAGCCGCCAGGCCAGTTCGACGTCGCCGATGACGTCGACGCCCGCGGCGGCCGCCTCGGCGAACAGCGGCGAGGTGGGCTTCCAGCCGGGCGAGGTGACGACGAGGTCGGTGCCCTCGGGCAGCGTCGTGGAGTCCCCGAGCCGTACGGCGATGCCCTCGGCCCGCAGGGGCGCCGCCTTCTCCTCGTGCGCGGGGCTGTCGCCGCCGTCCACGACGGTGACGGACGCGCCGAGGCCGGCCAGGGCGCGGGCGGCGCTGACGCCGCTCACGCCGAGGCCGGCGACGGTGATGTTCCTGCCGGACCAGTTGTCCTGCGGCGAGGTCACTTCTTGGCTGCCCATCCTGCGTAGAAGAGGCCGAGTCCGACGATCACGCACATGCCCTGGATGATCCAGAACCGGACCACGACAAGGACTTCGGACCACCCCTTGAGTTCGAAGTGGTGCTGGAGCGGTGCCATGCGGAAGACGCGCTTGCCGGTCATCTTGAACGAGCCGACCTGGATGACCACGGACATCGTGATCATGACGAACAGGCCGCCGAGCAGGGCGAGCAGCAGTTCGGTGCGCGAGCAGATGGCGAGGCCGGCGAGGGCGCCGCCGAGGGCCAGCGAGCCGGTGTCGCCCATGAAGATCTTGGCGGGCGAGGTGTTCCACCACAGGAAGCCGAAGCAGGCGCCCATCAGGGCCGACGCGACGACGGCGAGATCGAGTGGGTCTCTGACCTCGAAGCAGGCGGCCGGGTTGGTGAGGGTCTGCGCGTTGGCGCAGGACTCCTGGAACTGCCAGACGCCGATGAAGGTGTAGGCGCCGAAGACCATCACGGAGGCGCCGGTGGCGAGGCCGTCGAGGCCGTCGGTGAGGTTCACGCCGTTCGACATGGCGAGGATCATGAACAGCGCCCAGACGACGAACAGCACCGGGCCGATGGTCCAGCCGAAGTCCTCCACGAAGGAGAGCCGGGTGGAGGCCGGGGTCTGGCCGCGCGCGTCGGCGAACTGGAGGGACAGCACGGCGAAGGCGATGCCGACGATGAGCTGGCCGGCCATCTTCGCCTTGGCCCGCAGGCCGAGCGAGCGCCGCTTGACGATCTTGATGTAGTCGTCGAGGAAGCCGACGAGGCCCATGCCCGCCATCAGGCCGAGCACCAGCAGACCCGACAGGGTCGGCGCGGCGCCGGTGATCAGCTTGCTCAGGAAGTACGCGATGAGGGTCGCCAGGATGAAGGCGATACCGCCCATGGTCGGCGTACCGCGCTTGCTGTGGTGCTCGCGCGGGCCGTCGTCACGGATGTACTGCCCGTATCCCTTGCGGGCGAGCAGCTTGATGAGCAGCGGCGTCCCGACCAGGGTCAGGAACAGACCGATGACACCCGCGAAGAGGATCTGCTTCATCATCGGGCATCAGCCCCGGCGTCGATGCCGCTGTCGAGCAGCGCCTGTGCCACGCTCTCCAGGCCCACCGACCTGGATGCCTTCACGAGCACGACGTCACCCGGGCGCAGCTCGCTGCGCAACAGGTCGATCGCCGCCTGTGCGTCGGACACGTGCACCGACTCCTCACCCCACGAACCCTCGTTATAGGCGCCCAGTTGCAACCAGGACGCTTCCCTGCCCCCGACTGCCACGAGCTTGCTGACGTTGAGCCGGACGGCGAGCCGTCCGACCGCGTCGTGCTCGGCCAGCGAATCGTCGCCCAGCTCGGCCATCTGTCCGAGCACCGCCCACGTCCGCCGCCCCTTGCCCATGGCCGCCAGCGCGCGCAGCGCCGCGCGCATGGACTCGGGGTTCGCGTTGTAGGCGTCGTTGACGATCGTGACGCCGTCCGGACGCTCGGTGACCTCCATCCGCCAGCGGGACAGGGTGCCCGCCTCGGAGAGCGCGAGGGCGATCTCCTCCACGGACATGCCTAGGTCATGGGCGACGGCGGCGGCGGCGAGCGCGTTCGACACGTGGTGCTCACCGTACAGGCGCAAGGTCACCTCGCTGCACCCGGTGGGTGTGTGGAGATCGAACGCGGGCTGCCCGTTCTGCGTGAGCCGGACATTCTCGGCGCGTACGTCGGCTTCGGCGGCCTCTCCGAAGAGGAGCACCTTCGCCTTCGTACGGGAGGACATGGCGCGCACGAGCGGGTCGTCGGCGTTGAGGATCGCGGTGCCGTCGGCGGGCAGCGACTCGACGAGTTCGCCCTTCGCTTGTGCGATCTGCTCGCGGCCGCCGAACTCGCCGATGTGGGCGGTGCCCACGTTGAGGACGACGCCGACGCGGGGCGGGGTCAGGCCGGTCAGGTACCGGATGTGGCCGATGCCGCGGGCGCCCATCTCCAGGACGAGGAAGCGGGTCTCGTCGCCGGCGGACAGCGCGGTCAGCGGCAGGCCGATCTCGTTGTTGAACGAGCCGGGTGTGAAGACCGTGGGGGCCTTGCGCCGCAGCACCTGCGCGATGAGGTCCTTGGTGCTGGTCTTGCCCGCCGAGCCGGTCAGCGCGACGAGCGTGGCACCGAGCCGGGCGACGACGTGCCTGGCCAGCGCGCCGAGCGCGGCCTGTACGTCGTCGACGACGATGGCGGGCACACCGACGGGGCGGGAGCCGAGGACGGCCACCGCACCCTTGCCGATCACGTCGGCCGCGTAGTCGTGGCCGTCGGCGCGCTCGCCGGCGAACGCGGCGAACAGGCTGCCGTCCTCGACCTTGCGCGAGTCGATGACGACCGGCCCTGTGACCTGGACCTGCGGATCCGGTATGTCGTACGTCTGCCCGCCGACGACTGAGGCGATCTCGGCGAGGGAGAGGGCGATCACAACTTCATCCCTGGGTTTGCTCGATGGCTTCGCGTAGCACCTGGCGGTCGTCGAAGGGACGCACCACCCCGGCGATGTCCTGGCCCTGCTCGTGGCCCTTGCCCGCGACGAGCACCGTGTCGCCGGGTTCGGCGCGCGCGACGGCGGCGGCGATGGCGGCGGCCCGGTCCTCGAAGACGGCGACGTCGCCGCGCTCGTGCGCCGGCACGTCGGCCGCGCCCGCGAGCATCGTGGCGAGGATCGCCAGGGGGTCCTCGGAGCGGGGGTTGTCGGAGGTGAGGATGGCGGTGTCGGCGAACCGGGCGGCGGCGGCGCCCATCGGCATCCGCTTGGTCTTGTCCCGGTCGCCGCCGCAGCCGAGCACGATGTGCAGCTTGTTCTCGGTGACCTTGCGCAGCGCCTTGAGGACCGACTCGACGGCGTCGGTCTTGTGCGCGTAGTCGACGACGGCCAGGTACTTCTGGCCCGCGTCGACGCGCTCCAGGCGGCCGGGGACGCCGGGCACGGCGGCGACGCCGTCGGCGGCGGTCTGCGGGTCGATCCCGGCGACGGCGAGGGTGACGACGGCGGCGAGGGTGTTCGCCACGTTGAACGGGCCGGGCAGCGGGGCGCGGGCGGAGATCCGCTCGCCCTTCGGCCCGACGACGGTCAACGTCGAGCCGAGCGGCCCGACTTCGACGTCCTCGGCGCGCCAGTCGGCGTCGGGGTGGCCCTCGGCGGAGAAGGTGACGACGGGGACCTCGGACTCCTGGATGAGCCGGCGGCCGTACTCGTCGTCGTAGTTCACGACGCCCTGCTTGCTGCGGGCCCGCGTGAACAACTGCGCCTTCGCCTGGAAGTAGTCCTCCATGTCCCGGTGGAACTCCATGTGCTCCGGGCTGAGGTTGTTGAAGACGGCGACGTCGAAGACGCAGCCGTCGACCCGGCCGAGCACGAGGGCGTGGCTGGAGACCTCCATGGCGACGGCCTCGACGCCGCGCTCGCGCATGACGGCGAACAGCGCCTGGAGGTCGGTGGCTTCGGGGGTGGTGCGCTCGGACTTGATGCGCTCGTCGCCGATGCGCATCTCGACCGTGCCGATGAGGCCGGTGGAGCGGACCTGCTTGAGGCCGCCCTCGACGAGATAGGCGGTGGTGGTCTTGCCCGAGGTGCCGGTGATGCCGATCTGGAGCAGGTCCTCGCCGGGCCGGCCGTAGAGGGTGGCGGCCAGCTCGCCCATGCGCCCGCGCGGGTTCTCCACGACGAGCGGCACGAGGCCCGCGTCGGCGACGCGGTCCGCGCCCGCCGGGTCGGTCAGCGCGGCGACGGCCCCGAGGGACGCGGCCTGCGCGGCGAAGTCGGCGCCGTGGGCGCGGGCTCCGGGCAGGGCCGCGTACAGGTCGCCGGGGCGGACCGCACGGGAGTCGTGGGTGATGCCGGTGATCTCGACGGTCTGCGCCGGCGCGGGGACACCGAGCTGATCGGCCAGCTCCGCGAGGGGTGTGGCGGAGACCTCGACCGGTCGCGGCGGCCCGGGATATGTCACGGGTGCGCCCTTCTGGGTGGTTTGGGACTGATCAGCGTGTGGCACGGCGGTGAGCGTACCGGGCGCACCCCGCCCTGGGCGAAGCGAGGGGCGTGGCGCGGGGCGGTTCCCCGGTTCGGGGGTGATGGTTGTCACGGGCTTCTCGGGGCGTCTTCACTGTCGGGATGATCATGGACACGGCGCGTCACGGCGCGCCTCTGCGGGGCGTTTCCGTCCGCCCTCGCGCGCGTGAGCGGACGGCTCGCACGCGCGGGCTCACGGCTCGCGGGCGTGGGTTTCACGGCTCGAAGGTGACGGGCAGCCGCGCGGACTTGGCGCCGGTGGGCGGCACCTGAAGGGTCTTCAGGGCGAACTCCATGACCTGCTTGTAGATCGGGCCGCAGATCTGGCCGCCGAAGTAGCTCCCCTTCGTGGCGTTCTGGATGGCGCAGTAGACCGTGACGCGGGGCTTGTCGGCGGGCGCGAACCCGGCGAAGGACGAGGTGTAGCCCTTGTAGCGGCCGGTGGCCGGATCTACTCGGTTGGCCGTACCGGTCTTGCCCGCGACCCGGTAGCCAGGGATGCGCGCCTTGGTGCCGGTGCCCTGCTCGTCGTCGACCACGGACTCCAGCATCTGGGCGACCGTACGGGCTGTCTTGGCGCTGACGACCCGGGTCTGCTTGGGCTTGGGCGCCGGGGTGAAGCGGCCGTCAGGGCCCTTGGTGCCGCGGACCAGCGTTGGCTGGATCCGTACGCCTCCGTTGGCGATGGTCTGGTAGACGGAGGCGGCCTGCATGGCGTTGATGGAGAAGCCCTGGCCGAAGGGGATCGTGTACTGCTGCGAAGTGGACCACTTGGCGGCCGGCGCCAGGATGCCGTCCGTCTCGCCGGGGAAGCCGAGCCCGCTGGGCCGGCCGATGCCGAACTCGCGCAGGTAGGAGTAGAGCGTCTGGTTGGCCTTCGGCTGGGTCGGGCCGAGCTGTCCGGTGGCGAGGATCGTGCCGATGTTGCTGGACTTGGCGAGCACGCCGTTGAGCGTGAGGTGCCAGGTCGGGTGGTCGACGTCGTCCTGGAAGAGCCGGTCGCCGCGGTGCAGCCGGTTGGGCACGGTGACGTGGGTGCGCGGGGTCGCCGCGTTCTCCTCCAGCACGGCGGCCATGGACATGACCTTGGCGGTGGAGCCGGGCTCGTACGCGTCCTGGACCGCCGCGTTCCCGAGGGCCGCCGGGTTCGCGTGCGCCAGGTCGTTGGGGTCGAAGCCGGGCGCGTTGGCCATGGCCAGGACCTCGCCGGTGCGGGTGTCCTGCACGACGACGTAACCGCGGTCGGCGCCCGACTTCTTGACCTGGTCCGTGATCGCCTGCTGGGCGGCCCACTGGATGTCCCGGTCGATGGTCAGCTCCACCTGCGAGCCGGGCACCGCGGGCTGCTCGGTGGTGCCTGCCGTGGGCACCTGCTGGCCGCCGGACTGGGCGTAGCGGATCTTGCCGTTCTTGCCCGCCAGATCCTTGTCGAACTGCTGCTCGACCCCGCCGCCGCCCTTGCCGTCGGCGCTGACCCAGCCCAGTATCCCGGCGGCGAGGTCCTTGTTGGGGTACACGCGCTTGCTGCTGGGGTCGGCGAGCACGCCGGAGAGCACGCTCGCGGTGCGGCCCTGCGCGTTGGCCTTGTCGTTGAGGGTGGTGCGCAGGTCCTTGATCTGCTTCCACACCTGCGGCGTCTGGCGCGAGGCCAGCCGCACGTACCGAGTGTCCTTCGTCCGCAGCTTCTTGGCCAGCGTGTCCGCGTCGACCCCGATGATCGGCGAGAGCAGCGCGGCGGCCTGCTCGGGCGCGTCGGCGACCTTGGTGGCCTTCTTGGTGAACATCGTGGGGTCGGCCGTGATGTCGTACGCGTCCACGCTCGTCGCCAGCGCCACACCGCTGCGGTCGGTGACGTCCCCGCGCTCGGCGGCGATGGTGTGGCTGACGTAGCGGTTCAGCTCGGCCTTGGCGGCGTACGCGCTCGCGTCGACGCCCTGCACCTGGAAGAGGCGTACGACGAAGACGAGCAGGACGAGGGTGAGGCCGAGGCTCACCATCCGCAGCCGGGGCCGCGGGCTGCCCAGGCGCAGCGGCGCCGACCCCTTCGGGCGGCCCGGGCGGGGGCGCCGGGCGGCGGGGCGCGGGGCGGACGCGGGGCGCCGCTGGGGCGCGGGCCGGCCGGTCCGCGCGGGGCGCGCGGGTCCGGGAACGCGCCGGCGTGGAGGCTCCCTGTCGGTCATCACGTCACCTGCCGGAGGTCGAGGGGGCGGGGGTCGCGGGCGTGGCCGGGGTGCCGGAGGGCGTCGGCTCCCCGCTCGCGCCGGTGCTCGGGCCGCCGCTCGGGCCCGGGCCGGCGCTGCGGCTCGGTTCGTCGCTCGGGCTCGGGCTCGGGGAGGGGGTGGCGGTCGCGGTGGGCGCGGGGTCGGGCGGCGGGGCGAGCTGGGTCGCGGGGCCGGGGACGCCGCGTACGGTGCCGTTCGGCAGGAGGAACGCGGGGACGCCGCCGGGGACCATGCCGAGGTCGCGGGCGCGGCGCTGGAGGGCGTCGGGGGCGGAGTAGGCGTCGACGTCGCGCTGGAGTTCCTGCTCGTCGTCGGTCAGCTCGGTGGTCTGCTTGCGGAGCTTCGTGAGCTGGAACGATCCTTCGTTGAGCGAGGAGTTCAGCAGCAGCAGCGTGATGAGTCCGCCGCCGAGCAGCACCACGACCAGCAGCACGAACGGGGTGCGGGCGGCCTGCGTCGATCCGGCGGAGGGGCCCATCGGCACGAGCCGGGCGAGCCGGGCGGCCGGTCCGCGCAGCAGGCCCGCGAGCCGGCCCGGCCGCTGCCCGCCGCCGCGCGGGGCGCCGGTGCGGGGGGCCGCTTTGGCGCCGGGCGCCTTGGCGGCGGGAGATTTGGCGCCGGGGCCCGCCTGGGCGCCCTGCCCGGGCTTCGCCGTTCGCCCCGCCTGCGCGCTCCGGCCGGGCGTGCCGCCCTGGCCGGCTTTCGCGCCGCGGCCCGGCTTGCCGCTCGGCCCGGACGTCGCGCCCGGCGGCGCCGGGTCGGCGCTCCGGCCGCCGCGAGGGCTCCGGGAGCCTTTCGAGTCACTCGTGGCGCTCATGACCACCCCTTCACGCGCGCGTGAATCACTGGACCCTCATCCGTGGGACCTCCGTCCGCCGGACGCCCGTCCCCCGGACCCGCATCGGCCGGACCCGCATCCGCCGGGCCCTCATCCGTCGACGTCCTCGCGGATGCGCTGCGCACCCCGCAGCCGTGCCGGGGCCGCGCGGCGGTTCTCGGCGACCTCTTCCTCCGTGGGGAGTTCCGCGCCGCGCGTGAGCAGCTTGAGCCGCGGCTGATAGCGCTCGGGGACGACGGGCAGGCCGGGCGGCGCGGTCGTGGCGGCGCCGGCCGCGAACACCTGCTTGACGAGCCGGTCCTCCAGCGAGTGGTACGACAGGACCGCGATCCGGCCGCCGACCGCGAGGGCCTTCACCGCCGCCGGGATCGCCCGCTCCAGGACGCTCAGTTCGCCGTTGACCTCGATGCGCAGGGCCTGGAAGGTGCGCTTGGCCGGGTTGCCGCCGGTGCGCTTGGCGGCCTGCGGCAGCGCGTCGCGGATCAGTTCGACGAGCCGGGCGCTGTTGCTGAACGGCTCCTTCTCGCGCTCGCGCACGATCGCCGAGACGATGCGCTTGGCCTGCTTCTCCTCGCCGTACTGGCGCAGGATGCGCACCAGTTCGCCCGGCGGGTACGTGTTGAGGACCTCGGCGGCGCTCATGCCCGCGCTCTGGTCCATGCGCATGTCGAGCGGCGCGTCCTGCGCGTACGCGAAGCCGCGGTCGGCCTCGTCGAGCTGCATGGAGGAGACGCCGAGGTCGAACAGGACGCCCTGCACGCGCGGGATGCCCAACCGGTCCAGAACCTCGGGCAGTTCGTCGTACACGGCGTGCACGAGGGTGGCGCGCTCGCCGAAGGGCGCGAGCCGCTCGCCGGACAGCCGCAGCGCTTCCTTGTCGCGGTCGAGGGCGACCAGGCGGCACGAGGGGAACGTGCTGAGCAGCGCCTCGCTGTGGCCGCCGAGGCCGAGCGTGCAGTCGACGACGACCGCGCCCGGCTCCGCGAGCGCCGGAGCCAACATGTCCAAGCAGCGCTGGAGCATGACCGGGACGTGTCGCTGACTCAAGAGGCCCTCTCAGGTCCGGCGGGCGGCGTCGACGCACCGCCGGGTCCCCGCCCGCTCATGAAGGGGAGGGTGGTCCGTCGGCGCCGGGGAAGTGACGCCGGCCGACCGGAGCGGGAGGAGGCCGAGCCGTACGTGCGCGCCGCGCACGCGGTGAGCGTTCCGGCGGCGGGTGCCGGGATCGCCGTGTTGCTTCGTCATTGGGGTGGTTCGGCGTCACTTTAGTCCACCGCTCCCCCCGGTCAATCAACCGGCCTGCGCGTCGCGGAACGGGTTCGGGACAAGCGCGCCGCCCGCCGGATCCACCCGTCCGGCCAGGTCCGCATCACTCTTGTGGGGCAGCTCACAACAAGGCGGGGCGGCGATCTTTGTCCCCTCTCACAGCGGGCCGCGGGCGCCCGCGCGCACTAACGTCATAGGTATGACGACTTCCGCATCCCTTCCGTCCGACGACGCCATAACCGCGGACGCCACCGTCACGCACGCCGCCGTCACGGACGCCACCGTCACGGATCGCCTGGTCGACGCGAACGAGCGGTACGCCGCCGCGTTCACCGACCCCGGCATGGACGCCCGGCCGGTGCTGAAGGTCGCGGTCGTCGCCTGCATGGACGCCCGGCTCGACCTGCACGCGGCCCTCGGCCTCGAACTCGGCGACTGCCACACCATCCGCAACGCGGGCGGCGTGGTGACCGACGACGTGATCCGCTCGCTCACGATCAGCCAGCGCGCCCTCGGCACCCGCAGCGTGGTCCTCATCCACCACACGAACTGCGGTCTGGAATCGCTCACCGAGGAGTTCCGGCACGAGCTGGAGATGGAGGTCGGCCAGCGCCCGAACTGGGCCGTCGAGGGCTTCCGCGACGTGGACCAGGATGTGCGCCAGTCGATCGAGAAGGTCCGCACCTCGCCGTTCCTCCTCCACGCCGACGACGTGCGCGGATTTGTGTTCGACGTGAAGACCGGATTGCTGCGGGAGATCACTCCCGCCTGAGTTCCCGTTCGGCCGCCGGTCCACTCAAAAGGTTGTAAGACCTGACATATCGCGGCCAGTTATCCACAGGCGAGTGACACGCACCGGTCACGGCAACAAGAATGCGGGTGCGACACCTCGCAGGAGCGGCCCGTCCCCTCGTGCGCGGTGTCCGTGTTTCGGGGTGGGCCGGTCCGCATCGCAGAGCGTCGGCCCGGAAAGTACGGGCCGAGGAGGGCCGGGTGACGACCTATGACGATCGAGCGAGCCTCACTGATCTGACCACCACCGCGGAGCGTGTGCGCGAGTCGGTGGAGGCTGTGATCGAGGGCAAGCCGGAGGTCGTACGGCTTTCGCTGACGGTGCTCCTGGCCGAGGGGCACCTGCTCATCGAGGATGTGCCGGGCGTCGGCAAGACGATGCTCGCCAAGGCGCTCGCGCGCTCCATCGACTGCTCGGTGCGACGCATCCAGTTCACGCCCGACCTGCTGCCCTCGGACATCACCGGCGTGTCCATATGGGACCAGCAGCGCCGCGACTTCGAGTTCAAGCCCGGCGCGATCTTCGCGCAGATCGTCATCGGCGACGAGATCAACCGCGCGTCCCCGAAGACCCAGTCCGCCCTCCTGGAGTCCATGGAGGAGCGCCAGGTCACCATCGACGGGCAGTCGTACGAGCTGCCGAGCCCGTTCATGGTGGTGGCCACGCAGAACCCGGTGGAGATGGAGGGCACGTACCCGCTGCCCGAGGCGCAGCGCGACCGTTTCATGGCCCGGGTCTCCATCGGCTACCCGAGCCCCGAGGCCGAGTTGCAGATGCTGGACGTGCACGGCGGGATCTCCCCGCTCGACGACCTCCAGCCGGTGGCCCACGCGCACGACATCGTCAAGCTGGTCGACGCGGTGCGCACCGTGCACGTCGCCGACGCCGTACGGCGCTACGCGGTGGACCTGGTCGCCGCCACGCGCGCCCACCCGGAACTCAGACTCGGCGCGTCGCCGCGCGCGACGCTGCACCTGGTGCGGGCCGCGAAGGCGTCGGCGGCCCTCAGCGGCCGCGACTACGCCCTCCCCGACGACGTGCAGGCGCTCGCCGTGGCGGTCCTGGCGCACCGTCTGCTGCCCACCGCGCAGGCCCAGTTGAACCGCAGGACCGCCGAGCAGGTCGTCCTCGACATCCTCCAGCGCACCCCGGTCCCGGCCACGGACATCCCGGCGCAGCCCCGGCCCTTCGACGGCGCGCCCGCGCCGCTGTACGGCCGGCAGCCGCCCGGCACGCGGGGCATGTGATGACCGCCGGGGGGCGACACACGGCGGTGCCGGGCGCCGCGCGGAGCGGCGACGCGGCCGACGCCGCGGACGGCGAGGGCGAGCGCGGCGGTGTGCGCACGGCGCTGGCCGGGCTGACCACGCGCGGGCGTTCGTTCCTCGCGGCCGGGATCGCCGCGGCGGTCTGCGCGTACGTGCTCGGACAGCCCGACCTGCTGCGTGTCGGGCTGCTGCTCGCCGCGCTGCCGCTGGTGTGCGCGGGTGTCCTGTACCGCACCCGCTACCGGGTCGCGGGCAGCCGCCGTCTCTCCCCCGGGCGCGTCCCGGCGGGCTCCGAGGCCCGGGTGCATCTGCGGATGGACAACATCTCGCGGCTGCCGACGGGCCTGCTCATGCTCCAGGACCGCGTGCCGTACGTGCTCGGGCCCCGGCCCCGCTTCGTCCTCGACCGGGTCGAGGCGGGCGGGCGGCGCGAGGTGTCCTACCGCGTCCGCTCCGACCTGCGCGGCCGCTATCCGCTCGGCCCGCTCCAGCTGCGCCTGTCCGACCCGTTCGGCATGTGCGAGCTGACCCGGTCCTTCGCCACGTACGACACGCTGACGGTGATCCCGCGCGTGGAGGCGCTGCCCCCGGTGCGTCTCGCGGGCGAGGCCAAAGGGTACGGGGACGGCCGGCAGCGCTCGCTGGCCCTGGCCGGCGAGGACGACGTGATCCCGCGCGGGTACCGCTACGGCGACGACCTGCGCCGCGTCCACTGGCGCTCGACGGCCCGCTACGGCGAGCTGATGGTGCGCCGCGAGGAGCAGCCGCAGCGGGCCCGCTGCACGGTGCTGCTCGACACGCGCGGGTCCGCCTACCGGGGCGCCGGCCCCGACTCGGCGTTCGAGTGGGCGGTCTCGGGCACCGCGTCGGCCCTGACGCATCTGCTCGAACGAGGCTTCTCCGTACGCCTGTTGACGGACACGGGCAGCGCGGTGCCGGGCGAGTCCGGCGACGGGTTCGCGGGGGTGGGCCAGGAGTCGGCGGACGCGGCGGGCCTGATGATGGACACCCTCGCGGTCGTCGACCACTCCGCCGGCCACACCCTGTCGGGCGCGTACGACGTGATGCGCGGGGGGAACGAGGGGCTGCTGGTCGCCTTCTTCGGCGACCTCGACGAGGAACAGGCCGCGGTGGCCGCCCGGATGCGGCGGCGCAGCGGGGTGGCCGTCGCGTTCCTGCTGGACAGCGAGACCTGGGCGCGGGGCCCGGGCGGGGAGTCCTCGCCGGCCCGCGCGCGGAGCGTGCGGCGGCTCCAGGAGGCGGGCTGGACGGCGCTCGCGGTGGCGCCGGGTACTCCGCTGGTGGAGCTGTGGCGGCAGGCGGACCGGGAGCGTTCGGGGCTCGCGGCCCCGGCCGCCCCTTCGGACATGGTGGGGGGTCGGTGATGAGCGGCGGAGCCCGCCTGTCGATCTGCGCGACGCTGGCCACGTTCTTGGCCACGTGCGCGCTGTTGCCGCTGGTGGACCGGTCGACGTGGATCGTGCAGGCGGCGATCCTGCTGGTGATCCAAGCGGCGGTGGGCGCGGCGGCGCGGCGGGTGCCGCTCGCGCGTCCGCTGACCGTGCTGGCGCAGGCCGTCGTGTCGCTGCTGCTGCTCACGCTGGTGTTCGCGCACGATCAGGCGCTCGGCGCGGTGCTGCCGGGACCCGACGCGTTCCGGCACTTCGGTGAGCTGCTCTCGGCCGGCGGCGACGACGTCTCCCGGTACATGATCCCGGCGCCGCTCTCGGACGGGATCCGGCTGATGCTGGTGGGCGGCGCGCTGGCGGTGGGCCTCGCGGTGGACGCGCTGGCGGTGACGTTCCGCAGCGCCGCCCCGGCCGGGCTGCCGCTGCTCGCGCTGTACTCGGTGGCGGCGGGGCTGTCGCGGGGCAGCGCGGACTGGCTGTGGTTCCTGCTGGCGGCGGCGGGCTATCTGCTGTTGCTGCTGGCCGAGGGCCGCGACCGGCTCTCGCAGTGGGGCCGGGTCTTCGGCGGTACGGGGCAGTCCGCCGAGAGCGTGCCCGGGCGTGGCGGGGAGAGCACGGCACTCGCCCCCGTGCGCACCGGGCGGCGGATCGGCGCGGTCGCGCTCGGCATCGCCCTGGTCGTGCCGCTGGCGCTGCCCGCGCTCGACGGCGGTCTGCTGGGCGGCTCGGGCACGGGCGTGGGGGACGGGAGGGGCGGCGGGGGCACGATCTCCGCGGTCAACCCGCTGGTCTCGCTCCAGAACAGCCTGAACCAGCCGGAGGACCGGGAGGTGTTGTCGTACACGACGAGCACCGAGCAGAACTCCGACATGTACATGCGAATAGTGTCGCTCGACGAGTTCGACGGGACGACGTGGCGGCCGTCGGTACGCAGCATCACGGATGTGCCGGACAAGCTGCCGGACCCGTCGGGGCTGGCGGCGGACGTGCGCAGGACCGAGGTCCGTACGACGGTCACGGCGGCCGACTGGTACGCGCAGGACTGGCTGCCGCTGCCCTATCCGGCGACGCAGGTCGACATCGGCGGCCGCTGGCGGTTCGAGCAGGTCGGGCGGACGCTGGTGGGCGACCACGGGCAGACGACGCGCGGCAAGCGGTACGCGGTCAAGAGCCTGATCGTGCAGCCGACACCGGACCAGTTGGCGAACGCGGGCACGCCCCCGCAGGAGCTGCGGCGCGAGTTCACGAAGGTGCCGGCGTCGCTGCCGGACGTGGTCGCCGCGACGGCCCGGCACGTGACGCGGGGCGCGGCGAACGACTACGAGCGCGCGGTGAGGCTCCAGGACTACTTCGCGGTGAACGGCGGCTTCACGTACAACACGCAGGTGCAGGCGGGCAGCGGCTCGTCGGCCATAGCGCGGTTCCTGAAACAGAAGGAGGGCTTCTGCGTCCATTTCTCCTTCTCGATGGCGGCGATGGCCCGCACGCTCGGCATACCGGCGCGGGTCGCGGTCGGTTTCACGCCGGGCTCGCCCGCGGGCGACGGCCGCTACTCGGTGGGGCTGCGGGACGCGCACGCCTGGCCGGAGCTGTATTTCGAGGGGGTCGGCTGGACGCGGTTCGAGCCGACGCCGAACCGGGGTTCGGTCCCTGACTACACGCTGGACGAGACGCCCTCGGCGACCTCCTCCAGCTCCGCGGCGCCCTCGGAGTCGGCGTCGGCCGAACCGTCGGCGGCCCAGCCTTCCACCTCGCAGAGCTGCTCGCTGGCCGAGCGCAAGGACGGCAGTTGCGGCAACTCCGCGGCGGCGGTAGTCGGCGGCCCCACGGACAAGGGCACACCGCTCGGCACGGTCGTCGGGGTGACGCTGGCGGTCCTGGTGCTGCTTCTGCTGCCGATGCTGCCGATGCTGTGGCGGATCAGGGCGCGGGCCCGCCGGCTGGGCGCGCCCGGCCGCACGGACGGCGACGTGACCGCGCGGACGCTGGCGGTGTGGCGCGAGATGACGGACACGGCGTGGGACCTCGGCATCCCGCCGGACGAGTCGCTGACCCCGCGCAAGGCGGTGGCGCGGATCGTGCGGCTCGGGGAGCTGGACGCGGCGGCCTCGGCGGCGGCGCACCGGGTCGCGGGGGCGGTGGAGCAGGTGCTCTACGCCCCGCGTCCGCAGCCCTCGGCGGGCATCGGCGAGGACGTCCGGCTCGTACGGGCGGCACTGCGCGCCCACGTCAGCCGCACGACGCGCCTACGCGCGACACTCGCCCCCCGCTCAGCCATCCGAGTGACCCAAGCCCTAAGAACGCCCCCCTTCCCCCGCCCCCGCCGCACAACCCCCTGACCCCCGCCCCCCCAGGGGCGCGAGGAACCGCGCACGACACCTACAAGGGGCCCGAGCCCACAAACCCCGGGCCACAGGCCCGCGCCCAAAAACCCCGGGCCAGACCCCAACAAACCCCCGGCAAGGGGCTACGCAAAAAGGGTGACCGCACCAGCGATCACCCTCATGCCAAACTCACGACGAACGTCAGTACATCAGTACGTCAACGCCCACCCTGCTCATCACGCCGCCGCTGCCACCGCTCCTCGATGCGATCCATGACGGACCGCTTCGATCTGGCTGGGCGCCGAGCCCCGGACGGACCGCCACCCGCGACGGCTCCCGCCTGCGGCTGCTCACCCGGTTTAGGCGCCTTGCGCCAACCGGTGACCGCGAGCACCGCACAGCCCAGCATGACGAGGAACCCCACCACACTGATCCAGATCTGCTGCGCGACCATTCCTGCCATGAGGAGCGCGATACCCACCAGGAAGCCGGCGACCGCCTGATACACCCGACGCCGGGTGTACGTACGCAGCCCGCTTCCCTCAAGCGCTGTCGCGAACTTGGGATCTTCGGCGTACAGCGCTCGCTCCATCTGCTCGAGCATGCGCTGCTCGTGCTCCGAGAGCGGCACGGAGTCCTCCTCATCGTGCAGTCGCCGGGGCGACCGGGGGTCCCCTTCAGGATAGGCAGGGAATCGCCCCCGTGAAACCCGCCCCTCTACGCCAACTTCACCATTCCGGACCGTGTCACGCCGCTCCGGCTCACTGGAGGCGTCATTCCCCAGCGGCCGACCCGTCATGCCGGACGGTCTCCTTCGATCATACGGGGCCGGGCGCCCGATCGGGGGGCCTGTGGTGTACTCCATCCGCCGCTGCGCCGCTGATCAGCGGCGGATCACGCCGCCCCCGGCCGCCACCTCACCCGGCAACTCGGCCGCCGCCCCAACCGGCACCTCGGCGGGCACCCCACCCGGCACCGTCAGCCGGCGTCGGCCGCCCGCTTCTCGCCGAGCACGTGCAACTGGGTGGCGACGGAGTGGAACGCGGGCAGTTCCGCCGCCGCGGCCTCCAGCTTCAGCAGTTCCTGGAGCGCGCCCGGCTCGGTGTCCACGAGGACACCGGGGACGAGGTCGGAGAAGACCCGCACCCCGTGCACGGCGCCGACGGCGACGCCCGCCCCGCTCACGAGCCCGGAGAGCTGCTCCCCGGTGAACCGGCGCGGCACCGGGTCGCCGTCGCCCCAGCGCCCGGCCGGGTCGTCGAGCGCGTGCCGGGCCTCCTTGAAGTGGCCGGCGAGGGCGCGGGCGAGGACGGCGCCGCCCAGGCCCGCGGCGAGCAGGCTGAGCACGCCGCCGGAGCGCAGGGCGCCCACCGCGTTGCGCACGCCTTCCTCGGGCTCGTCGACGTACTCCAGGACCCCGTGGCAGAGCACGGCGTCGTACGCGTCGCGCTCCACGACGTCGAACAGGCCGGAGACATCGCCCTGGACGCCGCGCACGCGGTCGGCGACGCCCGCCTCGGCGGCCCGGCGCTCCAGCGCGAACAGTGCGTTGGGGCTCGGGTCGACGACGGTGACGCGGTGGCCCAGCTCGGCCACCGGCACCGCGAAGTTGCCGCTGCCGCCGCCGGTGTCGAGGACGTCCAGCGCCGCGCTCCCGGTGGCCTTGGCGCGACGCTCCAGGGCGTCTTTGAGGACGTCCCAGACGACGGCGGTACGGAGGGCGGCGCGGGGGCGGCTGGGGTCCGACACTGCAGGTGACTCCTCGGCGCGGCTCCGGTCGGGGGGACGGGAGCGTGAACAGGTTCGGGCGCCTCCACCCTAATGGGCGCGGATGGGGGCCCGGGACACCCCGGGGACGCGCCGAGCCGCCGGTCAGCCCGCGTCCGGCACCTCCCTGTCCGCCACCCTCACGCCGTCCTCCGCGCGGGGCTGCGGAAGCACCGGCTGGAGGACGAGCAGGCGCTCGACGAGGCGCAGGAACATCGCCACGTCCCGCAGCAGATCGTCGGCGTCGCGGGCGCTGGCCGCGTCGCGTATGCCGGCCTCGGCGCGGGCCCGCTTGGTGGCACCGGAGGCGAAGAGGGCGCTCCACTCCTCCAGTTCGGGCGCTATCTCGGGCAGGACTTCCCAGGCGCTGCGGATCCTGGCCCGGCGCCGGGCCGTGGCCTCGGGGCGGCCGCGGGCGGCGAGTACGGCGGCGGCGGTGCGCAGTGCGGCGAGGTGGGCGGTCGCGTACCGCTCGTTGGGAGCGTCGAGGCGGGCCGCCTCGTCGAGCCCGGCGCGGGCCTGGGCGAGCAGGTCGAGGGCGGCGGGCGGGGCTCCGGTCCGGCGCAGCACCGGGTGGATGTCGCTCGGCGGCCCGGCCGGTGAGGGGATCGGGCCGGTGGTGGCAGGGCGGCGTGCGGCGGTGGACGCGGTGGATGCGCGGTGTCCAGCCATGACGAACCTCCTGTCGTCTGTGTGACGGCGCAGTGGCCGTATGTGCCCATCGTGGGGCACCCCACTGACAATCGGCTCTGACCTGGGCTTTTGCCTCGATCGAAGGTTCGGGTTACTTTTTGCACTGACCAGTCAGTTCAAAAGACGGCGAGGAGTGGCCGGGTGTCGCGTGGGGGTGGGGCCATGAGCGGTCCGCAGGAAGGCGGGGCGAGCGTCGCCGCCGCGGGGTTCGGGCTGAAGGGCCCGCGCGGCTGGGCGTTCCGGGGCGTGGACCTCGACGCGCCCGCCGGTTCCCTCATCGCGGTGGAGGGACCGTCCGGCACCGGCCGTACGAGTCTTCTGCTCGCGCTGACGGGACGTATGCGCCCGGCGGAAGGGCAGGCCCGCGTCGCCGGGCTGCGGCTGCCGAAGCAGATGACGGCCGTCCGCCGGATCAGCGCCCTCGCGCAGGTCCCCGGCGTCAGCGAGCTGGACCCGGCGTACACCGTGGCGGAGCACCTGCGGGAGCGGGCGCTGTTGCAGCGCCGGTACGACGGTTCCCTGCGCGCGCTGCTGCGCCCTCGCAAGGAGCGGGTGGCGGAGGCGAAGCTGCGGATCGACACCGCGCTGGCCGCCGCGGGCCTCGACGTCGACAGCCTGCCGAAGGGGTCCCGTACGTCCGTGCGCGACCTGGAGCGGATCGAGGCGCTGCGCCTCTCGCTGGCCCTCGCGCTCATCGGGCGGCCGCGCCTGATCGCGGTGGACGACACGGACATGAAGCTGTCGGACACCGAACGGGACGCGATCTGGGACCAGTTGCGGTCGATCGCGGACGCGGGCACGACCGTCCTCGCGGTGTGCAGCGAGGCCCCGCCCGGCGCGGTCGTCGTCTCCACGGCCCCCCGGCGGACCGCGGCCCCGGACGGACCCGCCGGGCCCGCCACCCCAAAGCACGCCACCCCGAAGCACGCCACCACCGGGCACGCCGCGGACGCTCCCCCGGACAGCGCCGGAGCCGTCCCCGAGGCGGGCACCAGGACCGGCCCAGAAGCCGGTGCCGAGACCGGCCCCGAAGCAGACCCCACCGCCCCCACGGGCACCGCCACTCCCACCGCCACTCCCACCGCCACCGACAAGGAGACCTCCGCCGATGCGCTCGCCGAAGCTCGCCGCGCTTGAGCTCAAGCGGTTCGGCAGGGGGAAGCTGCCGCGCGCCGCGCTCGTCGCCCTCCTGCTGCTGCCCCTGCTGTACGGCGCGCTGTACCTGTGGTCCTTCTGGGACCCGTACGGGCGCCTCGACAAGATCCCCGTGGCGCTCGTGAACGACGACAAGGGCGCGACCGCCGGCGGCAAGAAGATCGCGGCGGGCGACCAGATCACCAAGGGCCTGCTCGACAGCAAGACCTTCCAGTGGCACGAGGTCAGCTCCGCCGAGGCCAAGAAGGGCGTCGAGGACGGCACGTACTACCTGTCGCTGACGATGCCGCGCGACTTCAGCACGCGCATCGCCTCCAGCTCCGGCGCCTCCCCCGAGACGGGCGCGCTCCAGGTGCGTACGAACGACGCCAACAACTACATCGTCGGGCAGATATCCCGCACGGTGTTCTCCGAGGTGCGCTCGGCGGCCTCGAAGAACGCTTCGCGCTCCTTCCTGGACAAGATCTTCATCTCGTTCTCCGACATCCACGACGCCACCAAGAAGGCCGCCAAGGGCGCCGACGACCTCAAGGGCGGCATCGGCAAGGCCAAGAAGGGCTCCAAGGACCTCGCGGACGGGCTCACCGACGCCAAGAAGGGCAGCGGGGACCTCGCCAAGGGCCTGACGAAGCTCGACACGGGCTCCGGCGATCTGGAGACGGGCGCGCGGCAGGTGTCTGCGGGCACCCAGACGCTCGCCGACAAGGTGAACGGCGCCGCCCACGAGGTGCTGCCGTTCCTCAAGGGCAACAAGAAGCAGATCGGCGACACCGCGCGCCTGGTGGCCGATTCCGCGAAGGGCATCCGGCACAACCTCGACACCCTGGTGAAGATCGCGCCGACGGCCCGCACGGGCGCGCACGCGGGCTCCGAGATCCTGGGCGACATCTACGCGCGCCGGTGCGAGCAGGGAGCCATCGACGACCCGGCCTGCCCGGATCTGAAGAAGGCGAAGACGGCCGCGGCGGACGTGGCGACCGTCTCCGACGACCTGAACACGCTCATCAAGGACGAGCACGGCAGCCTCGCCCTCATGGACAGCCATCTGGCGACGCTCCAGAAGCAGTCCGAGGCGCTGGCCCGGCGGGCGCCGACGCTCGACAAGGACGTCGAGACGGCCGTCGCGCAGATCAACAAGCTCAACAAGGGCGCGGGCCAGGTCGCCGCCGGCGCCGAGAAGCTGCACAGCGGGCTCGGCACCGCCAAGGACGGCTCGACGACCCTCGACACGGGTGTCGGCAAGCTGAAGACCGGCGCGAACGACCTCAATGGCGGCATGTTCAAGCTCGCCGACGGCTCCGGCAAGCTCGCGGGCGGGCTGCACGACGGCGTCTCGAAGATCCCCGACTACGACAAGAAGGACCGCGACCAGCGCACCGACGTGATGGCCGACCCGGTCAAGCTCGCCTCGCAGTCGATGCACAAGGCGCCCAACTACGGCACAGGGTTCGCCCCGTACTTCATCCCGCTGTCCCTGTGGGTCGGCGCGATGGTCGCGTACATGCTGATCCAGCCGCTCAACCGGCGGGCGCTCGCCATGGGCGCCGGTTCTTGGCGGGTGGCGCTAGCGGGCTGGCTGCCGGTGGCCGCGCTCGGCGTGCTCCAGGTGGCGGCGCTGATGTCCGTGCTGCACTGGGCGCTCGGTCTGCAGATGCTGCGCGCGGGCGGCACGATCGCCTTCCTGTGCCTGGTCACCGCGTGCTTCGCGGCGATCGTGCAATGGCTGAACGCCCAGTTCGGGGCGGCGGGCCGCATCCTCGTCCTCGCCGTCTTGATGCTGCAACTGACGTCGGCGGGCGGCACGTACCCCGTGCAGACGAGCCCCGGCTTCTTCAACGCGATCCACCCGTTCCTGCCGATGAGTTACGTGGTGGACGCGCTGCGGCGGCTCATCACGGGCGGCGGCCTCGGGCCGGTGTGGCACGCGTGCGTGGTGCTCGCCGCGTTCACCGTGGGCGCCCTCGCGCTGACCGCGCTGACGGCCCGCCGCAAGCAGGTGTGGACGCTGGACCGGCTGCACCCGGAGCTGAGCCTGTGAGCGCGCCCACATCACGGCCTGTGAGAATCAAGGGCATGGACAGCAGCACACGGCGCCAGGCCACCCGGCAGAAGCTCTACGAGGCGGCGGTCACGCTCATCGCGGAGCAGGGGTTCTCCGCGACGACCGTCGACGAGATCGCCGAGCGCGCCGGGGTGGCCAAGGGCACGGTCTACTACAACTTCGCCAGCAAGTCCGTCCTCTTCGAGGAGCTTCTGCGGCACGGCGTCGGGCTGCTCACCGCGTCCCTGCGCGACGCGGCGCGGAAGGCGGACGAGCGGAGCGGCAGCAAGATCGACGCCCTGGACGCGATGATCCGCGCCGGCCTGGTCTTCATCCAGCAATACCCGGCTTTCACGCAGCTGTACGTCGCCGAACTGTGGCGCACCAACAGGGCCTGGCAGTCGACGCTGGCCGTCGTGCGCCAGGAGGCGGTGGCCGTGGTGGAGGGCGTGCTGCGCGGTGCCGTGGAGTCCGGCGAGCTGAGCGAGGAGATCGACGTACCGCTGACGGCGGCGGCCCTGGTGGGCATGGTGCTGGTCGCGGCACTCGACTGGCAGGCGTTCCAGCCGCAGCGCTCGCTCGACGACGTGCACGCGGCGCTGTCGCTGCTGCTCCAGGGGCGGGTGGGCGGCGGTCAGCCGCTGACAGGGCCCGCGTGATGGTCGCCGTGCGCTGAGGCGCCGTCCGGCGCGGCCCGTGGTCACCCACCGGCCGCGCCGAAGCGACGTATCCCCCGTGCTCCCCCGTGCTTCCCCCGTACTCCCCCGTGCCTCGCCCTCACCCTGACGGGTGAGAGGAGCGGCCAAGGGCGCCACGTCCGTTCCGCCGCCCCGTGTCGGCGGTGCCGGGGCGGCGCCCCTCTCCGTGGCCTCCACTCTTCCGTCCCCGCAGGTCACAGCCCATCCGCGTACCTACTCATCTGCGTGCCTAGGTACGCGTACTCAGACGCACGCGCGCGTGCCCACCCGCTCCGGGCCCCCGACCGGCTTACGCTCATGTCCGTGTCCGTACTCCCCCTGGTCTTCACCAGCGGCTGGGCGAGCGGCATCAACGCGTACGCGGTGGTCCTGCTGCTCGGCGTCTTCGGCGCGAGCGGACTCAGCGACGACGTGCCTGCCGCCCTCCAGCGCCCCGACGTGCTGATCGCCGCCGCGCTGCTGTTCCTGTGCGACACGGTCGCCGACAAGATCCCGTACGTGGACTCCGTGTGGGACACCGTGCACACCGTGATCCGGCCGGTGTCGGGGGCCGTCGTCGGGGCGCTGCTCGCCGGGCAGAGCGGGTCACTGTCCGATCTGGCGGCGGGCGCGATCGGCGGCTCCACGGCGCTGGCCAGCCACTCGGTGAAGGCCGGCACCCGGATGGCGATCAACACCTCGCCCGAGCCGCTGTCGAACATCGTGATGAGCACGGCCGAGGACCTCGGGGTCGCGGGCGTCGTCACGTTCGCCATGTTCCACCCGGTGGCGGCGGCCGTCGTCGCGGCGGTCCTGCTCGTCCTCGGCCTGGTGCTGCTGTTCTTCCTGATGCGCCGCATCCGCCGGTTCCTCCGGCGCCGCGCACAGCGCCGCGAGGAGAAGCGGCTCCTGCGCGCGGAGCCGCCGCCCTGACCTGCGGGCGGGATTGTCAGTGGGGGTCGCTAAAGTCGCTCGCATGGCACGGATTGCGGTGATCGGCGCGGGACTGGGCGCCATGGCTGCCGCCGCTCGGCTGGCCGTCGCGGGCCACCGACCGGTGGTCTTCGAGCGCGGGGCCACGTACGGCGGGGCCGTGGGCCTCTTCGAGCGGGACGGCTTCGCGTTCGACACGGGCCCGGGGCTGCTCCCGCTGCCCGCGGTCTACCGCGACCTGTTCCTGAAGACGGGCAAGGAGCCGCTGGAGGACCTCGCCGGGCTCACCCAGGTCGAGCCGGCCGTACGCCACGTCTTCGCGGACGGCACGACGACGGACCTGCCGAACGCGCGCAGGGCGGGCGTCGCCGAGGCGCTGGACGCGGCGATCGGCGCGGGCGCGGGGGCGCGCTGGTCGGCGTTCATGAACCGCGCGCGGGAAGCATGGGACCGCTCCCGGCGCCCGCTCCTGGAGGAGCCCCTGTGGCCGAACTGGGAGGTGCTGGCCGCCCGTGAGCCCTACCCGGCCGAGGTCCGCAAGCGCCTCCTGCGCAAGGACCTCAAGGCGACCACCCTCGCCGAGATCGGCGCTTTCGAACTGGGCGGCGAGCCCCGCCTGACGGCCCTCCTGGAGAGTTACGCGCTGGCCTGCGGCCTCGATCCGCGGACGGCGCCGGCGAGCGCGGCGGTGCTGCCGTACATGGAGCAGACGTTCGGCACCTGGGCGGTCACGGGCGGCATGCGGGCGCTGGCGGACGCGCTCCACGCGCGGTGCGTGCGGCGCAAGGTGGAGTTCCGGTTCGGGGCGCCGGTGGTGCGGATCGTGGAGAAGGACGGGCGCGCGGCGGGCGTGGAGCTGGCCGACGGCTCGGTGGAGGAAGCCGCGTTCGTGGTGGCGGGCGTCGCGCCGTCCGTCCTGGAGCGGCTGGCGCCCGGGCGCGCGCTGCGCGACGGTGTGCCCGCGCAGGCGGAGGCGGGCGTGCCGAGCCGCCTCGTGGCGCATCTGGCGCTGCGCGGCGGACGTCCGGACGGCACACCGCACCGCACGGTCGTCCACGGCGCGGACCGGGACGCGGAGCACGCGTGGCTGTTCGACGGCGGGCCGTGGCCCGCGAGACCCACGGTGACCGTGCTGCGCCCGGGCGAGCGCGCCCAGGTGCCGGACGAGGAGCACGAGGCGGTCACCGTGACGGTGACGGTCCCGGCGGGCGCGCGCGTGGGGGACGCGGAGGCCGAGTCGGCCCTCGCGGCGGCGGAGCGGGCGGTGCCGGGACTGCGGGAGCGGCTGCTGTGGCACGAGGTGCGCACGCCCGCGGACATCGCCGAGGCGACCGGCGCCGAGGGCGGTGCGGTGCCCGCGCCCGCTCTGGCCGCGGCGGACGGCCGCCTGCTGCACCCGGCGAACGGGACGGCGATGGCGGGCCTGTTCGCGGTGGGCGGCTGGTCGCACCCGGGCGGCGGGCTGCCGCACGCGGGCATGTCGGGCGCGCTGGCGGCGGGCCTGATCGTGGAGGGACCGGAGTTCCGCGGCTCGCAGTGAGCCGCGGTCAGTAGCGGAACTGCTGCTCGTTGAAGCCCGCGTCGTACCCGGCGTTCGGGTCGTGCGGCGGATAGCCGGGGTAGCCCTGCTGCGGCTGCTCGGGCGGGAGTTCGCCGCCGTACTGCTGCTGCTCGTCCCCGTTGCGCTGCTGCGGGACCCAGACGCCGCCGGGCGGGGTGTCGGTGCCGTAGCCGCTGTCGGCATACGGGTCGTGGTACTGCTGGCCGGTGCCGTACGTGTCGCCGTACTGGGGCTGCGCGGGGTAGCTCTGCGCGCCGATGTACGGGTCGGAGTAGGGGGCCGCGTAGGGCTGTTGGCCCTGGTCGTAGCCGTAGCCGTACGAGGACTGCTGCCCCTGGTCGTGGCCGAAGGACGCGGTGTCGTGGCCGTAGCCGGCCTGGGTCTGCTCGCCGCCGTGGGCGTAGCCGGAGTCGCTCTGGGCGTAGGCGGAGTCGCTGTAGACGCCGTACTGGCCGGTGTCGTCGGGCATCGGCTCGGCGGCCGCGTACACGGCGGTCTGCTCGGCCGCCGACTCCGGGGCGTAGACGTCGGGGGCCCGCTGCGGCTCGTACTCCACGTCGGAGACCTGGAGCGTGGGTTCCTGGCGGGCCGGGGCCTCCTTGCGGCGGCGCTTGCTGCCGCCGCCTCGGCCGCTCTCGCCGGCCGGGGCGCCCTTGAGCGCCCAGCCCTCGGCGAAGCCGCGCCGGAAGGAGAGGGTGACGTACGTCTGTCCGACGGCGAACGCGATGGCGCCGATCCCGATGACGATCACCGACGGCATCAGGACGCCGACGACCACTAGGAGGAAGCCGCCGAAGGCGAGCAACCGCCAGCGCAGCCGCGCCTTGTACTGGAGCAGCACCTCACCGAGGAGCCAGAGTGCCACCAGTCCGAACGCGATGTAGAGGACCGCCCAGCCCATGTACGCCCCTCTCGTACGGCCGTGTCCCGGGGTGGGTACGGCCCCCTAGGCCCGCTGCTCGTGCAGGCCCAGGTTTTCGTAGATTTCCAGCGTCGCAGTGGAGTTGTTGAGCGTGATGAAGTGCAGACCCGGTACGCCTTCGTCAAGCAGCTTCGCGCAGAACTCCGTTGCGAACTCGATGCCAATGGAGCGTACAGCGGCGGGATCGTCTTTGGCTGTGAGGATGCGCTCTTTGAGGGCGGGCGGGAAGTCGGCGTTGCTCAGCTTCGGCAGCCGCTCCAGCATGCGCACGCTCGTGACCGGCATGCACTCCGGGATGATCGGCGTGTCGCAGCCGGCGGCGGCGACCTTGTCGCGCAGCCGCAGATATTCCTCCGGGTAGAAGAACATCTGCGTGATGGCGTAGTCGGCGCCCGCGCGGCACTTGTCGACGAAATGCCGCACGTCGGAGCCCCAGTCGGCGGAGCGCGGGTGCATCGCGGGGAACGCGGCGACGCCGACGCAGAAGTCCCCGGATTCCTTGATCAGTTCGACGAGTTCCGCCGCGTACCGCAGGCCCTGCGGGTGGGCGAGCCACTCGCCCATCGGGTCGCCGGGCGGGTCGCCGCGCACCGCGAGCATGTTCCGGATGCCGGCGTCCGCGTACTGGCCGATGATGTTGCGCAGTTCGGCGACGGAGTGTTCGACGGCCGTGATGTGCGCGACCGGCGTGAGCGTCGTGTCGGCGACGATCTGCTGGGTCTCCTTGACGGTCCCGGCCCGCGTGGAGCCGCCCGCGCCGTACGTCACGGAGACGAAGTCGGGCGCGACGGCCTCCACCCTGCGCAGCGCGTTCCACAGGTTCCGCTCGCCCTTCGGGGTCTTCGGCGCGGAGAACTCGAACGAGTACGTCGTCTTTCCGGGCGCGAGCATGTCGCGCACCGTGCGGGCGCGATCAGTCCTGGTGGAAGGGGTGCCAAGGGCCATACCGGCAGGTTACTGACGTGAGCGCCGAGCCCCTAATCCCCGTCCACCCTGCGGACAGGCATCCGTCGGGTACCGGCCACGGGGGTCGCGCGCGTGGCGGCGCGAGGGTGCGCCGGGGGCTCGCGCGGGCGCCTTCGGGCCGCGTCAGAGGGCGCGCAGCCGCTTGGCGAACTCGGCGGCGGCGGCGCCCGGGTCGTCGGCCTCGGTGATGGCCCGTACGACGACGACGCGGCGGGCGCCCGCCTCGACGACCTCGTCGAGGGTCGTCAGGTCGATGCCGCCGATGGCGAACCACGGGCGGTCGGTCCCGAGCGCGGCCGTGTGCCGGACCAGGCCGAGGCCCGGGGCGTGCCGGCCGGGCTTGGTGGGCGTGGGCCAGCAGGGGCCGGTGCAGAAGTAGTCCACGCCGTCCTGGACGGCGGCGGCGGACGCCTCCGCCTCGGAGTGCGTGGAGCGGCCGATGAGCACGTCGTCGCCGAGCAGCGCGCGGGCGGCGGGCACGGGCAGGTCGCCCTGGCCCAGGTGCAGCACGTCGGAGGCGGCGGCGTGGGCGACGTCCGCCCGGTCGTTCACCGCGAACAGTTTGCCGTGGCGGCGGGCCGCGTCGGCGAACACGGCGAGGTGTTCCAGTTCTTCGCCGGCCTCCATGCCCTTGTCGCGCAGTTGCACGATGTCCACCCCGGCCGCCAGGACGGCGTCGAGGAACTGCGGCAGGTCGCCCTGCCGCTTGCGCGCGTCGGTGCACAGGTAGAGCCGCGCGTCGGCGAGCCGGGCGCGCTGGGTGTCCGCCATGGAAGTCCCCCCGTGGGTGGTGCGTGTCGGTGGTGTGCGCGCCCCGCGCGGGCGGGGCGCGCACACCGGACGGTCGTCAGGTCACACGGCGAGCGCCTGGGCGCGACGCTTCACCTCCGTGCCGCGATTCTCGCTCAGGGCCTGCGCGGGCGTGCCCGGCAGGGTCGGGTCGGGGGTGAAGAGCCACTCCAGCATCTCTTCGTCACTGAAGCCGTCGTCCCTCAGGAGCGTCAGGGTCCCGGTGAGGCCCTTGACGACCTTGTCGCCGTCGATGAAGGCGGCGGGCACGTGCAGTGCCCTGTTCTCACCACGGCGTACGGCGATGAGCTGGCCTTCCTTCACCAGCTGCCGCACGCGGGTCACCTCGACACCGATCTGCTCGGCGATGTCGGGGAGGGTGAGCCAGGCGGGGACGAGAGCATCGATCTTTGCGTCAATCTCGGTCACGCCACAAGCCTGCCACCTCGCACTGACAGTCGGAAGCCGGGCCGGTCCGACCAGGGGTTCCGCGGTGTGCCATCGCGCCCGCGCGCGGGTGCCGCGCTCAGGCGACGGCGGCCTTCAGGGGGCGGGCGGGGTCGGCGAGGCGCTCGGGGTCCAGCGGGGCGGCGGACTCGATGAGCTTGCGGCCCTGGGCGAGGTCGCGGGGCTTGCCGACGGCGAGGACGGCGACGAGGGCGCCCTCGCGCAGCCAGCACACCGACCAGGCGGCGCCGGCCGGGTCGCCGCGCCAGACGGTGGTGTCGGCGGCCTGGTGGTGGCCCGCGTACTGCACGAAGCGGCCGAACTGCTCGGACCAGAAGTAGGGCACCGGGTCGTAGTCCACCGGCGTCTCGCCGATGATGTCGGCGGCGACCGTGCGGGGGCCCTGGAGGGCGTTGTCCCAGTGGTGGACGAGCAGGCGGCGGCTGTAGCGGCGCGAGGGGAAGGAGGCACAGTCCCCGACCGCGTACACATCAGGTACGGAGGTGCGCAGCCGCTCGTCGGCCAGGACCTCGCGGTGCTCTCCCAGCTCGATGCCGGAGCCGGTGAGCCAGCGCGTGGCGGGGCGGGCGCCGATGCCGACGACGACGGCCTCGGCGGGGAGCCGGCTGCCGTCGTCGAGGACGACCGTGCCGGGTTCGACGCGCTCCACGCGCGCGTGGGTGCGCAGTTCCGCGCCGGCGTCCGCGTACCAGTGGGCCATGGGCGCGGCGACCTCGGCGGGCAGCGCGCCGGTCAGCGGGCGGTCCGCTGCCTCCACGACGGTGACGCGGCAGCCCGCCTCGCGCGCGGCGGTGGCGAACTCGGCGCCGATCCAGCCGGCGCCGACGACCACGACGTCCCGCTGGCCGGCGAGGACGGGCCGCAGCCGCTCGGCGTCGTCGAGGGTGCGCAGGACGTGGACGCTCTCGGCGCCCGCGTCCTCGTCCGCGCCGGGCAGGCGCACCGGTTCGGCGCCGGTGGCGAGGACGAGGACGTCGTAGGCCACGGGACCGCGGTCGGTGTCGAGCGCGTGGTCGGCGGGGCGCAGGCCGGTGACCTCGCGGCCGAGTTCGAGGGTGACGCCGAGCGCGTCGAAGTCGACGTCGAAGGCGGAGCCGTCGGCCTTGCCGAGCAGGACGGCCTTGGACAGCGGCGGGCGGTCGTAGGGGCGGTGCGGTTCGGCGCCGATGAGCGTGACGGTGCCGGCGAAGCCCTGTTCGCGCAGGGCGACGGCGGTCTGGACGCCTGCCATGCCCGCGCCCACGACGACGACGTGCCGCTGCCTTGCAGGGGTCCCGGTTCCGCTCCGCTGATCGCTCACGGGTTCACCTTAGGCATCCGATCTTCGTCCAGTCAGCGTCGCGGGCCACTCCCGCCCCGTGACGTCCTGCACACGTGTCACCGGGTTTAGCGATCATGGCCGTCGGGGCGGTGACGGGCGCGGGTCCGCCTTACGGGGCGCCGGGCGGACGGGCTAGGGTGGCGGGCGCAGAGCACTCGCGGGAGCCCGTACGCAGCGGGCTGAGAGGAAGGCTGGAGCGGCCTTCGACCGTACGAACCTGATCCGGGTCATGCCGGCGAAGGGAGGGGCTGGACGCCCATGTCGCGTACGCCATCCAAGGAATCGGCCGCCGTCGACGTCCTCGTCGTCGGGGGCGGTGTCATCGGTCTGGTGACCGCCTGGCGGGCCGCGCAGCGCGGTCTGTCGGTCGCGGTCGTGGACCCCGAGCCGGGCGGCGGGGCCGCCCAGGTCGCGGCGGGCATGCTCGCCGCCGTCACGGAACTGCACTACGGCGAGCAGACGCTGCTCGGCCTCAATCTGGCGTCGGCGCGGCGCTATCCGGCGTTCGCGGCGGAGCTGGCGCAGGCGAGCGGGCGGGATCTCGGCTACCGCACCTGCGGCACGCTCGCGGTCGCCCTGGACACGGACGACCGGGCGCACCTGCGGGAGCTGCACGCGCTGCACACCCGCTCGGGCCTGGAGTCGGAGTGGCTGTCGGGCCGTGAGTGCCGCCGCCTGGAGCCGATGCTCGCGCCGGGCGTGCGCGGGGGGCTGCGGGTCGACGGTGACCACCAGATCGACCCGAGGAAGCTCTCCAGCGCCCTTCTGACGGCCTGTGAGCGCGCCGGGGTCGCCTTCCACCGGGCCTGGGCGCAGCGGCTGCGGACGGCCGGGGACCGGGCCTGCGGGGTGACGCTCACCGACGGGACCGCTCTCGCCGCCGGGCAGGTCGTCCTCGCGGGCGGCAGCCGCAGCGGGCGGCTCGACGGGGTGCCGCCCGAGGTGGCGCCGCCGGTGCGCCCGGTCAAGGGGCAGGTGCTGCGCCTGCGCGTGCCGCCCCGCTACGCGCCGTTCCTGAGCCGCACGGTGCGCGCGGTGGTGCGCGGCGGCGCCCTGTACCTCGTGCCGCGTGCCGACGGCGAGCTGGTCGTCGGCGCGACCTCCGAGGAGCTGGGCTGGGACACCACGGTCACGGCTGGCGGGGTGTACGAGCTTCTGCGCGACGCGCACGAACTGGTGCCCGGCATCACCGAACTGCCGCTGGTGGAGACGTGCGCGGGCCTGCGCCCCGGCTCGCCGGACAACGCGCCGCTGCTCGGTCCGACCGCGCTGGCGGGCCTGCATCTGGCGACCGGCCACCACCGCAACGGCGTGCTGCTGACCCCGGTCACCGGCGATGTCCTCGCGCACGCGCTGGTCACCGGCGAACTGCCCGAAGAGGCCCGCCCGTTCACCCCCCGGCGCTTCGCCGCCGTCCCCGAGGAGCTGCCCGTATGAGCGCGCCCGTGCTGACCGTGTCCGTGAACGGCGAGACCCGCGCGGTCGGCGCCGACACCACCCTCGACGCCCTCGTCGCCACGCTGACCGCCGCGCCCGCCGGAGTCGCGGCCGCGCTGAACGAGACGGTCGTCCCCCGTACGCGCTGGGCGCTGACCCCGCTGCGCGACGGCGACCGCGTCGAGGTCCTGACCGCCGTACAGGGAGGCTGAACCATGGCGGACGACGCTTTCGAGCTGGGCGGCTCGACCTACTCCTCGCGCCTGATCATGGGCACGGGCGGCGCCCCGAGCCTGGACGTGCTGGAACGTTCCCTCGTGGCGTCCGGCACGGAACTGACGACCGTGGCGATGCGCCGGGTGGACGCGAGCGTGCACGGCTCGGTGCTGTCGGTCCTGGAGCGGCTCGGCATCCGGGTGCTGCCGAACACGGCGGGCTGCTACACGGCCGGCGAGGCCGTGCTCACGGCCCGCCTCGCGCGCGAGGCGCTCGGCACGGACCTGGTGAAGCTGGAGGTCATCGCCGACGAGCGGACCCTGCTGCCCGACCCGGTCGAGCTGCTGGACGCGGCGGAGACGCTGGTCGACGACGGCTTCACCGTCCTGCCGTACACGAACGACGACCCGGTGCTCGCGCGGAAGCTGGAGGACGTGGGGTGCGCGGCCGTCATGCCGCTCGGCTCGCCCATCGGCTCCGGGCTCGGCATCCGCAACCCGCACAACTTCGAGCTGATCGTCGAGCACGCGCGCGTGCCGGTGATCCTCGACGCGGGCGCGGGCACCGCCTCGGACGTGGCGTTCGCCATGGAGCTGGGGTGCGCGGCCGTGATGCTGGCGTCGGCGGTGACGCGGGCGCAGGAGCCGGTGCTGATGGCGCAGGGCATGCGGCACGCGGTGGAGGCGGGCCGGCTGGCGCGCCGGGCGGGCCGCATCCCCAAGCGGCACTTCGCGCAGGCGTCATCGCCGGGCGCCGGGCTGGCCCGTCTGGACCCGGAGCGGCCGGCGTTCTGAGCGGGTCACAGCTCTGCTGCAGTGCGGGTTACCGGGGCCCGTACCGGGCGGCGGTGTCGGTGCCTCCTCGTACACTCGCCTGCGTGGACACGACCCTTCAGGACCCTCTGCTCGGGCAGGTGCTCGACGGCCGCTACCGCGTCGACGCCCGCATCGCGGTCGGCGGGATGGCCACGGTCTACCGGGCCGTGGACACCCGCCTCGACCGCGTGCTCGCGCTCAAGGTGATGCACCCCTCGCTGGCGGCCGACGCCTCGTTCGTCGACCGGTTCATCCGCGAGGCGAAGTCGGTCGCCCGCCTCTCCCATCCGAACGTGGTGGGGGTCTTCGACCAGGGCGCCGAGGGCGCGTACGTCTATCTGGCGATGGAGTACGTGGCGGGCTGCACCCTGCGGGACGTGCTGCGCGACCGGGGCGCGCTGCGCCCGCGCGCGGCGCTCGACATCCTGGAGCCGGTCCTCGCCGCGCTCGGGGCCGCGCACCGGGCGGGGTTCGTGCACCGCGACATGAAGCCGGAGAACGTCCTGATAGGCGACGACGGCCGAGTGAAGGTCGCGGACTTCGGCCTGGTCCGCTCGGTGGACACGGTGACGCAGACGACGGGCGCGGTGCTCGGCACGGTCTCGTATCTGGCGCCCGAGCAGATCGAGGACGGCACGGCGACGCCCAGCGTGGACGTGTACGCGTGCGGTGTCGTGCTGTACGAGATGCTGACCGGCGGCAAGCCGCACGCGGGCGACACTCCGGCGCAGGTTCTCTACAAGCATCTGAACGAGGACGTGCCGCCGCCGTCGGCCGCCGTCCCCGGGCTCCCCTTCGAGCTGGACGAGCTGGTCGCGTCGGCGACGGCCCGCAATCCGGCAGTACGCCCGCCGGACGCGGTCGCGCTGCTCGCCCAGGCGCGGACGGCGCGCGCCGCGCTCACCGACGCGCAGCTCGACGCGGTGCCGCCGCAGGCGCGCGAGGTGGAGCACGCGGGCGCCGACGACCGTACGAGCGTCATCCCGCGCGCGGTGCGCACGGCGGGGGTGCAGTTGCCGCTGCCGGTGTCGGCGGACGCGGGAGCCGGTTCAGGGGCCGGTGTCGGTGTGGGGGGCGTTCAGCACACGAGCCGGCTGGAGTCGCCGCCGCCTCCTCCCCCGGGGGCCCGGCGCGGGCTCGCGGGCCGGTTCGGGCGGGGCGCTCCGCGCCGGGGCACGTTCGCCGTCGTCGGTGCGCTGCTGCTCGCGCTGGGGCTGGGCGCGGGCGTCTGGTACATCAACTCGGGCCAGTTCACGAAGGTCCCCTCGCTGCTGACGAAGTCGCAGGCGGAGGCGGAGCGCCGGCTGTCCGAGGCGGGCCTCAAGCCCGGCAAGGTGACCCGGCGCTACAGCGACGCGTACGAGCGCGGCACGGTGATGGGCACGGCCCCGAAGGCCGGTGAGCGCATCCGCGACCACGGCACGGTCGCGCTGACGGTGTCGCGTGGCCCGGAGACGGTGAAGGTGCCGGATGTCGCGGGCCGGTCGCTGGCCGACGCGAAGGCGGCGCTCAAGGAGCGGGGGCTGGCGCCGGGCATGGTGACGCGGAAGTTCAGCGAGCAGATCGGCCGGGGGTCGGTCATCGGTACGGATCCGCCGTCCGGCAAGGTCCGCAGGGCCGGTTCCGCCGTCGCGCTGATCGTCTCCAAGGGGGCGCCGATCGATGTGCCCGACGTGACCGGCGAGAGCGAGCAGGACGCCGTGACCGAGCTGGAGGACGCGGGCTTCCAGGTGAAGATCGCGCCGCAGCGGGTCAACTCCGACGAGGACAAGGGCAGCGTGGCCCGGCAGTCGCCCCGCGAGGGCGGGAAGCTGGCCGAGGGGGACACGGTGACGCTCACGATCTCCAAGGGGCCGGTCATGGTGGAGGTGCCCGATGTCACCGGGATGAGCGTCTCGGATGCGCGGAACAAGTTGGAGGGGGCGGGGTTCCAGGTCGATGAGGATCGGGGGCTGCTCGGGTTGTTCGGCGACACGGTGAAGAGTCAGTCGGTCGAGGGTGGGGACGAGGCGCCCAAGGGGGCGACCATCAAGATCACCATTCGCTAGGTCTTGCGCCGATCCCCGCGCCGGGGGGGGGAGTTCTCGGGCGGAGGCCCATAGCACCTCAGGTTTTGCGCAGTTCCCCGCGCCCCTAAGCAGGTGGGTGGCTCCGGCCGGTGGGGATCCTCGGCTTTCGCCGTGGCTGGTCGCGCAGTTCCCCGCGCCCCTGAGGAGCGGGGCTTCGCCCCAGCTCCCCAGGGGAGGAGGTGGCGACGAAGTCGCCCCTCCTAGGGGCGCGGGGAACTGCGCGACCAGCCACCCACCGGGCAGAGGCCAGATGATCACCGCACCCCGACCCGCCCCCACCCCCGGAGGGCATGGCACGCTGGGCACAGTGAACAGCAGCATCCGTAACCCGATCGGCGGGCACGTCCCCGTCGCCGGCGGTCTCGCCACCGTCGGCCTCTCCTACGCCGAGGAACTGCGGGCCGAGACGGTCCAGGTCTTCGTCGCCAACCCCCGCGGCTGGGCCACCCCAGAGGGCAACCCGCGCCAGGACGAAGAGTTCCGCACCCGGTGCGCCGACGCGGCCCTCCCCGCGTACGTACACGCCCCGTACCTCATCAACTTCGGTTCGCACACCGAGGCCACCGTCGAGAAGTCCGTCCTCTCCCTGCGGCACTCGCTGCGCCGCGCCCGCGCGATCGGCGCGCTCGGCGTCGTCGTACACACCGGTTCCGCGACCGGCGGCCGCCCCCGCGACGTGGCGCTCGCGCAGGTACGGGAGCGGATGCTGCCGCTGCTGGACGAGCTGACGCACGAGGACGACCCGTTCCTGCTGCTGGAGTCGACCGCCGGCCAAGGCGCCTCGCTGTGCTCGCGGACCTGGGACTTCGGCCCGTACTTCGACGCACTGGACCGGCACCCCAAGCTGGGCGTCTGCCTCGACACCTGTCACATCTTCGCCGCCGGCCACGATCTGACGGGTCCTGCGGGGATGAAGCAGACCCTCGATCTGCTCGTGGAGACGGTCGGCGAGGGCCGGCTGAAGCTGATCCACGCCAACGACTCCAAGGACGTCGTCGGCGCCCACAAGGACCGGCACGAGAACATCGGCACCGGGCACATCGGAGCGGAACCGTTCGCCGAGCTGATGGCGCATCCGGCGACGGAGGGCGTGCCGCTGGTCATCGAGACCCCGGGCGGCAAGGAGGGGCACGCGGCGGACGTGGCCCGCCTCAAGGAACTGCGCGGACGGGCTCACGAACCCCGTTGAGGAATACCCCCCGGGGGCATACTGTTGGCACCCGGTGAGCCCGGCACGGGAACCACGCCTGACCCTGGGGGACACATGCGACACGAGAACCACGCCGACCACGTAGATCACGTAGATCACGCGGTTCACAACACCGGCCAGCCAGATCACGCGAATCACGCAGGCCACTCCAGCCACGGAGATCACACCGGACACGCCGGCCACACCAGCCACTCCGGGCACGGCGACCACGCCGGCCACTCCCCCGGCAAGGTCTCCTGGGCGATGGCCGCGCAGGCCACCCTGCACTGCCTGACCGGCTGCGCCATCGGCGAGATCCTCGGCATGGTGATCGGCACCGCCCTCGGCTGGGGCAACGTACCGACGATGATCCTGGCGATCGTGCTCGCCTTCGTGTTCGGCTACTCGCTGACCCTGCGCGGAGTGCTCCGCGCCGGCGTCGACTTCAAGACGGGTTTCCGGGTCGCCCTGGCCGCCGACACCCTGTCCATCGCCGTGATGGAGCTGATCGACAACGGCGTGATCGCCGTCTGGCCCGCCGCGATGGACGCGCAGCTCGCGGACGCCCTGTTCTGGGGCTCGCTGGCGATCTCGCTGGCCCTGGCCTTCGTCGTGACGACGCCCGTCAACCGCTGGATGATCGGCCGCGGCAAGGGCCACGCGGTGGTCCACCAGTACCACCACTGACGGCCCGGCACCGCCCCCGGCACAGCGCCACCAGCGGCACCGTCACCGCCACACCCGCACCACGACACCCCGCACCCGGCGAGGCCCCCGCTACAGCTCGGGGCCCTCGCCGGGCTCCTCCTGGTACGAGTACCGCTGCTCGCGCCAGGGGTCGCCGACGTTGTGATACCCGCGCTCCTCCCAGAACCCGCGCCGGTCCGCCGTCATGTACTCGACGCCGCGCACCCACTTCGGGCCCTTCCAGGCGTACAGGTGCGGGACGACGAGCCGCAACGGGAACCCGTGTTCGGCGGTGAGGAGTTCGCCGTCCTTGTGCGTGGCGAAGATCGTGCGCTCGGAGGCGAAGTCGGCGAGGCGCAGATTGGAGCTGAAGCCGTACTCGGCCCAGACCATGACATGGGTGACGGCCGGGTCCGGCGGCGCCAGTTCCAGGATCGTGGCGGCGCGCACCCCGCCCCACTCGGCGCCGAGCATGCTGAACTTCGTGACGCAGTGCAGGTCGCCGACCACGGTGGCGTACGGCAGGGCCGAGAACTCCTCATGGTTCCAGCAGTGCTTCTCGCCGTCGGCGGTGGAGCCGAAGACCCTGAACTCCCAGCGCTCGGGCCGGAACCTGGGTACGGGTCCGTAGTGCGTGACCGGCCAGCCGCGCTGAAGGCGCTGGCCCGGCGGAAGCTCCGGCTGCGCTGCTCCCTCAGACTCTCGACCCACCGGATGACCCATGCCTCCATCCTGACAGACCCCGGGCGGTGGACGTGACCACGCGTCCGCCGACCGGCCGCAGTCGATCATGAATTCGGGCAACTCCTACTAAGCGTGCACTTACTGGACGCGTTCCCGTGCCGATGCGAGGATGCGCGGAACCTGCCCCCTCACCGCTTGGAAGGAGCCTCTGCGATGCAGGGCGACCCCGAGGTCATCGAGTTCCTCAACGAGCAGCTCACCGCCGAACTCACGGCGATCAACCAGTACTTCCTGCACGCCAAGATGCAGGAGAACTTCGGCTGGACGAAGCTCGCCAAGTACACCCGGTCCGAGTCGATCGACGAGATGAAGCACGCGGAGGTGCTCACCGACCGGATCCTCTTCCTGGACGGGCTGCCGAACTACCAGCGCCTCTTCCACGTACGGGTCGGGCAGACCGTCACCGAGATGTTCCAGGCGGACCGGCAGATCGAGGTCGAGGCCATCGACCGGTTGAAGCGGGGCGTCGAGGTGATGCGCGCGAAGGGCGACATCACGTCCGCGAACATCTTCGAGTCGATCCTGGAGGACGAGGAGCACCACATCGACTACCTCGACACCCAGCTCGAACTCGTGGACAAGCTCGGTGAGGCGCTCTACATCGCCCAGCTGGTCGAGCAGCCGGAGAGCTGACGGGCGGGCCGCGCGCTCAGGCGGCTTCGGGAAGCTCCGCGGGGGCGGCGGCCGGTGTGACGGCGGGCCGGTCCGTCTGGTCGGACAGTTCGCGGCGCGGGCACGCGCCACGGCCGAGCAGGGCCTGGATACGGCGGACGCACGACCCGCAGTCGGTGCCCGCCTTGCAGGCGGAGGCTATCTGGCGGGGGGTGCAGGCACCGTCCTCCGCGTGCTTCTTGACCTGCGCCTCGGTGACTCCGAAGCAGTTGCAGACGAACACGCGGTTCCACCTCCCGGCCGGGTCTGGTCGTGTGACACCCCCCGGTGACCGGTGAGGCCAACCTAACCTTACCCGGCGCGCCGGGAGCGCAAAAGAGCCGTGGGGCGCGGATCGCTGTGATCCGCGCCCCACGGCTCTTTCGTTCAGCAAACGCGGTCCGGCCGCCCGGCCAGCACCGGCCACCGGTCACTGGTCGCGGTACATCTCCGCGACCAGGAAGGCCAGGTCGAGCGACTGGCTGCGGTTCAGGCGCGGGTCGCAGGCCGTCTCGTAGCGCTGGTGCAGATCGTCGACGAAGATCTCGTCGCCGCCGCCCACGCACTCCGTGACGTCGTCGCCGGTCAGCTCCACGTGGATGCCGCCCGGGTGGGTGCCGAGCGCCTTGTGGACCTCGAAGAAGCCCTTGACCTCGTCGAGCACGTCGTCGAAGCGGCGCGTCTTGTGGCCGGAGGCCGCCTCGAACGTGTTGCCGTGCATCGGGTCGGTGACCCAGGCGACGGTCGCGCCGGACGCGGTGACCTTCTCCACCAGCTCGGGCAGCTTGTCGCGGACCTTGTCGGCACCCATGCGCACGATGAAGGTCAGCCGGCCCGGCTCGCGGTCCGGGTCGAGACGCTCGATGTACTGGAGCGCCTCCTCGGACGTCGTCGTCGGGCCGAGCTTGATGCCGATCGGGTTGCGGATCCGCGACGCGAACTCGATGTGCGCGCCGTCGAGCTGGCGGGTGCGCTCACCGATCCACACCATGTGGCCCGAGACGTCGTACAGGTCGCCCGTGCGCGAGTCGACGCGGGTCAGCGCCGACTCGTAGTCGAGCAGCAGCGCCTCGTGCGAGGCGTAGAACTCGACCGTCTGGAACTCGGCCGGGTCGGTGCCGCAGGCGCGCATGAAGTTGAGCGCGTTGTCGATCTCGCGGGCGAGCTGCTCGTAGCGCTGGCCCGAGGGCGAGGACTTCACGAAGTCCTGGTTCCAGGCGTGCACCTGGCGCAGGTCCGCGTAACCGCCGGTGGTGAAGGCGCGTACGAGGTTCAGCGTGGAGGCGGACGCGTGGTACATCCGCTTCAGGCGCTCGGGGTCCGGGACGCGGGCCGCCTCGGTGAACTCGAACCCGTTGACCGAGTCGCCGCGGTAGGTCGGCAGCGTCACGCCGTCGCGGGTCTCGACAGGCTTCGAGCGGGGCTTGGAGTACTGGCCGGCGATCCGGCCCACCTTCACGACCGGCACGGACGCCGCGTACGTGAGGATGGCGCCCATCTGGAGCAGCGTCTTCAGCTTGGCCCTGATGTGATCGGCGGACACCGCGTCGAATGCCTCGGCGCAGTCGCCGCCCTGGAGGAGGAACGCCTCGCCCTTGGCGACGGCCGCCATCCGGTCACGCAGCAGATCGCACTCGCCCGCGAAGACGAGCGGCGGATAGGTCTCGAGGTCCGCGATCACATCGCGCAGAGCCTCGGCATCGGGGTACTCGGGCTGCTGCGCCGCGGGCAGGTCTCGCCAGGTGTTGCCAGCGCTCGCGCTGGTCTTAGCGTTCACGGTCACCTCCCCCACATTACGGGGTCGGCCGGTACGTCCATTCCACCGCTCATCTTTTGAGACGGGCGGCGCGCGGAGGGGCTCGGGGGGCGGCGGCCGTGTACGGTGACGCTCATGTTCGCGCACCTTTCGCACCTCACCTGGTGGTGGACCGCACATCCGGCGGCCCACTGACTGCGTGTCTGCGACTGCGCGAAGGCCGCCCGAGGGGCGGCCTTCGGTGTTTGCGCACCCGGCTGTTCCTCCCTGAAGTCCCGGAAGTCCCGGAAGGAACAGCCCCATGATCATCGAGCGTCTGCTCACCGACGACCGCCCCTTCGCCCTGCTGCGCCGCCGTACGCCCGGCCGTGACCACGACACGGTCGAGGTGCTGGTGGGCCGGGTCGAGGACCACGGACGGCTCGCCGACCTGCCGGACGAGGGCCTGGCCCTGGTGCCGTTCCGGCAGATCGCCGAGCGCGGCTTCGACGTACGCGACGACGGCACCCCGCTCACCGTCCTCGTCCCCGAGGAGTCGTACGAGATCCCGCTCGGCGAGGCCCTGCGCGCGCTGCCCGCCCATGAGGTCGCGGTGCGCGGCGGCGGGTTCGACGTGGACGACGACACGTACGCGGAGATCGTCGGGCGGGTGCTGCGCGAGGAGATCGGGCGCGGCGAGGGCGCCAACTTCGTGATCCGCAGGACGTACGAGGGCACGGTCGACGGCTTCTCGCGGCGCGACGCGCTGGCGCTGTTCCGGCGGCTGCTGGCCGGGGAGCGGGGCGCGTACTGGACGTTCGTCGTGCACACCGGGGACGGCGAGGGGGGCGGGCGGGCGCTGATCGGCGCGAGCCCCGAGGTGCATGTGCGGATGTCCGGCGGGACCGTCGTGATGAACCCGATCAGCGGCACCTACCGCTATCCGGCGGAGGGCCCCACCCCCGAGCATCTGCTCGGCTTCCTCGCCGACGGCAAGGAGATCGAGGAGCTGTCGATGGTGGTGGACGAGGAGCTGAAGATGATGTGCACGGTCGGCGACCAGGGCGGGGTCGTCGTCGGGCCGCGCCTGAAGGAGATGGCGCACCTCGCGCACACCGAGTACGAGCTGCGCGGCCGTTCCACGCTGGACGCACGGGAGGTGCTGCGCGAGACGATGTTCGCGGCGACCGTCACCGGCTCGCCCGTGCAGAACGCGTGCCGGGTCATCGGCCGGCACGAGGTCGGCGGGCGCGGCTACTACGCGGGCGCGCTGGCCCTGCTCGGCCGGGACGCGGGCGGCGCGCAGACCCTCGACTCCCCCATCCTGATCCGCACGGCCGACGTGAACACGGCGAGCGGCCGGCTGCGGGTGCCGGTCGGCGCGACGCTCGTACGGGGTTCGGACCCGGCCGGTGAGGTCGCCGAGACGCACGCGAAGGCGGCCGGGGTGCTGACCGCGCTCGGGGTGCGCCCGGGGCGGCCGCGTACGGAGGCCACGCGGCCGGCGCTCGCCGACGATCCGCGGGTGCGGGCGGCGCTCGACGGGCGGCGGGCGGCGCTCGCGCCGTTCTGGCTGCGGATGCGGGAGCGGGCCGGTGAGCCGGCCGGGCACGCGCTGGTGGTGGACGGCGAGGACACGTTCACGGCGATGCTGGCGCATGTGCTGCGCTCGTCGGGGCTCGACGTGAGCGTGCGGCGGTACGACGAGGAGGGGCTGCGGGAGGCGGCGCTCGCGCACGAGGGCCCGCTCGTCCTCGGGCCGGGCCCCGGCGATCCCACGGACGCCGCCGATCCGAAGATGCGGTTCCTGCGGGCGCTGACCGCCGACGCGCTGCGTACGCACCGGCACGGGGTGCTCGGGGTGTGCCTCGGCCATGAGCTGATCGCGGCCGAACTGGGCCTGGACCTCGTGCGCAAGCAGGTCCCGTACCAGGGGGCGCAGACCGACATCGAGCTGTTCGGGCGCGTCGAGACGGTCGGGTTCTACAACAGCTTCGTGGCGCGCTGCGACGACGAGGCCGCCCTCGAACTGGCCGCGCACGGCGTCGAGGTCGCCCGGGACGCGGCGAGCGGCGAGGTGCACGCGCTGCGCGGGCCCGGGTTCGCGTCCGTGCAGTTCCACCCGGAGTCGGTGCTGACGCTGCGCGGCGCGGACCTCGTACGGGAGCTGACGGGTCAGCTCGTCGCGGGCGGCGCGGCGGGGACCTCGGCGGGGACGAGGACGTTCTCGGAGCGGCGGCCGGCTCGGTAGTCGAGGACGTTGCGCACGGTGGTGTCGATGATCTGTCCGACGGCGTCCACCGTGTAGTACGCCTGGTGCGAGGTGACCAGCACGTTCGGGAAGGTGACGAGGCGGGCCAGGGTGTCGTCCTCGACGACGTCGAGCGACTTGTCGAGGAAGAACAGGCCCGCCTCGGCCTCGTACACGTCGAGGCCGACCCCGGCGAAGCGGCCCTCGCGCAACTCGGTGACCAGCGCCTTGGTGTCGACGAGGCCGCCGCGGCTGGAGTTGATGAGGATCGCGTCGTCCTTCATCGTGCGCAGCGCGGCCGCGTCCACGATGTGCTCGGTGGACGGCAGCAGCGGTACGTGGAGGCTGATGAGGTCGGCCTCGGCGAACAGTTCTTCCTTGTCGACGTACTTCATGCCCAGCTCCACGCAGTTCGGGTTCTGGGCGACGTCCCAGCCGAGCAGCTTCATGCCGAAGCCGTGCGCGATACGGGTGAACGCCTCGCCGATCTTGCCGGTGCCGAGGACACCGACCGTGCGGCCGCGCATGTCCCGGCCCATGAGTCCGTCGAGGCGGAAGTCGAAGTCGCGGGTGCGGTTGGAGGCGCGGACGATGCGGCGGTTGACGGCCATCGCCAGGGACCAGGCGAACTCGGCGACCGAGTAGGGCGAGTAGTACGAGACGCGGGCGACGGTCAGCCCGAGGCGCTCCGCTACTTGCAGGTCGATGTTGTTGAAGCCCGTGGAGCGCTGGGCGATCATCTGCGTGCCGCCGGCCGCGAGGGTCTGCAGGACGCGGTTGTTGAGGGTGGCGTTGACGCTGGTGGAGATGATCTCGTAGCCGGCGGCGATGGGGGCGGTGTCCTCATTGAGGAAGACGTCCAGGCAGCGGACGTCGTGGTGGCCTTGGAAGGCCTTCTCGATGAGGGGCTTTTCGTCCGATTGCACGCCGAATGCGAGGATTTCCATGGCAGGAGTCTATGTACCCCCCGCTGCCACGGCACGCCGGGGTTCTTGGACGGGCCCTCTCGCGTCCCTGGGGGGGGGGCTGGTCGTTGTGCGTTCAGTTCAGCCCGGTGGGACGTCTCGCGCAGTTCCCCGCGCCCCTTACGGGGCTGCCAACCCCGGTGCCTCTTCGGCGCCCCCGCCTTGGGCAATCTGCCTCCCCCAGACTTCGTCCGGGGGGACCCCCAGGGCGGCAGGGTGGGCAAGGCGGCACCCAGCGCCGGGTGCGTGATCGTTGTGCCTCGGGTTCAGCCCCGGTGGGGCTTCTCGCGCAGTTCCCCGCGCCCCTTACGGGGCTTATCTCAGCGCCGGTCGATCAAGCCCCTCCGGCGATTGAGGAGCGGGAGCTGGGGCAGGGCCCCAGAGTGCCGGGTGCGTCGTGGCTGGGCGCGCAGTTCCCCGCGCCCCTTGCGGGGCTGGCCTCGGCGCAGGCTTCCTTGCTCGGGGCGGGGCTGGGCTCAGCGCCTGCTCTCAGGGTTACGGGGTGTCGTCCAGGCCCTGTTCTATGGCGTAGCGGACCAGTTCTACCCGGTTGTGGAGCTGGAGCTTGCCGAGCGTGTTCTGGACGTGGTTCTGGACGGTACGGTGCGAGATCACCAGCCGCTCGGCGATCTGCTTGTAGCTCAGCCCCTTGGCGACGAGCCGCAAGACTTCCGTCTCCCGCTCGGTGAGCCGCGGAGCGTCCGATTCGTGCGCCCCGGCGACGGCAACCGGCTCGGAGGCCAGCCGCCGGTACTCCCCGAGGACGAGCCCGGCCAGCCCCGGCGTGAACACCGGATCCCCCGCCGCCGTACGGCGCACCGCGTCGAGCAGCTCCCCGGTGGACGCCGACTTCAACAGATAGCCCGTGGCGCCGGACTTCACGGCCTCCAGCACATCGGCGTGCTCCCCGCTCGCGGACAGCACGAGCACCCGCAGCGCGGGATCGGCGCCGACGAGTTCCTTGCAGACCTGCACCCCGGGCTTGGCGGGCAGGTTCAGGTCGAGGACGAGGACCTGCGGGCGCGCGGCACGGGCCCGGCGTACGGCCTGGTCACCGTCGCCGGCCGTGGCGACGACGTCGAATCCGGCGGCGGCCAGATCGCGGGCGACCGCGTCCCGCCACATCGGATGGTCGTCGACGACCATCACCCTGATCGCGGCGGACGCCGCCGCCTCCTCCGCGTCCCGCTGTCCCTGCGCGCTGTCGCTCATGGCCTCGCTCCTGCCTTCCCCCGTGCCGCTGTCGGCGGTCACTTCTTCGGTACGTTCATCTCGACCTCGGTGCCCTGACCCGGGACCGAGAGCAGTTCGGCGGTGCCGCCTATGTCGCGCAGCCGCCCCCTGATGGACTGGGCCACGCCGAGCCGGCCCTCGCCCTCCGCCTGCGCGAGCCGGCCCTCGGGGATGCCGGGGCCGTCGTCGCGGACGGTGACGATCACCGCGTCCGGCTCGTCCTCGACCAGCACCCAGGCGTGCGCGTCCTCGCCCGCGTGCCGCCGTACGTTGTCCAGCGTGGCGGCGACGGCGGCGGCCACCTCGCGGACGGCGGCGGGCGGCAGCAGCACCGGCGCGCCCGGTTCGGCGAAGGTGACGCGGGACCCGGCGTGCCGGGCGAGCAGGGGGCGCAGATCGCGCGGGGCGCCGTCCTCGTCGGCGTACGGCTCGTCGACCGCGCGGACGACCGCGCCGAGCGCCGCGTCCTCGGAGGCGCGGGAGGCGGGGCTGAGGCCGCCGGCGACGAGGGTGCGCAGGGCGACCTCCTGCTCCCCCGCCAGCCGCCCGATCTCGGCCGCCTCGCCGCCGAGGGCGGTACCGCGCCGCTGGACCATGGCGAGGACCTGGAGGACGCTGTCGTGGATGTCGCGGGCCAGCCGCTCGCGCTCACGGGTCGCCGCCTCGATCTCCAGGGCGCGGGCGAGGGTGCGCTCGGAGGCGCGGGCGACCTCGACGACGTACCCGATCGCTATGGAGGCGATGCAGACCAGCAGGACGTTGTGCAGGGTGCTGCGGCTGAGGCTGCCGCGCTGGACGACGTTGGCGACGCCGATCAGCAGTGACGCGGACGCGGCCCAGCGCCAGCCGCCCTTGAGCGCCCAGGCGAGGACCGCGCCGGCTGTCCAGATCGAGGGCAGCGTCGTCCCGCCGGTGACGGCGCGCTCGTGCCCGGCGACCGGGGAGAGCAGGATACCGGCGACCGCGACGGTGAGGTCGGCGACGAGGAACCGCTTGGTGCAGCGCCGGGCGCCGGAGACCTGCGGCAGCGTGGCGAACGTCCAGCCGGCGAGTACGGCGTAGTAGGCGATGCCGACCCAGGGCCGCTCGTAGTGCTCGTACGCGGAGACGAACAGGCCGATCGCGTAGAGCAGGGTCAGGACGCGGTACCCGGTGAGGGCGCGCCACAGCGGCTGCTCCACCGACATCCGCACGACCCGCTCCCGGCGCACGGTACGTCCCTTCGCGGCAGCCGGCGCGTCACCGCCCGCGTCCGCCGGGGCCCCTGCCGCTGTCGCCGTGCCCGTCGCCTCGGCGTCCGGCGCAGCCGTGTCCGCTGTCCCGCGCGTGTGGCCCATCTGGTTCCCCCGCCCCCTCGGCGCCCGGCCCGCGAAGGCCGCCTACTGCTCGCGTTCCTTCTCGCGCTCCTTCTCCAGCGCCTTCTTCGCTTCCTTCTCGGCCTTCTCCGCGTCCGCGATCTGCCGCTTGGCGGCCGTCGCGTACATGTCCACGTACTCCTGGCCGGAGAGCTTCATGATCTCGTACATGACCTCGTCGGTCACCGCCCGCAGCACGAACCGGTCGCCCTCCATGCCCTGGTAGCGGGTGAAGTCGAGCGGCTTGCCGATGCGGATGCCCGGGCGCATCAGCTTGGGCAGGACCTTGCCGGGCGGCTGGATCTTCTCCGTGTCGATCATCGCCACGGGGATCACGGGCGCGCCGGTGGCGAGGGCGACCCGCGCGAGGCCGCCGGGCTTGCCCCGGTAGAGGCGGCCGTCGGGCGAGCGCGTGCCCTCGGGGTAGATGCCGAACAGCTCGCCGCGCTCCAGGACCTCGATGCCGCTCTTGATGGCGGCCTCGCCCGCGCCGCGCGAACCGGAGCGGTCCACGGGGAGCTGCCCCACGCCCTTGAAGAAGGCGGCCGTCAGCTTGCCCTTGACCCCGGGGGTGGTGAAGTACTCGGCCTTGGCGATGAACGTGACCTTGCGGTCGAGGACGGCCGGCAGGAAGAACGAGTCGGAGAAGGAGAGGTGGTTGCTCGCCAGAATGGCGGGTCCGTCGGCCGGAATGTTCTCCAGGCCCTCCACCCACGGTCGGAAGCCGAGCTTGAGCGGCCCCCCGATCGCCACCTTCATTGCGCCGTAGATCAACCCACTGCCTTCCCTCGTACCCGGACCCTCGTGCTCGGATCAGTCCGAGGGTCAGACCTTAACCCGCGGCGCCCTCCGGGGGCCCGACGACCCTGGTCGGTGTCAGTCCGGTCGCGTACGGTGAAGTTCTCGTCCCGATGCCACTTTGATGAACAGGAGACCGAAGGTGCCGGTCCTTCCTGGAGCCGAGCCGTACCGCCACGAAGGCGGCGAGGTCGGCGTCCTCCTCTGTCACGGTTTCACCGGAACTCCGCAGTCGATGCGGCCCTGGGCCACCTACCTGGCGGAGCGGGGGCTGACCGTCTCGCTGCCGCTGCTGCCCGGGCACGGCACGCGCTGGGAGGACCTGGCCGTCACCTCCTGGCAGGACTGGTACGCGGAGGTGGACCGGGCGCTGCGGGAGCTGACCGACCGCTGTTCCCAGGTCTTCGTGTGCGGCCTGTCGATGGGGGGCGCCCTCGCGCTGCGGCTCGCGGCCCGGCACGGCGACGACATCGCGGGCCTCGTCCTGGTCAACCCGGGGAACAAGGTGCATGGCCTCGCCGCCCACGCCCTGCCGGTGGCCCGGCACTTCGTCCGGACGATCCCCGGCATCGCCAGCGACATAGCGAAGGAGGGCTCCGTCGAGGTGGCCTACGCGCGCGTGCCGCTGCACTCCGCGCACCGGCTGCGCACCTTCTTCAAGCTGGTGGACCGCGAGCTGCCGCAGGTCACGCAGCCGCTGATGGTGCTGCACAGCCCGGAGGACCATGTCGTGCCGCCCGCCGACTCGGCCCGCGTCCTCAGCCGCGTCTCCTCCACGGACGTCACCGAGATCCTGCTGGAACAGAGCTACCACGTGGCGACGTTGGACCATGACGCGGACCGGATCTTCGAGGAGAGCCTCGCGTTCATCGGCCGGATCGCCCCGAGTGTCGGCAAGACCCCCAGCGAGGGCGTGGAAGGGACGGCCAGCGGTGGCTGAGCAGGAGCGGCGGGACCCCGAGCCGCACGAGCGGGACGAACCGCACGGGCGGGACGAGCAGGGCGGGCGGGGAGACGGCGAGCCGGACCGTGACCCGCTGCTGCCCGTCGACGAGGACGCGCTGTGGGCGCAGATCGTCGCGGGGTACGGGGAGGAGCCGCCGGACCCGCCGGGCGCGAAGCCGTTCAAGTCGGTGGAGGACCTGGCCCTGCTGGAACCCGAGACGAACGGCAAGGACGGCGACGCCCCCGACGACGCGTCCCCCGCCGGGCGCCCCGCGAGCCCGCTCGGCTCGTCGGTGTCGTTCGCGCCCGGCGTCGCCCAGGCCCCGGGCCCGCGCGACTACCGGGCCCCCGATCCTTCCGACGACGACTTCGACGGGGACGACGAGGGCCACTTCGTACCGCCGGAGCCGCCGCCGCTGCCGGACGCGGACGTGACGGCGAAGTTCGCGTGGCTGGCCGTCATAGGCGGTCCGGTGCTGCTGCTCGTGTCGGTGCTGCTGGGCTGGCCGATGACGTGGTGGCTGGCGACGCTGTGCATCGGCGGCTTCCTCGGCGGGTTCGCCACGCTGGTCGCCCGGATGCGCCCGGACGACGAGGACGGCGACGACCCGGGGCGCGGCGCGGTCGTCTGACCCCGCGCCCGTGACAAGGGCCCGGCCGGGAGCTTCCCGCGCCGGGCTTTGTCGTACGCGCGAAGGGCGCAGCGCGGGGTGCTCGTCGTACGCGGGGATGCCGGAGCGCGGGGCGCTCGTCGTACGGGCGGGTCAGAGCGCCGGGACGCGGAGGGCGGCGAGGACCGGGAGGTGGTCGGTGGCCGCCCGCAGCTCGGCCGGGTCGAGGAAGGGCGGCACCCCGCAGCCCAGCACCTCGATGTTCTTCGTCGCCAGGATCGCGTCGATGCGCTGATGCGGGTCCTTTGGCGTGGAGGTGTGCTCGCCGCCCCAGGGAGCCGTCGCCCAGCAGTCCTGGAGGGCGCCGGACAGGCGCCGGAAGGTGCGTCCGTCGGGCCGCTCGTTGAGGTCGCCGCCGGCCACGACGTGCTCGACGCCCATCGCCGCGATCCGGTCGAGCAGCAGGCCGCCCTGCGCGTACCGCTCGTCCTTCTGCAGGCTCAGATGGCAGCTCACGACGCCGAGCCTGGCCCCGCCCAGCCGTACGACGGCGGTCGAGAAGCCGCGCCGGTGCAGGCCGGGGGTGAGCGGGAGCAGCACGTCCTCGGTCCGCTCGACCGTGGCCCGCAGCGAGCACAGCAGCGCAGGTCCGGCCGCGCTGCCCCCGCCCGCCAGCAGTACGAGGTCGGCGGCGCGGGCGAGGCGGGCGAGCTGCTTGCGCCAGCGGAAGAAGCGGGGCGCCTCCTGGATCAGCACGAGGTCGGGGGCGCAGCGCTTCATGACGCGGGCGACGGCGACGGGGCTGTCGCGCAGCGAGCGGATGTTGTAGCTGAGGACGCGGACGACGGCCGAACCGTCGGCTTCGGTGCGGGAGTCGGGGAGTTCGCTGGGGTCGGTGAGCGAGCCGGAGTCCATGGCGATCAAGATACGCCGGTGCCCGCCGCCCCCGAGGGGAACGACGGGCACCGGTGCGCGCTCGCGCCCGCGTCACATGATGGGGTCGGGCTCCCGGGCCAGGTCGGCGGCGCCGACCATGCCCGCCTTGTTGCCCAGTTGGGCGGCGATGACGTCGGCGACGGGCCGCCAGTTGCCGCCGACGAGCCAGCGCTTGTACGACTTGCGGATCGGGTCGAGGACCAGCTCGCCCTCGTCCGAGAGGCCGCCGCCGACGATGAACGCCGACGGGTCGAACAGGGAGGCCAGGTCCGCGAGCCCGGCGCCCGCCCAGCGGGCCAGCTCACGGTAGGAGTCGACGGCCACCGGGTCGCCCTCGCGGGCGGCGCTGGAGATGTGCTTGCCCTCGATGCCGTCGGGGGTGCCGTCGCCGAGGGAGAGCAGGTACGCCGCGTTCTCCGGGGTGGCGTTGGCGCGCTGCTTGGCGTAGCGCACGAGGGCGCGGCCGGACGCGTACTGCTCCCAGCAGCCCTGCGAGCCGCAGCCGCACAGCAGCCCGTCCGGGACCATGCGGATGTGGCCGAACTCGGCGGCCACGCCGAAGTGTCCGCGGCGCAGCTTGTTGCCGATGATGATGCCGCCGCCGAGGCCGGTGCCGAGGGTGATGCAGATGACGTTGCGGTGGCCCTTGCCCGCGCCGAACTTGTACTCGCCCCACGCCGCCGCGTTCGCGTCGTTCTCCACGACGACGGGGAGGCCGACGCGCTGCTCGACCTTCTCCTTCAGCGGCTCCTGGCGCCAGTCGATGTTCGGCGCGAAGTAGACGGTGGAGCGCTGCCGGTTGACGTATCCGGCGGCGCCGATGCCGACACCGACGATCTCGTGTCCGGCCCGGGCACCTTCCACGGCCGAGGCGATCGCGTCCACGATCCCGTCGGGCGTGGAAGGCGTCGGCACCTTGAACGTGGAGAGGATCGTGCCTTCCTCGTCGACCACGCCGGCCGCGATCTTCGTGCCGCCGATGTCGACGCCGATGGTGAGTCCCATGAATCCCTCAGTTCGGTCGAGCCCCGCTACGGCCCACCGTACCCGAGCAGGGTTCAGTCCAGGTCGATGTGCTGCGCGCCCGGGCCCTCGTCGTCGCCCTTGCGGGGCCCGGGGGCCGGGCCCTCGGCGGGGCCGGGCGCGGGGGCGTCGGCGGAGCGGGTCCAGCGCCGCTCCTGGCCCTCGACGGCGGTGCGGTAGGCGGCGAGGAGTTCGCTGCCGGCGGCGGCCAGGTGGTCGAGAACACCGGAGTTGCGCTCGATGACGGGCTCGACGGCGGCGCGGGCCTGGCGCACGGCCTGCCGGACGGCCTGCTCGGCGGTGCCCTGCGCGACGGCCCCGAGGAAGGGGGCCTGGCCGCCGGTGAGCCCGGAGAGCTTGTCGGCGACGGCGTCGACGAGCTTCTTCAGCTCCTCGGCGGCGGTGCCGGGGGGCGGTCCGCCGCGCTCGCGGCGGCGGGCCCGCTCGGCGGCGAGGTCCTCGGCGCAGGCCCTCTCCCACGCGTCGGCGTCGGCCTGGGGGGCGGTGTGCTCGGTGGCGTCGCTCATGACGGCTGACTCCTGCGGGGAGCGGAACTGACCGGGTCGGTGTCTTCGACGTTACCCGAACGGGCGCACCCGGTTCACCGGGTCTTCGGCCACAGATCGGGGTCCGGCGCGAAGCGCACCCGCAGCTCCCCCTCGACGAGGCCCGCTCCGGCGACCGTGCAGCGGCGCGGGGCGGAGGGCAGGGGCACGATCCGGCGCAGGCCGCCGGCGCCGATGACGAGTTCGTCGCCGCGCCGGATCAGGGTCAGCTCCTCCCGGCGGGCGCCGGGCAGCGGGATGCGCCAGACCAGGACGCCGTCCTCGGCGAGCCGGTCCTCCACGGGCCAGGGCGCGCGCGGGGCGGGCGCGGCGGGCGGCGGCACGTCGAGGTCGCCGGGGCGGGGGTCGTGGCCGAGGTGGGGCAGTTCGTGGGCGCCGGGCCACTGGCCGGTGACCTTGCGCTGCCGGGCGGCGGCGTCGGCGAGCCAGGGGTCGGCGGAGCCCTCGGGCAGCATCCGGTTGGCGAGCACGGATTCGACGGGCAGGCCCTGGAGGGCGAGCGCGGCGGTGGCGGTACGCAGGGTCTCGGCGGCGCCGCTGGTGGGTTCCGCGACGAGCCGTACGGAGGTGGAGTCGGCGTCGACGACGGCCTGCGCGGCGGCGAGTTCCGCGTCCCAGCGGGCGGCGCTCTCGTACAGCCACTCGGCGGGCATGGGGACGCCGGCGAGGCGGCCGAGGACGGGGCGCAGGGCGCGGGCTGCCTGCCGTTCGGCGGGGAGCAGGCGGCGCAGGTAGCGGCGCAGTTGTTCGGGCAGGGCGAGGGCGGCGACGGCGGCGGGCGCGGCGGGCAGGTCGACGACGACGAGGTCGTGGGGGCCTTCGGCGCTGTCGCGCAGGGCGCGGAGCAGGGCGAGTTCGGTGCTGCCGGGCAGCGGGGTCAGCTCGTCGGCGTCGAGGCGGGCGGCGCCGAGCAGGTCGAGGGCGGCGGAGGCGCGGTCCTGGAGGGCGAGGAGGTCGTCGCGGAGCCGGTCCTGCGGTATGAGCCGGGCGATGTCGAGCCCGGCCGGTGCATCGGGTCCGCCGAGGCCGTCGAGGGCGGGCGCGGTCGCGGGCTCCGCGGTGATCAGCAGGGTGCGCGTCCCCTGCCGGGCGGCCCCGAGGGCGGTGGCGGCGGCGACGGTGGTCTTTCCGGAGCCACCGGGGCCGGTGACGAGAAGGGTGCGCATGGTGCGTGAGGCTACTGTGCCGGGCGCCCCCGGCGGCGCCCCAGGCCCCGCGGCCGGCCTGCGGCGGGGGCCCGGGCGGGCGCTGCTTGCCGGACTCGGCGGGCGCTACTTGCCGGACTCGACGCGCTTCTTCAGGCCCGCGAGGGCGCGGTCGATGATGACCTTCTCGGCCTTGCGCTTGATCATCCCGAGCATGGGGATCTTGACGTCGACGGTGAGCGAGTAGGTGACCTCGGTGCCCTGGCCTGCGGGGCGCAGCACGTACGTACCGTCCAGCGAGCGCAGCATCTGGGACTTGACCAGGGTCCAGGAGACCTCGGTGTCACTCGTCCAGGTGTACTTGAGGGTCTGGTCGTCCTTGATCGCGCCTGCGTCCATGACGAGGCGGACCTGCTCGGCCCGGCCGGCGTCGTCGGTGGCGAGTACCTCGGCCTCCTTCACCTCGCCGGTCCAGTCGGGGTAGCGCGCGAAGTCGGCGATCACCTCCATGACCTCGGCCGGTGCCGCGTCGATCGTGGTGCTCGAACTGGTGTGTTCCGCCATCGCCGTGGCTCCTCCAGATACCGGTCAGGGGTCGTCCGCCGTGCCGTGGTGTGTGTCGTGTGAAGGCTATCGCGCGCGGGCGGCGCCGCCGTCACCACTCCAGGACCCAGGGGCGCCCGGTGCCGGAGAAGTGGCCGACGTTGACGCATTCGGTGGCGCCGACGCGCATGCGCCGGGTGAGCGGCTGGTGGACGTGGCCGAACAGGGAGTAGCGGGGGCGGGTGCGGCGGATGGCGTCGAGCAGGGCGCGGCTGCCGCGTTCGAAGCGGCGGGCGACGGTGTCGTAGACGAGTTCGGGCACCTCGGGCGGGATGTGGGTGCACAGCACGTCGACCTCGCCGACGGCCTCGATCTTGGCGGCGTACTCCTCGTCGTCGATCTCGTACGGCGTACGCATCGGGGTGCGCAGGCCGCCGCCGACGAAGCCGAAGACGAGGCCGCCGATCTCGATCCGCTCGCCGTCGAGGACGGTGGTGCCGGGCCCCGCGTACTCCCGCCACAGGCCCGGTATGTCGACGTTGCCGTAGGTGGCGTACGTCGGGGCGGGGAACGCGGCGAACATCTCGGCGTACTGGCGGCGGACCGCCTTCTCGATGGCGGGGGCGCGGTCGATGCCGTCCCACAGGCGGTTGCCGAAGGCGCGGGCCTCCTCGAAGCGGCGGGCGGTGCGCAGCTCCACGATGCGGTCCGCGTTCTCGACGCCGAACAAGTCGGGAAAAATGCCGCGCGAGTGGTCGGCGTAGTCGAGGAAGAGGACGAGGTCGCCGAGGCAGATCAGGGCGTCGGCCCCGTCGCCCGCCCGTGCGAGGTCGGTGGAGTTTCCGTGCACATCGCTGACCACATGAACGCGCATGCGGTCACCCTAGGACCCCGTTCGGCCGGTGGGTAGAGCCCGCCGGACCTGCGGTTACTTCCGAGTCAGGAAGCACCTGGACTACTGTGCGCAGAGCACCGCCACGACGTGTGACGCAGCGAACATCTGGCCTGGACCCCCTACCGAAAAAGCAGTACTGGTGGGTAACGTCCGGGCAGTCCAGTCGTGCTCAGTTCAAGCATTCCCCCCGCTGAGCACCTGCCCGATCTTGGACCGCACCGACGCAGCACACAGAGTCGTGGCGCCGGCGCCCTATGAGGAGCAGCAGTCTTGCGCGAGTTCAGCCTTCCGGCTTTGTACGAGGTCCCTGCGGACGGCAATCTGACCGACATCGTCCGCAGAAACGCCGCGCAGCATCCCGATGTCGCGGTCCTCGGCCGCAAGGTCGCCGGCGTCTGGCAGGACGTCACCTCCGTGCAGTTCCTCGCCGAGGTGCGCACCGCCGCCAAGGGCCTGATCGCCTCGGGCGTCCAGCCCGGCGACCGCGTCGGCCTGATGTCCCGTACGCGCTACGAGTGGACGCTGCTCGACTTCGCCATCTGGAGCGCGGGCGCGGTGACCGTGCCGGTGTACGAGACCAGCTCCGCCGAGCAGATCCAGTGGATCCTGGGCGACTCCGGCGCGGTCGCCATCGTCGTGGAGTCCACCGCGCACGCCGAGGCCGTCGCCTCCGTGCACGGCGGGCTGCCGGAGCTGAAGCACGTCTGGCAGATCGACGCCGGCGGTGTCGAGGAGCTGAACCGGGCCGGGGCCGAGGTCGCGGACGAGACGGTCGCGGAGCGCAGCGCGGCCGCCAAGGCGGACGACCCGGCGACGATCGTGTACACGTCCGGTACGACGGGCCGCCCCAAGGGCTGTGTGCTGACCCACCGCAGCTTCTTCGCGGAGTGCGGCAACTTGGTCGAGCGGCTCAAGCCGCTGTTCCGTACGGGCGAGTGTTCGGTGCTGCTGTTCCTGCCCGTCGCGCACGTCTTCGGACGGCTGGTCGAGGTGGCCTCCCTGATGGCCCCGATCAAGCTCGGGCACGCCCCCGACATCAAGCACCTCACCGATGAACTCGCCGCGTTCCGGCCCACGCTGATCCTGGGCGTGCCGCGCGTGTTCGAGAAGGTGTACAACTCGGCGCGGGCCAAGGCGCAGGCCGACGGCAAGGGCAAGATCTTCGACAAGGCCGCCGACACGGCCATCGAGTACAGCCGCGCCCTCGACACGCCGAAGGGGCCCTCGTTCGCCCTGAAGCTCAAGTACAAGACGTTCGACAAGCTCGTCTACAGCAAGCTGCGCGCGGTGCTCGGCGGGCGCGGCGAGTTCGCCATCTCCGGCGGCGCGCCGCTCGGTGAGCGGCTCGGCCACTTCTTCCGCGGCATCGGCTTCACCGTCCTCGAGGGGTACGGGCTCACCGAGTCGTGCGCGGCGACCGCCTTCAACCCGTGGGACCGGCAGAAGATCGGCACGGTCGGGCAGCCGCTGCCCGGGTCCGTCGTGCGCATCGCCGACGACGGGGAGGTGCTGCTGCACGGCGAGCACCTGTTCACCGGGTACTGGAACAACGCCGGGGCGACGGAGGAGGCGCTGGCCGACGGGTGGTTCCACACCGGGGACATCGGCACGCTCGACGAGGACGGGTATCTGCGGATCACCGGGCGCAAGAAGGAGATCATCGTGACCGCCGGCGGCAAGAACGTCGCGCCGGCCGTCATCGAGGACCGCATCCGGGCGCATGCGCTGGTCGCGGAGTGCATGGTCGTCGGCGACGGGCGGCCGTTCGTCGGGGCGCTCATCACGATCGACGAGGAGTTCCTCGGGAAGTGGGCCTCCGACCACGACAAGCCGGCCGATGTGACGGTGGCCGCGCTGCGGGACGATCCTGATCTGCTGGCGGCGGTACAGGCGGCCGTCGATGACGGGAACGCGGCGGTGTCCAAGGCGGAGTCCGTACGGAAATTCCGGGTGCTCGGGGCGCAGTTCACTGAGGACTCGGGGCATTTGACTCCGTCGTTGAAGCTGAAGCGGAGTGTTGTGGCCAAGGATTATGCGGACGAGATCGAGGCGCTGTACCGCCCGTAGGGGGAGCGGGCCTCGACCTCACCCGGCGCCCTTGAGGTGAGCGGGTGGCTCCGGCCGGTGGGTTTCCTCGACTCTCGTCGTGGCTGCTCGCGCAGTTCCCCGCGCCCCTGAGGTGAGTGGGCGGCTCCGCCGGTGGGTTTCCTCGACTTTCGTCGTGGCTTGGCGCGCAGTTCCCCGCGCCCCTGGAGGCGGGGCTTCGCCCCTGCCTCCCCCGATGGAGGTGGCGACGCAGTCGCCCCTCCAGGGGCGCGGGGAACTGCGCGACCAGCCCCCACCGGGCCGCAGGTGAACGACAACCTAACGGCGCGAAGCGCTGGGCGGCGATGGGTCAGAGGAGGGTGCGGAGCGTGCCGGCCAGATGATCCCAGCGCCACTTCTCCTCGACCCAGGCCCGCCCCCGCCGCCCCATGCCCTCCCGCACCCCGCGATCCAGCAGCAACGTACAGACCCGCCCGGCGACGTCCTCGACGTCAGAGCCCCGCACGACCCACCCGGTCTCCCCGTCGAGAACCGCGTCCGGCGCCCCACCCGAGTCCCCGGCGACCACGGGCAGCCCCGTCGCGGAAGCCTCCAGGTAGACGATGCCGAGCCCCTCGACGTCCAGCCCCCGCCGCCGCGTCCGGCACGGCATGGCGAACACGTCCCCGGCGCCGTAGTGCGCGGGCAGTTCCTCCCACGGCACCGCCCCGGTGAACCGCACGCTGTCCTCGACCCCGGTCCGCCGCACCAGCTCCCGCAGTTCCTTCTCGTACGGCCCGCCCCCGACGATGAGCAGTACCGCGTCCGGCACCTGGGCCAGAATCCGCGGCATCGCACGGATGAGTGTGTCCTGCCCCTTGCGCGGCACGAGCCGCGAGACGCACACGACGACGGGCCGCTCGCTGAGCCCGAGCCGGGCCCGCACCGCGTCGCCGCCGGAGCCGGGGTGGAAGGTCTTCTCGTCGACGCCCGGCGGGAGTTGGACCATGCGGGCGGCGGCCTCTGGCGTGAGCGCGGCGGCGATCCGGGAGCGGGTGTACTCGCCGAGGTAGGTGATCGTGTCCGTGCCCTCGCCGATGCGCCGCAGCAACTGGCGGGCGACGGGCAGTTGGGCCCATCCCGCCTCGTGGCCGTGGGTCGTGGCGACGATCCGCCGGGCGCCCGCGCGGCGTAGCGCCGGGGCCATCAGGCCGAGCGGCGCGGCCGCCCCGAACCAGACGGACGTACAGCCGTGTTCGCGCAGCAGCGCGGTCGCGCGCCGGGTGACGCGCGGCGTCGGCAGCAGCATCGTCGTACGGTCGCGCACGACGGTGAACGGCTGTTCGGCGTCGAAGGCGGCGGTGGCCTCGGCGCCCTCGTGGCCGCGCTTCCACGTGGAGGCGTAGACGACGACCTGTTCGGGGTCCAGGCGCAGCGCCATGTTGTGCAGGAACGCCTGGATGCCACCGGGCCTGGGAGGGAAGTCGTTCGTGACGATCAGGGTCTTGTGCACGCCGCCGACAGTACCGAACGTGCCAGGTGGGGCGCGCGACACGGCGGGGTCATGGCGTGCGCGCACGCGCGAACGGCATGATGGCTCGATGGTTCGAATGAAGACGCGAAACCCGGCCGCGCCGCTCCTCGTCTGGGTGGTGACGAGGACGGTGCTGCTGCTGTGCGTCTTCAAGGTGCTGGTGGTGCCGGGCCCGGACGTGACGAGCGATGTGTCGGTCATCTACCACGGCTGGTTCGAGGTCCTGAGCGGCGGAACGTTCCCGCTGGACGATGTGACGTGGCAGTACCCGCCGGCCGCCGCCGTGGCGATCCTCTCCCCCGCGCTGCTGCCGTTCCTGTCGTACGCGTCGGCGTTCTTCCTGCTGGCGTTCGCGGCGGACGCGGTGGTGCTGCTGATGCTGCTGCGTGTCTCGGAGCGGCACGGCGGTTCGCGGCGCGGGGTGTGGGTGTGGGTCGCGGGCCTGCCGCTGCTGGGGCAGACGGTGTACGCGCGCTACGACGTGATGGTGACGGCGGTGGCGGTCGCGGCGCTGCTCGCGGCGGCCCGCAATCCGCGCGCGGCCGGGGTGTTCGCGGCGGTCGGCGCGATGCTGAAGGTGTGGCCCGCGCTGCTGCTGGTCGGTGTGCGGCGCGGCCGGCCGACGCGGGAGGCGTGGGGCATGGCGGCGGCGACCGGCGCCGGGATCGCGGCGGTGTGCGCGCTGGCGATGCCGGGGGCGTTCGCGTTCCTGACGTTCCAGCGGGACCGGGGCACGGAGGTGGAGTCGCTGGGCTCACTGGTGTTCCACGTGGCGCGCCAGTTCGGCTGGCCGGGCACGGTGCAGCTCAACTACGGCTCGGTGGAGTTCCTCGGCCCGTACGTGGACGTGGTCAGCGCCTGTGCGCAGGGGCTGACGGTGCTGGCGTTCGGCTGGCTGGTGCTGTGGCGGCTGCGGGCGCGGGTGTGGGGCACGGCGACGCTCGCGGACGCGGCGCTGACGGCGGTGCTGCTGTTCACGACGACGAGCCGGGTGATCAGCCCGCAGTACATGCTGTGGCTGGTGGGGCTCGCCGCCGTGTGCCTGCTGTTCCGGGAGAGCCGGATGACGCTGCCGGTGGGGCTGGTGCTCGCGGCGACGCTGGTGACGTTCCTGGAGTTCCCGATCTGGTTCTCGCACGTCGTGACCAGTGACGCCCTGGGCCTGACCCTGCTCCTCGTACGCAACGGCCTGCTGGTCGCCGCCTCCCTGTCCGCGTGCCGCCGGCTGTGGCGGGCGACGGTGACCGAGCCGCCCGCCGACGGCCTCGCCGCGCTCCCGTCTCAGCCCACCCACGAGAACCCGGTCACCGCCTCCTCCTGACGCGCGGCCCGGCGCGCGAGCAGGGCCAGCGCCGCGCACTGCACGGCCATGGACGCGCCGAGGGCCGCGCAGACCCCGGCGAGCCCCCAGCGCTCCGACAGCCACAGCGCGCACGGCAGTTGGAGCAGCGTGCCGAGGACGGTGACGCGCAGGGTGTGCCTGGCTCCCCCGCCGCCCTCGAAGACGCCGCCGAGCGCGATGAAGCAGGCGAGCAGCACGAGGTAGGGCCCGACGCAGCGCAGGAACGTCACGCCCTCGGCGCCGACGGCGGGTGACGCCCCGAAGGCCCGCATCAGCGACGGTGCCAGGACGAGGAACAGGGCGGCGGCGACCAGTGCGGCCGTCCCCGCCAGCAGCACCGCCTGCCGTCCGATCGCCCCGCGCTCGCGGTGCCCCGCGCCGAGCCGGTGGGCGGTGTGGATGGCGGCGGCCTGCCGGACGGCGTAGAAGGCCATCGTGGCGACGTAGAGCACCTTGTAGGCGACGGCGTACGCGGCGACGGCCGTCACCCCGAGCCGGGCGACGACGGCGACGAGGGCGAGCGCGCCGCCCTGCCGGACGGTGAAGTCGGCGGACATGGGCAGGCCGGTGCGCAGCGTGCGCCGCACGGAAGCGGCCCGTGACTCGGCGACCGGCACGCCGGCACAGGCGCGCAGCAGTGGGTCGCGGCGCACGGCGAGGCACCCGGTGCCGAGTGCGGCGAGGCGGGCGGCGACCGTGGCCACGGCGGCGCCCACCACCCCGTACGCGTGGATGAGCAGCGGGTCGAGGACGAGGATCAGGGCGTTGGTGAGCAGGGCGAGGCGCAGCGGGGTGCGGGTGTCGCCGGCGCCTTTGAGGAGGCCGTCGACGAGTTGCTGGGCGAAGAAGACCGCCATGCCGGGCAGGGAGACGGCGAAGTAGGCGGTGGCGAGGCCGAGGGCCGGTCCTTCGCCGCCGAGGACGAGCCGGGCGATGTCCTCGCGCAGCAGGAAGCCGCCGCCCGCGACCAGCGGCACGACGAGCGCGCACAGTCCGGCGCCGCCGCGTACGGCACGGCGGACCGCGCCCGCGTCCTCGGCACCGCGCGCGTGGGCGACGAGGACGGTGGTGCCGGAGCCGAAGACGAGGGCGACGCCGAGCAGCACGTTCTCGACGTTGGTGGCGACGGCGACGGCCGCGACGGCGTCGCCGCCGAGCCGCGCGACCCACACGGTGTTGACGATCCCGGCCGCCACGGAGGCGAGCAGCGAGAAGTACACGGGCCGCGCGAGCCCGGCGAGTGTCTTGCGGTGTGCGGCGGCCTGCACGGCGCCCGTCCCTTCCCCGACCCCTGTACCTCTTTTCGAGGTACCCTTACCTCGAAAAGAGGTACCATGGTGCGGTCCGGACCCGCAACCGCCCCTGGAGCGCGCATGCTGGAGCTGCCGATCCTCGGCTTCCTCTACGAACAGCCCTTGCACGGCTACGAGTTGAAGGAGCGCATCAAGGCGCTCAGCGGCCATGTCCGCCCGGTCAGCGACGGCGCGCTCTACCCCGCGATCAACCGGCTCGTCGCCTCCGGCCTGCTCTCCGAGCGCGCCGAACCCGGCGCCTCCGCGGCCCGTCGCCGCATGTTGTCCCTCACCGACGAGGGGCGCGCGGCCCTGTTCGCCCTGCTGCGCGCGCCGAAGGACATCGAGATCACGGACGGCACGCGGTTCAACACCGTCCTCGCGTTCCTGCGCCACCTGCCCGACCGCGCCGAACAGGCGGCCGTTCTCCGGCGCCGCCTCGCCTTCCTCGACACCCCGGCGAGTTTCTTCTACGACGACGAGGGCCGGCCGGTGCGCGCGGAGGAGCCGGACGACCTGTTCCGGCAGGGCATGCTGCGGGTGGCGCGGGCGACGGGCCGCGCGGAGAAGGAGTGGCTGCGCGAGGCACTGGCCGCGCTGGAGCGCCGCTAACCGCTGGAGCCCCGCCGGCCGGCCGGATGTCAGAGAGCCGGGGCCAAGGCCCTCAGCCCAGTTCGGAGCGGACGTACGCGCGCCAGCGGGCCGTGAACTCCTGTTCGTCGACGCCGAGCACGTCCCGCAGGGCGCCCTCGACCGCGCCCGCCCGCCGCTGATGGGCGCCGACCGCCCGGTAGAAGGCGCCCAGTTTCTCCTCGCCCCACCGCTCGGCGATCATCCGGCAGGCCAGCCAGCCGCTCTCGTACGCCCGCGCCAGCCGCCCCGCGTCGCCGCTGAAGCCGAACGCCGCGTCGTCGGGCAGGTCCGCCGGCGCCGTGCCGTCCCGTACCGCGCGCTGGAGTTCGGGCGCCGCCTGCCCGGGTGTGCGGTCGGTGTCGCGGTAGCCGACCCAGTCCGCGTACCCCTCCGACAGCCACAGCGGCGTCGCGGGCGAGGTCGCGGCGCGGGTCGCCACGTGCGTCGTCTCGTGGGTGAGGACGACCTGCTTGCCGAGCGAGCCAAGGACGCCGTACGCCTCCGGGTTGAGGATCACGCGGTCCGCCGGGGTCGGGGCGCCGCCGCCCGCCTCGCCGGTCGTGACGGCGGCGATGCCCTGGTAGCCGGAGGCGGGCGCGCCGAGCAACTGGCCCATCCCGTCGAGGGACTTGGGCACGAGGACGACGACCTTGCGCGCCCAAGGACCGCGCCACGCGCCGTCCACGGCGGGCACCGCGTCGTCGGCGAGCTTCGCGTACGCCCGCAGCACCGCCCGCTCCTGTCCGACCCCGAGGACCAGGCTGCGGGCGCCGCGCACGGCGGTGATCCGGCCCTCCTCCCACAGTTGCCGCCCGGCCTTCTTCGCGGGCTCGTCCCCGGTCACGCGCCAGCGCCCGCCGACGCGTTCGACGGACAGGGTGCGGGCGGCGACCACGGGCGCCTTGTCGTAGCCGCGGACGCGGTAGCTGAGGTCGGCGGAGACGGTGAGCCGCGAGCCGCCGCCCTCGACGCGGGTCACCTTGTACGCCCAGGACGCGAGCGGCACCTCGGCGAGGTCGAGCGGCAGATAGGGCTCGGCGCCGCCGGTCTCGCGGTAGGCGGCGCGGTCGCCGTCGAGGACCGCGGCGGCCCGCCGGTCGAGGAGCCGCTGCACGGTCGCGGTACGGGAGTCGGCGGGCGCGGGGCCGCCCCGGGCGCCGCAGCCGGTGAGCGCGGGCAGCCCGAGCAGCAGGACGCCGAGCGCCCCGAAGCACCCCGCCCTGCGCCGCACCGCACGCCGACGACCAGCCATCGAGCAGATCGTACGGGGTCGGCGGCGCCGGGTCCTCAGACGCGGGTGACGGACGAGACCGGCATCATGCCGACCGGGTCGTAGCGCACCCGGGCGCCGGGGTGGGGCGCGTGGATCACCTGGCCGTTGCCCGCGTAGATGGCGATGTGGTGGGCGTCGGACCCGTAGGCGACGAGATCGCCGGGGCGCGCCTGGGACAGCGGCACCTGGCGGCCCGCGTACCGCTGCTCCTGCGAGGTGCGCGGCAGCCCGACCCCGGCCTTGCCGTACGACCACTGCATGAGGCCCGAGCAGTCGAACCCGGAGGGGCCGCTGGCGCCCCACACGTACGGCTTGCCGAGCGCGGACCGGGCGGCGGCGAGGGCTGCGGCGGCCCGCGAGGAGGAGGCGGGGCCCGCGCCGGACAGGTCGGGGCGGGCCTCGCCCCGGGAGGCCGCGTCGAAGGCGGCACGGTCGGCGGTGGGCAGCGCGTTGAGCAGGCGGCGGGCGGCGGCGAGCTTCGTCTCCACGGTCCGCTTGTGCCGGGCGACCGCCTTGCGGGTGGTGACCAGCGCGTCGAGCTTGCGCTGCGCCTCGGCGCGCTCCTGGGCGAGGGCGCGCTGCGCGTCGCGCAGATCGGTCAGTTCGCCGGCCTGGCGGGCGCTGATCCGGTCGAGGGTGCTGGCCCGGTCGAGGTAGCCGGCCGGGTCGGAGGAGAGCATCAGGGCGAGCGAGGGGTCGAGACCGCCGGAGCGGTACTGGGCGCCCGCGACCATGCCGAGGCCCTGGCGCATCTTGTTGATCCGCTCCAGGCCGCGGGCCAGCTGGTCCTGGGAGGCGGCGAGTTCGGCGCGGAGCTTGCCGGCGCGCTCGTCGGCCTTGTTGAACGCCTCGGTGGCCTGCTCCGCCTGCTCGTACAGGCGGTCCACCTCGGCCTTGGTGGCCTTCGGCCGGTCCTGGGGCGCGGCCCCCGCGGGCACCGCGCCGAGGGCTGCCGCGGCCGATGCCGCGGCGACGGTCAGCACGGTGGTGCGCGTGCCGGGACCGGGACCGGAAAGCCGAGAGTGCGCGCTACGGCGATGGGACCCCACGGGAAACCGCTCTCCCTTCCGCTGACGGAACCCCCGCGATCGGGGGAATGCGCGCCGACAGTAGCCGTGTGACCACCCCCCGGCCAACGACCGAAGCCACCGCGCACAGCACGGCGCCCCGCCTATGACGCAGGTCATGGGCGGGGCGCGCGGTCAGTGAAGGGTGCCGTAATTCGCCCGAACGGGCGCGTTTTCGGCTCGTGTCGTTCCGTTCGTACGAGAAGTGAACGGACCCCCGGCGGACGGGAGTCGGCGGCTCAGATCCGGACGCCGAACTGGAACGACCCGATGGTGCTCATCGACTCGTAGCGCACGACGGCGCCGGGGTGCGGGGCGTGCAGCACCTGGCCGTTGCCCGCGTACAGGCCGACGTGCGCCAGGCTGTTGAAGAAGACCAGGTCACCGGGCTTGAGCTGGCTCATGCCGATCTTCGGGCCGTCGTTCTGCTGGGTGTACGTGGTGCGGGTGATGCCGACGCCGGCCTGGTTGTACGCCCACTGGGTCAGGCCCGAGCAGTCGTAGGAGTTGGGGCCGGTGCCGCCGGAGACGTACGGCTTGCCGATCTGGGTGGCGGCGGCGGCGAGGGCGGCGGCACCGCGCTTGGAGGCGGGCACCTCGTTGCCGAGGTCGACGCGGCTCGCGGACGAGCGGCTGGCGCGCTTCTCGTCCTGGGCCATCTTGGCCCGCTCCTGGGCGGTGAGCGTGTTGAGCAGCTTCTGCGCGGCGCTCAGCTTGCCCTGGACTTCCTGCTTCTTCTTGCCCAGTTCGGTGCGGGTGTCGGCGAGGTCCTTGAGCTTCTCGGACGCCTCGGCGCGCTCCTGCGCGAGGGTGCGCTGCTTCTCCTGGACCTTCTTCAGCGACTCGAGCTGCTGCGCGGAGAGCGAGTCGAGCGTGGACGCCTTGTCGAGGTAGTCGTCCGGGTCGGCGGAGAGGAACAGCTGCACGGAGGGGTCGATGCCACCGGAGCGGTACTGCTGGCTGGCGAGCGAACCGAGGCCCGAACGCAGCTCGTTCAGCTCCTCCTGGCCACGCGCGACCTTGTCCTGAAGCTCGCCGATCTCCTTGTTGAGCTTCTTCTGCTTCTCCTTGGCCCCGTTGTAGAGGTCGGTGGCCTTGCCCGCCTCTTCGTAGAGCTTGTCGACCTTGGCCTTGACCTCGCTCTTGTCTGGCTTGGGCGCGGCGTTGGCGGCCTGCGAAGTGAGGGCAACGGCAGCGGCGGCGGTCGCGGTGAGCACGGTCACGCGGGTGCGGCTCGGCTGCTTGGGTCGACGGTGGGACGCCACGAAGGCGAGCTCCTTCTTCCTTCAGCCGCCCACAGACACCCGGTGGGCGGTGTCCTCCACCGTCACTCACCTCTTGTGAGTGATCACCCGAGCGGAGGTTCGAGCCCTGACCCTAGTGACCTTCTTGTGATCAGTTCAAATCCTGACGAGAAAAATCTCGGCCACAACCTGCATTCTTTGCACACAACTCACGTGCAGTGATGCCCGTCTGACACTACGTTGTGTGAAGGTCTCGTCAATCCGGGCAATAGCCCTGCTTGTTGCGCATGTGACGTACGCGATAGAGCGGGACCGAAGCGACGTCACGGTCAGCCGCGCGAGAGCCGCTTGAGGAGCATCACCGACGCGACGGGCCGGGCGCCCGCCTTCGCCACGCCGTCGGCGACCTCGCGATCCGTGGAGACCACGATGACCGGCCGGCCCGGCGGCTCCGCCCGCACCAGCTGGCGGATCAGCTCGTCCGCCGTCACCCCCGGCTTGGAGAACAGCACCCGCACCCCGCGCGGCGGCGCGAGCAGCACCGGCGCGGCCAGTTCGGCGCCGTCGAAGACACAGGTGACCTCGGCGCCGGTCTGCGCGGCGAGCTGGGAGAGCGACCCGAGCAGCCGCAGCCGCTGCTTCTCCAGCGGCATCGTCGGATAGCCGGTCTTCGTCACGTTGTAGCCGTCGACGACGAGATGGGCCTGCGGCAGCGCCAGCAACTGGTCGAGGATCGCCGGGTCGTGCTCGTGCAGCGCCCGCGCCGCGATGTCCTTCGGCGTCATCCGTCCCGGCTCCACGGCGTCCACCGTGTCGGCGGGGCGCGCGGACACCGGCGGCAGGGCCAGCTCCCTGCGCAGCCCTTGAGCGGCGTCCAGGACCGTGTCGAGCAGCAGCCGCACCCGCATGTCCTCGACGCTGCGCCCCTCGCGGGCCGCCCGGCGGGAGGCTTCGAGCGCCGCCTCCGCCTCGCCGAGCCGCGCCTTGAGCCGCCGGCTCTCGCTCTCGGCGGCGGACACCTGGGCCTGCCCCTCGGCGCGGACGGCCTCCGTCTCGGCGCGTGCCTTACGGGCGGCTGCCTCCCCGCGCTTGACGTCGCTGAGCGCGGCCCGCAGCTTGCGGTGCACGGCCTCGGCCTCACGCTTCGCGGCGTCGCACTCGGCGCGCAGCCGCTCCGTCTCGGCCTTCGTGTGGGCCTGCGCCTCGGCGAGCGCCGCGCGCAGCCGCTCCAGCTCGGCGCGGGTCTCCTCATCCACGCGCTCGGCGTCCGCGCGCTGCGCCTCCTCACCGGCGGCGGCGACCAGCTTGACCCAGCCGGCGGGCCGCAGCACGTACGCGGCGGCCGCCACGTCCAGGGGGTCGGCGGCGGGCGGCGGGGTGCCCGCGTCCAGGGCGCTCGCCAGCTCGGGCTGCGCCTCGCGCAGCCGGCCCGCGATGCGCTGGCGGAACAGCGTCTCGCTCTCCACCGCGGCCGCCATCGCGTTGCCCGCGAACTTCACCCGGCGGGTCGGTGTGAAGCGCGCGTACTGACGCAGTTGCGGCGGCAGTTCGCCGACGGTGAGCGCGCCGAAGCCGTCCGAGACGATCTGGACGACCCTGCGCCGCACACCCTCGGGCAACGGCCGGTCGAGCATCTCGGCGGCGGCCTGCTCAGCGCTCTGGGCCTCCCCTCCCGTGCTCTCCACCATCCGTCACCCCAAGTCGCTGTGGGGCCGCTCCCTCAGGAGTCGGCGCCCGGCCTGTCCACCAGTTCCACCTGATCCACCGCGTTGCACCAGCGGCAGCGCACGGACTCGATGGTCTCACTGACCACCTGCCGTTCCTCGACGTCCGGCTCACCGGCCAGGTCGAGATGGACGTACTCGACGACCTTCGAGGAGCGGGTCACGTCGAACCGCGTCAGGTTGCCGCACAGCGTGCAGCGCCAGCGGGTGGTGGCGGTCGGCAGGGGAACCGTCATCTCAGGGCGTCTCTTCCTCGCGTACGCGCGCGTGTGGTGTGGTGCTCGGTGTATTGCCCGTAACCCTACGGCCTGCCGTGCACCGCCCGCTCCCCGCCGTGCGTCATGCTCGTCCCCATGATCGGCAACGGGCGCGACGCGATCGCAAAGGTGACCGCATTCCTCAGGGGCCACCCGGCTCCGGTCACGTACGGAATCATCGGCTTGTGCTGCGCGGTCTTCGTGCTGTCGCCCGCGTCCGGGCTCAATCCCTCGTACGGCACGGGCGACCGGCTGCTCGCGGCGCAGAGCGCGTACTTCGCGCGCTGGGGCGTGATCCCCGCCGAACTCTTCACGGGATCCCCGCGCGCCGCCCTCACCCCGCTCACGGCCCTGTTCGTGCACGGAAGCTGGGTGCACCTGCTGGGGAACATGCTGTTCCTGTACGTCTTCGGGGCGATGGCCGAGGAACGGCTCGGCGCCCTCCAGTACGCGCTGTTCTACCTGGTCACCGGCTATCTGGCGCTGCTCGGATACGCCATCGCCCACGCGAGCAGCGGACAGACGCTGGTCGGGGCGTCGGGGGCGATCTCGGCGGTGCTCGGCGCGTTCCTCTATCTCTTCCCCGACGCGCGCGTCACCAGCGTCTTCCCGTTCCTGTTCTTCCTGCCGCTGCGGTTTCCCGCGTGGGTGGTCCTGCCGTTCTGGGTGGCGCTCCAGTGGGCGGCGGCGGGTCAGGACAGCCAGGGGCCGGGGGTCGCCTATCTGGCGCACCTCGTCGGCTTCTCCCTCGGGTTCGTCTACGCGTGGCTGCGCTACCACCGGGGCGGCCGGGGCCGCGAGTCCGTTCCCGGCGCTGGTCGGGCCCCCGACCAGGCCACCGGGCCCGCGCCGGGAACGGGAAAGGCCCTAGAGTGAGGGCGACCCACCGCACGGCCACCGAGGGAGACAGCCAGCCGTGATCACCGCGATCGTCCTCATCAAGACCAGCGTGGACCGGATCCCCGAGATCGCCGAGTCGATCGCGGCGCTCGACAGCGTCACCGAGGTCTTCTCCGTCACCGGCACCTACGACCTGATCGCCATGGTCCGGGTCCCCCGCCACGACGACCTCGCGGACGTGATCCCGGGCCGGATCAGCAAGATCCCCGGGGTGGAGGGCACGGACACGCACGTCGCGTTCCGCACGTACTCCCAGCACGACCTGGAGGCGGCGTTCGCCATCGGCCTCGACAGCTGAGCCGCCGCCCCCCCTTTCCGTGCCGGCCGCTCAGGTGGCCGGCACGCACCGCCCGTCCTGCGTGCGGTAGTTCCACTTGGCGCCGTCGCGCACCAGCTCGGTGACGGCGGCGACGAACCGCTCGACGTGCTCGTCGGGGGTGCCCGCGCCGAAGCTGACGCGGATGGCGTTGAGCGACTTCTCGCCCGGCGCGGCCTCGGGCGCCCCGCACTCCCCCTGCGTCTGCGGGTCGGAGCCGAGCAGCGTCCGTACCAGCGGGTGGGCGCAGAACAGGCCGTCGCGCACCCCGATCCCGTACTCGGCGGAGAGCGCGGCGGCGAAGTGCGAGGAGTTCCAGCCCTCCACGACGAACGACAGCACGCCCACGCGCGGCGCGTCGTCCCCGAACAGCGACAGCACCTTCACCTCGGGCACCTCGGCGAGCCCGGCCCGCACCTTGCCGATGAGGTACTGCTCGCGGGCGACGAGGGAGTCGAACCCGGCCTCGGTGAGCGCCTTGCAGGCGGAGGCGATGGAGTAGACGCCGATGACGTTGGGCGAGCCGGCCTCGTGGCGGGCGGCACTGCTGTGCCACTCGACGTCCACGCCGCCGTCCGCGCGCCGGGCGACCTTGCGGGAGGCGCCGCCCCCGGCGAGGTACGGCTCGGCCTCCGTCAGCCAGTCGGCGCGGCCCGCGAGGACGCCGGAGCCGAACGGCGCGTACAGCTTGTGCCCGGAGAAGGCGACCCAGTCGACGTCCGACTCCCGTACGGAGACCGGGTGGTGGGGCGCGAGCTGGGCGGCGTCGAGCACGATGCGGGCACCGTGCGCGTGAGCGGCCGCCGCCAGCTCGCGCACCGGCCAGAGTTCACCGGTGACGTTGGAGGCGCCGGTGACGCAGACGAGGGCCGGGCCGTAGGGGTCGCGGTCGGCGAGGGCGCGCTCCAGGGTCTGGACGGCCTCGTCGGGGGTGCGGGGGGCGTTGAGGTAGGTGACGCGGGCATCGCGCCAGGGCAGCAGGGACGCGTGGTGCTCGGTCTCGAAGACGAACACCTGGCAGTCGGCGGGCAGCGCGGCGGCGAGCAGGTTCAGCGAGTCGGTGGTGGAGCGGGTGAAGACGACCTGGTCGCCCTCGCGGCAGTCGAGGAACTCGGCGACGGTGGCCCGGGAGTTCTCGAACAGGTCGGTGGAGAGCTGCGAGAGGTACCCGGCGCCCCGGTGCACGCTGCCGTAGTAGGGCGCGTAGGCGGCGACGTCGTCCCAGACGCGCTGGAGGGCGGGGGCGCTGGCGGCGTAGTCGAGCGCCGCGTACGTCACCTCTCCCCCGGTCACCAGGGGCACGGTGACGTCCCGGCCGAGGACGGGCAGCGGGGCGCCGCAGACGGGGTCCGCGCCGCAGTCGGCGGACGGGACGGACGCGGCGGAGACGGCGGAAGCGGTGACGGCGGGGCGTGCGGACATGGCGGTATCTCCCGGTACGACAAGGCGAGTCGGATGCGTGTCCCCGTACGGGGGCGCCAAAAGGCCCTCGGCGTACGGGTGTCGACCTCGACGCGTGACAGAACACGGCCACGCGGAGGGTGAAATGGAGAAGGGGCGTGAAAGCCCTAGCGCATTCGCTTGCTCACGAGACTGCTCCCTCGAACGACCCAGGACCCCTGGTTTCGCGAGGGGTCCGCGCTTGCCGTAGACCTCGCTGCCTACGGCCTGGTCTTCACCCGGGGCACCCCGCCACGGACGGAGGGTTGCCGGACAGCGGGCCGGGGCCGTAATCGCTGTCACTCATGACCTTGGAAAGCATCCTGCCATACGTCTCGCGGACGGCAAGGGCGCAGTCCACGATCCGGACTGCGCCCTGCGTCACACCCGCGCGCCGCTCAGCGGTTGCTGGCGACCACCCAGCGCTCAAGCGCGGCCTTCGCAGAGCCGGAGTCGATGGACTCGGCGGCCCGCTCCATCCCCGCCCGGATCTGCTCGGTGAGCGTCCCCTCCCCCGGTCGTACGGCGACGAGGGCGGCGGCCGAGTTCAGCAGGACGGCGTCGCGGACGGGCCCGCGCTCCCCGTCGAGCAGCCGCCGCGCGACCTCGGCGTTGAAGGACGGGTCGCCGCCGCGCAGGGCCTCGATGGAGACGGTCTCGATGCCGGCGTCCCGGGGGTCGAACGCCTCCTCGCGCACCTGGCCGTCCCGGACGACCCAGACGCGGGAGGTGCCGGTGGTGGTCAGTTCGTCGAGGCCGTCGTCGCCGCGGAAGACGAGCGAGGAGTTGCCCCGCTCGGCGAAGACTCCGGCGACGATGGGCGCCATCCGGGCGTCGGCGACCCCGACGGCCTGGGCACGGACGCGGGCCGGGTTGGTCAGCGGGCCCAGGAAGTTGAACGTGGTGCGGATGCCGAGCTGACCCCGCGCCGCCGCCACGTGCCGCAGCGCCGGATGGAACTTCACGGCGAAGCAGAACGTGATGCCGGCTTCCTCCGCGACCTCCGCGACCCGCTTCGGCGTCAGCTCCAGATTGACCCCGAGCTTCTCCAGGACGTCGGAGGCGCCGGACGCGGAGGACGCGGCCCGGTTGCCGTGCTTGACGATCTTGGCGCCGGTGCCGGCGACGACGATCGCGGACATCGTGGAGATGTTGACGGTCTTGGCGCCGTCGCCGCCGGTGCCGACGATGTCCACGGTGTCGCCGGGGACGTCGATGACGTTGGCGTGCTCGTACATCGCCCGGACGAGCCCGGTGATCTCCTGCACGGTCTCGCCCTTGGCCCGCAGCGCGACCGCGAACCCGGCGATCTGCGCGTCGGTGGCCTCGCCCCGCATGATCCGGTCCATCGCCCAGGCGGTGTCGTCGGCGCTCTGGTCGCGGCCCTCCAGCAGGCCGTTGAGTACGGAGGGCCAGGAACGGCCCGCCGCGGTGTCGCCTCCAGCGGGGGACTCAAGCCTCATGGCCGCTCCTGTGGTGTCTTCTCGAACTGAGCCGTCCCACCTTATCCATGCGCGGGCACGGCAAAGAGCCCCCGTCCAGTGCCTGGACGAGGGCTCCTGCCGTGGCGGACAGTGTCAGAGAATCAGTGGTGGCCGTGGCCGTCCGTGATCTCCTTGAACTCCTCAGCGGTGGGCTTGGGGATCTGGTTGTGCTCCCCGTAGTAGCCCTTCGAGAGCTTCGCGCGCAGCTTCTGGCGGCGCGTGATCTTGCGCTCGACGCCGTTCTCGTCGACCTCGGGACCCAGCTCGAGCGGCTTGTACTGCTCGTGCGCCGTGAGCGTGTGCAGGGCCTCGGCCTCGAGCGGCTCGTGCACCTCGACGAACTCACCGTGCGGCAGGCGCTTGATGATGCCGGACTCGCGCCCGTGCAGCACCTTGTCCTTGTCCCGGCGCTGGAGGCCGAGGCAGATCCGCTTGGTGACGATGAAGGCGATGACCGGCCCGAGGAAGAAGAAGATCCGGACGAACCAGGAGATCGCGTTCAGCGACAGGTGGAAGTGCGTGGCCCACAGGTCGTTACCACCACCGACGAGCGTGACCATGTACATCGTGATCCACGCGACGCCCAGACCCGTACGGACGGGGGCGTTGCGCGGGCGGTCCAGGATGTGGTGCTCGCGCTTGTCACCGGTGACCCAGGACTCGATGAACGGGTAGGCCGCCATCGCGCCGAGGACGAGACCGAAGACCACCAGCGGGATGAACACGCCCAGGACGAGCGTGTGGCCCCACAGGTTGATCTCCCAGCCCGGCATGACACGGATCAGACCCTCGGCGAAGCCCATGTACCAGTCGGGCTGGGCGCCGGTGGACACCTGGTCCGGCCGGTACGGGCCGATGGACCAGATCGGGTTGATCGAGGCGACCGCGGCGATGGCCGCGATGACACCGAAGACCAGGAAGAAGAAGCCACCCGCCTTGGCCATGTAGACCGGGAGCAGCGGCATGCCGACGACGTTCTTGTTGGTCTTGCCAGGGCCCGCGAACTGCGTGTGCTTGTGGTAGAAGACCAGGATCAGGTGCGCCACCATCAGGCCGAGCATGATGCCCGGCAGCAGCAGGATGTGGATCGAGTAGAACCGCGCGACGAAGTCGCCGCCCGGGAACTCGCCGCCGAAGAGGAAGAACGAGATGTACGTGCCGACGACCGGCATGGACAGGATCGCACCCTCGGTGAAGCGGACACCGGTGCCGGAGAGCAGGTCGTCCGGGAGCGAGTAACCGGTGAAACCGGTGAACATGCCGAGGACGAAGAGCAGGAAGCCGAACAGCCAGTTGACCTCACGCGGCTTGCGGAACGCACCGGTGAAGAACACGCGCATCATGTGGACGAACATGCCGGCCAGGAAGATCAGCGCGGCCCAGTGGTGGATCTGCCGGATGAGCAGACCGCCACGCACATCGAAGGAGATGTGCATCGTCGAGTTGAAGGCCTCCGACATCGTCTGCCCCTGGAGCGGGACATACGTGCCGTCGTAGACGACCTCGTTCATCGACGGGTGGAAGAACAGCGTCAGATACACACCCGTGAGGATGATGATGATGAAGCTGTACATGCAGATCTCACCGAGCATGAAGGACCAGTGGTCCGGGAAGATCTTGCGCATGTTGGACTTGGCCAGGGAGTAGACCCCGAGGCGGCCGTCCGCCCAGTCGGCGAGACGCTCGCCGGCCGGTGCCTTCTCACGCGAAGGCGCTTCTGTGGTGGTCGTAGTACTCATCCGCGCTCCCAGAAGGCAGGACCGACGGGCTCAGCGAAGTCGCCCTGGGCCACGAGGTAGCCCTCGTCGTCGACAGCGATGTGAAGCTGCGGCAGCGCGTGACCGGCCGGACCGAAGATCACCCGCGCACCGTCGGAGAGGTCGAAGGTGGACTGGTGACAGGGGCAGAGCACGTGGTGCGTCTGCTGCTCGTACAGGGAGATCGGGCAGCCCACGTGGGTGCAGATCTTCGAGTACGCGACCACACCCTCGTGCGACCACGCGAGCTCCTGCTTGTCCTTGATGTTGTCCGGCTGGATACGGACGAGCATCAGGGCCGCCTTGGCCATGACGTTCTGGAAGTCCTCGTCGTGCTCCTCCACGCCCTCGGGCTTGGCGAAGGTGAGCGAGCCGACCGCGATGTCCGAGGGACGCAGCGGAAGGTTCGTGTTCATGTTGACGAGCTTGAGGCCCTTCTTCCAGGCCGTCGTACGCAGCTTCTTCTCGGGCAGCGGCCCGAGGTCGCGCAGCAGGACGACACCGGAGAGGGGGACCATCGCCAGGGCGCCGAACAGCGTGTTGCGGATCAGCTTGCGGCGGCCGAACTGCGACTCGCGCGCACCGTCGGCGAAGTCCTGGAGGACCTTCGCCTTGACGTCCGGCTCCGCCTCGATCGCGTGGCGCTCCTGGACGACCTCTTCGTCGGACATCAGGGTGCGGGCCCAGTGGACCGCGCCCGCGCCGATGCAGAACAGGGCCACGCCGAGGGTCAGGCCCAGCGCGAAGTTCAGCGCGCTGATGTGCCCGATCGGGAAGACGTAGATGCTCTTGCTGACGTCGATGGTGACGTACGAGGCGATGAAGCCCACGGTCGCCAGCATCGAGATCGTGAACAGCATCGCCACGACGCGCTCGGACCGCTTGGCAGCACGCTCGTCGATGTCCTGGATGCGGTGCTCGTGCGGCGGCAGCCCGGGGTCGGCGAAGGGGTCGTCCTTCACCGCGAGCGAGCCGTGCTCGTCGGTGTCCTGCGCTGCGGGCAGGTTCTCTTCTGGAATGTCTTGGCTACTCATGACTTCTTGGCCTTTGCGGTCCGAGCGGCGACCCAGATGGCAACGGCGATGAGGCTGCCAAGGCCGAAGATCCAGGCGAACAGACCCTCGCTGACGGGGCCGAGCCCGCCCAGCTTGAGGCCACCGGGGCTCTCGGTCTTGTCACCGTTGACCGCGTCGAGGTACGCGATGATGTCCTTCTTGTTCTGCTTGGTCATCGTCGTGTCCGGGAACGACGGCATGTTCTGCGGGCCCGTCTGCATGGCCTCGTAGATGTGCTTGGGCTGGACGCCCTCGAGGCTGGGTGCGAACTTGCCGTGCGTCAGTGCGCCACCTTCACCGGTGAAGTTGTGGCACTGCGCGCAGTTGGTGCGGAACAGCTCGCCACCCTTGGCGATGTTCGCACCGTCCGGGCTGTAGTCCTTGGAGGTCGGCGTGACCGGACCGGCGCCCAGCGACGAGATGTACGCCGCGAGCTGGTCGATCTCGGCCTGCGAGTAGATGACCTTCTTGCGCGGGATCTGCGCGCCCGGCTGCTGGGCCGGCATACGGCCGGTGCCGACCTGGAAGTCGACGGCTGCGGAGCCGACGCCCACCAGGCTCGGCCCGTCGGAGGTGCCCTGACCGCCGGTTCCGTGGCAGCTTGCGCAGCCGACGGAGTAGAGCTTCTTGCCCTCGTCGATGGCGAGGGACTGGGCGGTTTCATCGGCCTGCGCCTTGCTCGCGGGCGCGAACGCGGCGTACAGCCCCCCGGTGGCCGCCAGCGCGAGGAGTAGGACGACGACCGCCGCCAGCGGATGGCGTCGTCGTGCGGAGAGCTTTTTCACGGATTACCCCGGTGTCAGGATCTTCTGCGTCGGTGCTACTGGAATGTGTCGGGCGCTGCCCGATACTGCGATCTTGTGACTACTTGATCAGGTAGATCGTGGCGAAGAGGCCGATCCAGACGACGTCGACGAAGTGCCAGTAGTAGGACACGACGATGGCGGCGGTCGCCTGCTGGTGAGTGAACCTCCTGGCCGCGTACGTCCTTCCGAGTACGAACAGGAAGGCGATGAGGCCACCTGTCACGTGAAGGCCGTGGAAGCCGGTGGTCAGGTAGAAGACCGAGCCGTACGGGTCGGAGGAGAGCGAGAGCCCGTCCTTCTTGACCAGCTCGGTGTACTCGAACACCTGACCGCCGATGAAGATCGCACCCATGATGAAGGTGACGATGAACCACATCCTGAGCTTCTTCACGTCCCCGCGCTCGGCCGCGAACACGCCGAGCTGACAGGTCAGTGAGGAGAGCACCAGGATCGTGGTGTTCGTCGCGGAGAACGGAAGGTTCAGGCTCGACGCCATTTCCTTCCAGTGAGCCGCTCCGGTCACCGATCGCAGGGTGAAGTACATCGCAAAGAGGGCCGCGAAGAACATCAGCTCGGAACTCAGCCAGATGATGGTTCCGACGCTGGTGAGGTTCGGCCGGTTGACCGACGGGTGCGCGTGCCCTGTTTCTACTGTCGTTGCTGTCGCCACGACCGACATTATGTCGGTCGCTTATCTCGCCCTCACTCCGGGGGGTGCCGTTCGGAGTGTCTGGGGGGTGTGTCCAGCCCGTATGGCCCATCCCGAGGCCGTTCGAACCGGTGTTGACGGGGTGTCGGGAGGAGTAGGCTCCGCGCAGACGAGCCCCGAACGACGCCGATGTCACGGAGGAACGATGCAGTCGACCGCGACGGTTCTGGTCTACAGCGATGACGCGGGCACCCGCGAGCAGGTGCGCCTCGCCACCGGCCGCAGGCCCGCCTCCGACGTGCCGGAGGTGCGGTTCATCGAGTGCGCGACGCTCCCGGCCGTCCTCAAGGAGCTGGACCGCGGCGGGATCGACGTGTGCGTCCTCGACGGCGAGGCCGTTCCCGCGGGCGGCATGGGCGTGTGCCGGCAGATCAAGGACGAGGTCTTCCGCTGCCCGCCGGTGCTGCTCCTGATGGGCCGCCCGCAGGACGCGTGGCTCGCCACCTGGAGCCGCGCCGAGGCCGCCGTGACCCTGCCCGTCGAACCCGTGGAGTTCGCCGAGGCCCTGGCCGCCCTGCTGCGCTCCCGGCTCGCCGTCACCGCCTGACGGCACGCCCGGCCCGCCGCGCGCCCCGCACAGGGCCGCCCAGCCGCCTCCTGCGCCCCGCCCGGCCCTCTGGCACCACCGGCACCACCGGCTCCCGTACGTCATCGGCGTACGGGAGTCGGAAGTCTCACAGCCGCTCGGGCCGGGCGGTGCGTGCGACGGCTACACCTGCGGGCTCAGCCGGGCCTGCTGGTCCGGGGCCGGCTTCGTGGAGTTGTTGAGGGCGCTGCCCGCCTGCCACTTCTTCCAGCCGAGGTTCCAGTCCCCGAAGCCGTTGCCGAAGGGGTCCATCTCGTTGCCGTAGCTGTTGACGACCTTGACGATGTCGCCCTTGCGGAACGTCTTGAAGAACCAGGCCGCGTTGGACGTGCTCATGCCGGTGCAGCCGTGGCTGGTGTTGGCGTACCCCTGGGAGCCCTCGGACCAGGGCGCGGCGTGCACGTACTCGCCGCTCCACGTGACCCGGGTGGCGTAGTACACCTGCTTGTCGTAGAAGTCCGAGGAGCCGATGCTCGCGCTCGTCATGCGTACGGAGTACTCCTGGCCCAGCACGACCTTGACACCGTTGCGCGTCTCGTAGCCGGGCTTGCCGGTGGTGACCGGGATGGAGTTGATCTCCTTGCCGTCGCGGTAGACCGTCATCCAGTGCGAGCCGGCGTCGGTGACCGCGACCAGCTTGTCGCCGGTGGTGAGAGTCAGCGGCTTGCTCGCGCCGCCCCACATCGTGTCGTTGATCTTCAGGCCCTTGAGGTTGCTCGTGGCCGTGATGGTGGCGTGGGCGGGCCAGTACTCCTTGGGGCGGTAGTGGAGTTCCTTGCTGCTGACCCAGTACCAGGAACCGGCGTCCACCGCGGGCTTCGAGGTGACCTTCAGGGCGCGCTCGACGATCGCGCGGGCCTTGTCGTCCTTGACGGGCCGGTTCAGCTCGGCCGTGATGGGCTGGCCGACGCCGTACTTGCCGCCCTCGGGCCCGAAGGTGACCTTCAGGGCGCGGTCCTCGCTGGGCTTGCCGGTCTGGAGGTCGAGGACCTTGCGGCCGGGCTCGCCGTCCTCGTCCTCGGTGCTGACACGGACCGTGTAGTGCTCCTCAGCGGCCAGCGGGGCGGTGGAGTGCCACCTCTTGCCGTCGGCGGAGAGTTCGCCCGCCACATAGCGTCCTGCGGCGTCCTGGGCGGTGACGTCCGTGATGCGCGCGTCGTCGCCCTGCGCGGTGACTTCGAGGGGCTTGTCCGGGTCGGCCTTCTTGCTGCCTGCGGGACCGGTGAAGGAGATCTGGCTCGCCGCGTCGTAGGGCTTGGCGGAGAGCGGGTGGCCGGAGCTGCCGCAGGCCGTGACGCCCGCACCGAGTGCGGCCACCGACAGGGTGCAGCCAAGAACCGTACGGAAGCGCGGTGAGTGGTTCATGAAATCACCGTAAGGACGTTGTCGCGCACCGGCGCGGTGATTGCGCCGCCCGGGGCATGGGGGCCGAGGCGGGGCGCGCGGGGTACGGCGAAGGGCCCGGACGCTCCCTCAGGAGTGTCCGGGCCCTTGCCCTCGGCGGGAGTGCGAACCCGTGCTTTCGCTACTGGTTCTGGTTCTCGCCGCGGTAGTACTCGAAGACCCAGCCCCACAGGCCGAACAGGATGATGGGGGCGGAGAAGTACATCAGCCACCAGCCGAAGACGACGCCCATGAAGGCGAGCGCGCCACCGACGGCCAGGGAGAGCGGCTGCCAGGAGTGCGGGCTGAAGAAGCCCACCTCGCCGGCGTCGTCCGCGACGTCGGCCTCCTTGTTGTCCTGGGCGCCCGTGTCGACACGCCGGGCCGTGAAGGCCAGGTAGTAGCCGATCATGATGCACAGGCCGAACGCCAGGAACAGCGCCGTCGTACCGGCCGGCTCCTTCGACCACACGCCGTACACACCGGCCATGATCAGGACGAAGAGGCTCAGCCAGATGAACATCTTGCCTTGGACCTTCACTTGCCGGCCTCCTTGCCGCCAGCGAGCGCCTTGGAGCCGTGGCCGGAGTTCTCCAGCTGGTCCAGGGCCGCGATCTCAGGGTGATGCAGGTCGAACGCCGGCGATTCGGAGCGGATGCGCGGCAGGGTGAGGAAGTTGTGCCGCGGCGGCGGGCAGGAGGTCGCCCACTCCAGCGAGCGGCCGTAGCCCCACGGGTCGTCGACCTCGATCTTCTTGCCGTACTTGGCGGTCTTCCAGACGTTGTAGAAGAACGGCAGGATCGACAGGCCGAGCAGGAACGAGGAGATCGTCGAGACCGTGTTCAGCGCGGTGAAGCCGTCGGCGGCGAGGTAGTCCGCGTACCGGCGCGGCATGCCCTCGACACCCAGCCAGTGCTGCACCAGGAACGTGCCGTGGAAGCCCACGAACAGCGTCCAGAAGGTGATCTTGCCCAGGCGCTCGTCCAGCATCTTGCCGGTGAACTTCGGCCACCAGAAGTGGAAGCCGGAGAACATGGCGAAGACGACCGTACCGAAGACCACGTAGTGGAAGTGCGCCACCACGAAGTACGAGTCGGAGATGTGGAAGTCCAGCGGCGGGGCCGCGAGGATGACGCCGGTCAGACCACCGAAGGTGAAGGTGATCAGGAAGCCGATCGCCCAGAGCATCGGTGTCTCGAAGGACAGCGAGCCCTTCCACATCGTTCCGATCCAGTTGAAGAACTTCACACCGGTTGGTACGGCGATGAGGAACGTCATGAAGGAGAAGAACGGGAGCAGCACGCCACCGGTGACGTACATGTGGTGCGCCCACACGGTGACCGAGAGGCCGGCGATGGCGATCGTCGCGCCGATGAGGCCGGTGTAGCCGAACATCGGCTTGCGGCTGAACACCGGGATCACTTCGGAGATGATGCCGAAGAAGGGCAAGGCGATGATGTACACCTCTGGGTGTCCGAAGAACCAGAAGAGGTGTTGCCACAGCAAGGCGCCGCCGTTGGCCGCGTCGAAGACGTGGGCACCGAACTTGCGGTCGGCCTCCAGGGCGAACAGCGCCGCCGCGAGGACCGGGAACGCCAGCAGGACCAGGACACCGGTCAGCAGCACGTTCCACACGAAGATCGGCATACGGAACATCGTCATGCCCGGAGCGCGCATGCAGATGATCGTGGTGATGAAGTTGACCGAGCCGAGGATCGTGCCGAAGCCGGAGAAGGCCAGACCCATGATCCACATGTCGGCGCCGATGCCCGGCGAACGGACGGCGTCCGAGAGCGGGCTGTAGGCGAACCAGCCGAAGTCGGCGGCGCCCTGCGGGGTGAGGAAGCCACCCACGGCGATGAGCGAGCCGAACAGGTAGAGCCAGTAGGCGAACATGTTCAGACGGGGGAACGCCACGTCGGGCGCGCCGATCTGAAGCGGCATGATCCAGTTCGCGAAGCCGGCGAACAGCGGCGTCGCGAACATCAGCAGCATGATCGTGCCGTGCATCGTGAACGCCTGGTTGAACTGCTCGTTCGTCATGATCTGCGTGCCGGGACGAGCCAGTTCGGCGCGCATGAAGAGCGCCATCAGGCCACCGATGCAGAAGAACGCGAACGACGTGACCAGGTACAGCGTACCGATGGTCTTGTGGTCAGTGGTGGTGAGCCACTTGATCACGGTCGCGCCGGGGCGCTTGGGCCGCACCGGCAGCTCGTTCTCGTACGAGTCTTCTGCTGCGGCGGCACCCTGGGGTTCGTTGAGGATGCTCACAGGTTCTTCGTCTCCCGGTCCTTCTCGTGGTCCGTCTGGGCGATGCCCGACGGGACGTAACCGGTCTGCCCCTTCTTCGCGAGGTCCTCGAGGTGCTGCTTGTAACGCTCAGGAGAGACGACCTTCACGTTGAACAGCATCCGGGAGTGGTCGACGCCGCAAAGCTCGGCGCACTTACCCAGGAAGGTCCCCTCCTTGTTGGGGGTCACCTCGAAGGCGTTGGTGTGGCCCGGGATGACGTCCTGCTTCATGAGGAACGGCACCACCCAGAAGGAGTGGATGACGTCCCGCGAAGTCAGCACGAAGCGGACCTTCTCGCCCTTGGGGAGCCAGAGGGTCGGGCCCGGGTTGTTGGTCTGCGGGTTCCGAGTGCCGGGCGTGCCGACCTCGTAGACGCCGCCGGCGTTCGCCGGGAAGTCCTTCTTGTACCGCGTGGGGATCGCCGAGAGCTCCTTGGAGTTCTTGGCGTCGCCCGAGACACCCGGCACGTCCTCGACGTAGTTGAAGCCCCAGCTCCACTGGTAGCCGACCACGTTGATGGTGTGCGCGGGCTTCGCGTCGAGCTTGAGCAGCTTCGACTCGTCGCGCGCGGTGAAGTAGAAGAGGACCGAGACCACGATGAGCGGAACCACCGTGTACAGCGCCTCGAGAGGCATGTTGTACCGGGTCTGGGTCGGAACCTCGATCTTGGTGCGGCTGCGCCGGTGGAAGATGACGCTCCACAGGATCAGGCCCCAGACAAGACAGCCCGTGGCGAGCGCAGCCGCCCACGAGCCCTGCCAGAGGGAGAGGATCCTAGGGGCCTCCTCCGTCACCGGGGTGGGCATACCAAGACGAGGGAAGTCCTTGTATGTGCAACCGGTAGCGGTTACCAGGATCAGGCCCGCAGTCAGCACCTGCGGCAGCTTCCGCCGCATCGGGCGCCGCGACGAGCGGTCGGAGCCGTTGGGACTCACGTAGCGCCTTCCCGAGAGTCTCGCCCGCGCTGGTTGGCTACGGCCGTCTCGCTGGTCGCTCGCCGCCCTGGCACACGGGCAGGGGTTTGGATGTTTATGCGGACCAAACCCTACTGGACGCTATTTGGGGTCGCGCGGGGAGGGTGCCTAACGCGCCGCGGGTCACCCCGAAGGGTGGGATCGGCCTCCGTTCCGGGGTTTCTGACGGGGGGTTTTGTCCCGGGTTCGGTCGCCCGGCCCCGGCGGCGGCGCCGGTGAGGGGCGTTCTAGCCTCGGGGCGTGACGTACTTCGACGCGGCGTCGGCCGCCCCGCTCCACCCCGTCGCCCGGCAGGCGCTGGCCGCCTCGTACGACGAGGGGTGGGCGGACCCCGCGCGCCTGTACCGGGAGGGCCGCAGGGCCCGGCTGCTGCTGGACGCGGCACGGGAGACCGCCGCGGAGGCCGTGGGCTGCCGCCCCGACGAGCTGGTCTTCACTCCTTCGGGGACGCACGCGGTGCACTCCGGGATCTCCGGCGCGCTCACCGGCCGTCGGCGTGTCGGGGCGCATCTGGCGGTGTCGGCGGTCGAACACTCGTCGGTGCTCCATTCGGCGGCGGCGCACGAGCGCGGGGGCGGCACGGTGAGCGAGGTGGGGGTCGGGCGGGGCGGGGCGGTGGACACGGCGGAGTTCGCGGCGGCGCTGCGGGCGGACACGGCGCTGGCCTGCCTCCAGTCCGCGAACCACGAGGTCGGCACCCTCCAGCCGGTCGCCGAGGTGGCGGGGGCGTGCGCGGCGGCGGGGGTGCCGTTGTTCGTGGACGCGGCGCAGTCCCTCGCGTGGGGGCCCGTGCCGGGTGACTGGTCGCTGCTCGCGGGCAGCGCGCACAAGTGGGGCGGGCCGGCCGGGGTGGGGCTGCTCGTCGTGCGCAAGGGGGTGCGGTTCGCGCCGGGCGGGCCGGGGGACGAGCGGGAGTCGGGGCGCTCCCCCGGCTTCGAGAACATCCCCGCGATCGTCGCGGCGGCGGCTTCCCTGCGGGCGGTACGGGCGGAGGCGGCGCGGGAGGCGGTGCGGCTGCGGGAGTTGACGGACCGGATCAGGGCGCGGGTGCCGGAGCTGGTGGCGGACGTGGAGGTCGTCGGCGATCCGGAGCGCCGGCTGCCGCATCTGGTGACGTTCTCGTGCCTGTACGTCGACGGGGAGAGCCTGCTGCACGGCCTGGACCGCGCCGGGTTCTCCGTGTCGTCCGGTTCGTCCTGTACGAGCAGCACGCTGACGCCGAGCCATGTGCTGGCCGCGATGGGGGTGGTCAGTGAGGGCAACGTCCGCGTGTCGCTGCCGCTCGGGGTGGCGGAGGCCGAGATCGACCGGTTTCTTTCGGTCCTGCCCGGGGTGGTCGCGGAGGTCCGGGGGCGCCTCGGGGTGCCGGTGGGGGGCGGGGCGCCCGGCTCCGGCGCGGGCGGGGCGGAGGCGGTCACCGTGGACGCGGTGGGGCTCGTCTGTCCCCGGCCGGTGATCGAACTGGCGCGGGCCATCGGGTCCGTCCGGGTGGGCGGCACGGTGACGGTCCTCGCCGATGACGAGGTCGCCGCGGTCGACATCCCGGCGTGGTGCTTCTCGCAGGGCCACGAGTACGGCGGCGCCACGGAACGCTCCCGCGGGGTCCAGGCATACCGGGTACGCCGTGCTACTCCGTAGGCGGTACTGACCTCAGCGGAGCTCCGGCTCGACCCCCGTCGGGGCTCAGGTCAGCCCCCTCAGGGGCGCGAGGAACTGCGCGGCCCGCCGACAACAAGCCGCACACGCCCTGCGTGGTGCAGCAGCAGACGCGACCGCGGGCCCATCGTGGCCGAGCGCGCAGTTCCCCGCGCCCCAATCGGGGCTGATCTCAGCGGGGCTGAGGACCTTATGCCGCGAGGTGGGATTCGACTTCCAGAGCGGCAGCGTCCCCGTACTGCTTCCGGAACCGCTCCATGAAGGACACCCGCTTCAACTCGTACTCCTGCGTCCCCACCGTCTCGATGACGAGAGTCGCCAGCATGCACCCCACCTGAGCCGCCCGCTCCAGCGAGACCCCCCACGCGAGCCCGGACAGGAACCCCGCCCGGAACGCGTCGCCGACACCCGTGGGGTCGACCTTCGCCTTCTCCTCCGGCACGCCGACCTCGATCGCGTCCGCCCCGACGCACTCGATCCGCACCCCGCGCGACCCGAGCGTCGTCACCCGGTGCCCGACCTTCGCCAGGATCTCCGCGTCCGTCCAGCCCGTCTTGGACTCGATGAGCCCCTTCTCGTACTCGTTGGAGAAGAGGTACGTCGCCCCGTCGAGCAGCGTACGGATCTCGTCCCCGCCCATCCGGGCGATCTGCTGCGAGAAGTCCGCGGCGAACGGGATCGCGCGCGTCCGGCACTCCTCGGTGTGGCGCAGCATCGCCTCGGGGTCGTCGGCGCCGATGAGGACGAGGTCGAGCCCGCCGACGCGGTCGGCGACGGTCTTCAGTTCGATGAGGCGGGCCTCGCTCATCGCACCCGTGTAGAACGAGCCGATCTGGTTGTGGTCGGCGTCCGTCGTGCACACGAAGCGCGCGGTGTGCAGCGTCTCGGAGATGCGGACGGAGGCCGTGTCCACGCCGTGCCGGTCGAGCCAGGCGCGGTACTCGTCGAAGTCGGAGCCCGCGGCGCCGACCAGGACCGGGCTCGTGCCGAGCTGCCCCATGCCGAAGGCGATGTTGGCGCCGACGCCGCCCCGCCGTACGTCGAGGTTGTCGACGAGGAAGGAGAGGGAAACCGTGTGGAGCTGGTCCGCGACGAGCTGGTCGGCGAAGCGACCGGGGAAGGTCATCAGGTGGTCGGTGGCGATGGAGCCGGTGACTGCGATTCGCACGGCGTGAGCACGCTTCCTGAAAGAGGAGGGGTTGACGCTTCACGCTACCCGGTCCCCGCCCCGCGCTGAAGTGCGGAAACTACCCGATAGTAGGGCTTTTTTCGTGACGGTCGGCGTGCCTACGGTGCGTTCATGACCTACGACGTGTCCTTCATGACCCAGGACGGGCTCGCCGCCCTGCGCGGTGACTGCGCCCGGATGGTGCCGCACTGGGTGGCCCCGCGCGCCCCGTGGGAGGCGGAGCGGACGCCGGCGCCGGCCCGGGTCGGCGCGGCCGGCATCCACGGTGTCGTCGTGCCCGTCTCCTCGGCGCGGCTGATCGACTCGATGGCCGAATTCGGCGCCTGAGGGCGCGCGCGGAGCGGCCCCGGCGCCCGGCGGGGAACCGCGCGCTCCCCCGCCGCGTCCCATCGCTGCCCCCTGTGGCCCTCCCGCATCACGGGGATGCGGGTTGCGACGCGGCAGGCGAAGGAGCGATGCGGTGAGCACCGAAGAGCGAAACCGGGATCAGCGGCCTCGGCGGCGTACGCCGGTCGTCGCCTCGGCCCTGGCGGCTGTACTGCTCGCCGGAGGCGGGGGCGCGTATCTGGCGGCGAGCGCGTCCGGGCACGACGGCGCCTCCGGCCCGCCGGGCACGGACGGCACTCCCCCGCCCCTGGCCCTCGACGGCTACTCCGAGAGCGGCGGCCCCGGCACGTCCAACGGGATCGCGCCCGGCGAGCCCGACCCCGACGGCACCCGCTACCGGGCCGCCACGAAGCTGCCGGACGGACCGGCGAAGGCGGCGGTGTACCGGGCGAGCGGCGAGGTGAGCGCGGCGGACGTCACAGCGCTCGCCAAGGCGCTCAAGGTGGAGGGCACGCCCCGGCTGCGGGACGGCGCCTGGCGGCTCGGCCCGGTGGCGGACGGTACGGGGCCCTCGCTCCAGGTCAGCCGGAGCGCGCCGGGCGCCTGGACGTACTCCGCGCACGCCCCCTCCACGACGGGCAAGTGCCCGCCCGACGCCTTCTGTTCCGACCCGGCGGGCGGCGGCGGCGAGGGCGACGCGGTGAGCGCGGCCCGGGCGCGGGCCGCGGCGGCGCCGGTCCTCAAGGCGCTCGGGCAGGACGACGCGAAGCTGGACACGGGCCAGTTGATGGGCGCGACGCGGGTGGTGAACGCCGACCCGGTGGTGGGCGGGCTGCCCACGTACGGCTGGTCGACGGGCATCCAGGTCGGCCCGGACGGCGAGGTGAGCGGCGCGAGCGGTCAGTTGAAGACGCCGGTCAAGAGCGACACGTACCCGGTGATCGGCGCGAAGGAGACCATCGACCGGCTCAACAGCCGGGCCGGCGGCGACCGGGGCGCGGGCGTCGGCGCGTGTGCCAGCGCGGCGCCGCTCGGCGGCAAGGACGCGCGGGACAAGGCGACCGAGGAGAAGACCCAGGGCGCCGGTTGTACGCCGTCGTCGGCGCGGCCCCCCGCGTCCTCCACGGTGTCGATCACCGGAGCCGTCTTCGGGCTCGCGGCGCACTATGTGGACGGCCGGCAGGCGCTGGTGCCGTCCTGGCTGTTCCGGGTGGATCCGGCGGGGGCGGGGACGCCGTTCACCGTGACGCATCCGGCGGTGGACCCGGCGTATCTGACGAGCCCTTCGGCGGCGCCCGGTACGGAGGAGCCGGGGTCCGGGGTGCCGAGCGCGCCGAGCCCGCGGCCGAGCACGAGCGCGCCGGGCGGCCAGGACGGTCAGGGCGGCCAGGAGCGGAAGCCGGTGCGCGTGCAGGGGTACCGGGCGGACGGCTCCGGGCGCACGCTGACGCTGCACTTCACCGGGGGCGTCTGCGCGACGTACGCGGCGCACGCGAAGGAGTCGGGCGGCCGGGTCGAGGTCGCGGTGACCGCGGAGCAGAAGAAGGGCGGGGTGTGCGTGCAGATGGCCAAGTACTACACGCTGCCCGTGGAGTTGGACGCCCCGCTGGCCGGGCGTGAGGTCGTCGGCACGGACGGGCACGCGGTCCCGGACGCCGAGCGCAACGCGCCGGGCGGCGCGGCCCCCGCTCCCCGCGACTGACCGCGTACGTCATGCGTGAGGCCCGGCCCCTTCGCGGTGAAGGGGCCGGGCCTCAGGCGTGCCGGACGCGCGGTGCGGCTTAGCTGAACGAGTCGCCACAGGCGCAGGAGCCCGTCGCGTTCGGGTTGTCGATGGTGAAGCCCTGCTTCTCGATCGTGTCGACGAAGTCGATGGAGGCGCCGCCCAGGTACGGGGCGGACATGCGGTCGGTGACGACCTTGACGCCGTCGAAGTCCTTGACGACGTCACCGTCGAGCGAGCGCTCGTCGAAGAAGAGCTGGTAGCGCAGGCCGGAGCAGCCGCCGGGCTGAACAGCCACACGCAGGGCCAGGTCGTCACGGCCTTCCTGGTCGAGCAGAGCCTTGACCTTGGCCGCGGCGGCGTCGCTCAGGATGATGCCGTCGCTGACGGTGGTGGTCTCGTCCGATACGGACATCTACATCTCTCCCGGGTTGTACGGAGACTGCTTGCCGACCATTGCAACCGGCAAAGGCCCGGATTCATTCCGGAGCCGTCAGAGTTTCGCGCTTCTTCCCTTTCATGCTCGCACACCGCCCCGCAAGGGGGCACCGGACGGCCGGGGCGGATTGCGTCACATCGACGACATGCGTGTCGTCAAACTGACGTGAACCACGTATGATAGATAGCGTCATTTCGACGAAAAGGTCGTTCTGCAAAAAAGAAAGGGTGCGTGACGTGACCACGGCCCAGACCCCCCAGGCCCCCGTTGACCTGGACGTTTCTCCCACGCCTCTGGCGCTGCTGCTGCTCGGCCGGGAGGCCGATCCGCGCAGTGAGCGCGGCGTGGAGTGCCCCGGCGACCTGCCGTCGCCCTCCGACCCGGACCTCGTGGAGCGTGCGCGCGCGGCCAAGGAGAAGCTCGGCGACAAGGTGTTCGTGCTCGGGCACCACTACCAGCGCGACGAGGTCATCCAGTTCGCCGACGTCACCGGCGACTCGTTCAAGCTGGCCCGTGACGCGGCCGCCCGGCCCGAGGCCGAGTACATCGTCTTCTGCGGCGTGCACTTCATGGCCGAGTCGGCGGACATCCTCACCGGCGACGACCAGAAGGTCGTACTGCCCGACCTCGCCGCCGGGTGCTCCATGGCCGACATGGCGACGGCCGAGCAGGTCGCCGAGTGCTGGGACGTGCTGACGGAGGCGGGGATCGCCGAGTCGGTCGTGCCCGTCTCGTACATGAACTCCTCGGCGGACATCAAGGCGTTCACGGGCAGGCACGGCGGCACGATCTGTACGTCCTCCAACGCGGAGCGGGCGCTGAACTGGGCGTTCGAGCAGGGCGAGAAGGTCCTTTTCCTGCCCGACCAGCACCTCGGGCGCAACACGGCCGTCCGTGACCTCGGCATGTCCCTGGACGACTGCGTCGTCTACAACCCGCACAAGCCGGGCGGCGGGCTGACCGTCGAGGAGCTGCGCGCCGCGAAGATGATCCTGTGGCGGGGGCACTGCTCGGTGCACGGCCGCTTCTCGCTGGACTCCGTGAACGACGTGCGGGCGCGCATACCCGGGGTCAACGTGCTGGTGCACCCCGAGTGCCGGCACGAGGTCGTCGCTGCGGCGGACTACGTGGGGTCCACGGAGTACATCATCAAGGCGCTCGAGGCGGCCCCGGCCGGGTCCAAGTGGGCCATCGGTACGGAGCTGAACCTTGTGCGGCGGCTGGCGAACCGGTTCGCCGCCGAGGGCAAGGAGATCGTCTTCCTCGACAAGACGGTGTGCTTCTGCTCGACCATGAACCGGATCGATCTGCCGCATCTCGTGTGGGCGCTGGAGTCCCTCGCGGACGGGCAGGTCGTCAACCGCATCGAGGTCGACGCGGAGACCGAGCGGTTTGCCAAGGTGGCGCTTGAGCGGATGCTGGCGCTTCCGTAAGCGGTACGGCCGTCCGGCGGCTTCGTCGTCTGTCTGACGGTCGCGTCGTGGCTGTTCGCGCAGTTCCCCGCGCCCCTGGGTGAGTGGGCCTGCCCGTGGTCTTGATCCTCGACTCTCGTCGTGGCTGGTCGCGCAGTTCCCCGCGCCCCTTCGGGCGCTCATCTCAGCCCCGTCAGGGGCGCGGGGAACTGCGCGAGAAGCCCCACCGGGCCGCGGGCGGGTGGTGAGGCGAGGGGGCTGCCCCCTCGCCTCACCGCTGTCAGGCCCGGGACGGTTCCGCGGGCTCGGGTTCGGGCGCCGCCTGCTCCGGCACCGCCGAACCCCTCTTCGCCGCCCGCTTCTTGGCCCGCCGCTCCTTACGGAGTTCCAGCATCGCGTACAGCGTCGGGACCAGCAGGAGCGTCAGCAGGGTCGACGTGATCAGACCGCCGATCACGACCACCGCCAGCGGCTGCGCGATGAAGCCGCCCTCTCCGGTGACCCCGAGGGCCATCGGGAGCAGCGCGAAGATCGTCGCAAGCGCCGTCATCAGGATCGGCCGCAGCCGGTGCCGGCCGCCCTCGACGACCGCCTCGACCACGCCGTGTCCCTGGGCCCGGTACTGGTTGATGAGGTCGATGAGGACGATCGCGTTCGTGACGACGATGCCGATGAGCATCAGCATGCCGATCATCGCCGGGACCCCCATCGGCGTACCCGTGGCGACGAGCAGTCCGATCGCGCCGGTCGCCGCGAACGGGATGGAGACCAGCAGGATCAGCGGCTGCGCCAGCGAGCGGAACGTCGCCACCAGGAGCATGAAGACGATCGCGATGGCCGCGAGCATCGCCAGGCCCAGGTTCTTGAACGCGTCGTCCTGGTCGGAGGTGACCCCGCCGATGGTCGCCGTGGCGCCCTTCGGCAGCTTCAGCGCCTTGATCTTCGACTGGAGGTCCGCGCTGACCGCGCCCGTGTTGTCGCCGGTCGGCTTCGCCGTGATCGTCGCCGCGCGGGCGCCGTCGATCCGGGTCATGGAGACCGGGCCGTCCACGAGCTTGACCGTGGCGATGTCGCCGAGCTTGAGACCGCGCGGGCCCATCGGCAGCTTCGCCAGCTCGTCCATCGTGGTGGCCGGCTTCGCCGACTTCACGACGATGTCCCGCTCGGTGTCGTCGAGGATCGCCTTGCCGCTGGTGGTGCCGCGCACCGCCTGACCGACGGCCGCGCCGAGAGCCGCGTCGTCGAACCCGGCACGCGCGGCGGCGGGCTTGGCCTTGACGGAGATCCGGGGCACGGACTGGGACAGGTCGCTGGTGACGTCGGTGACGTCGTCGAGCGAGGCGACGGCCTTACGGACCTGCTCCGCCGCCCGGTCGAGGACCGAGCCGTCGGCGGCCTTGACGACCACGCTGAGGTCCTGGCTGCCGAAGCCGTCACCGGCCGAGATCGTCGTCGTACCGACCCCGGACAGCTTGCCGAGCTCCCGCTCGATGCGGTGCTGCGTGGCCTCGTACGACGCCTTGTCCTTGAGGGTGACCTGGTACGACGCCTGGTTGGTGTCGGTGCCGCCGCCGAAGGCCGCCATGAAGCCGGACGAGCCGACGGTGACCTGGTAGTCCTTGACGGCGTCGATGCCCTGGAGGACCTTCTCGACGCGGCGCGCGGACGCGTCGGTCGCGGCGAGGCTCGTGCCGGGCTTCAACTCCTGCTTGATGGACAGGACTTCCTGCTCGCCCTGGTCGAAGAAGTTCGTCTTCAGCAGCGGCGCCATGCCGAACGTGCCGACGAGGACGGCGACCGCGATCAGCACGCTGGTCAGGCGGCGGCGCGTGGCGAACCGGAGCACCGGCACGTACAGCCGCTGGAGCCGCGAGCGGGCCTCCTTCTCCTCCGCGACGCGGCGGGCCTCGTCCGGGTCGACGCCCTGGACGGCCTTGGGGGCGCGCAGGAACCAGTACGAGAGCACCGGCACGACCGTGAGCGAGACGACCAGGGACGCGAGGAGCGCCGCCGTGACGGTCAGCGAGAACGAGCCGAACAGGGCCCCGACCATGCCGCCGACCAGGCCGATCGGCAGGAACACGGCGACGGTGGTCAGGGTCGATGAGGTGACCGCGCCCGCGACCTCGCGGACGGCGGTGAGGATGGCCTCCTTGCGCTCCTCGCCGTAGCCGAGGTGCCGCTTGATGTTCTCCAGGACGACGATGGAGTCGTCCACGACCCGGCCGATGGCGATGGTCAGCGCGCCGAGCGTCAGCATGTTCAGGGACAGGTCGCGGGTCCACAGCACGATCAGCGCGAGGACGACCGAGAGCGGGATGGAGACCGCGGTGACCAGCGTCGAGCGCAGCGACGCGAGGAAGACCAGGATCACGATGACCGCGAACAGCAGGCCGAGCGCGCCCTCGGTGGTCAGGCCCGAGATGGACTTGGAGACGGCCGGGCCCTGGTCGCTGACGACGGTCAGCTTCGCGCCGGAGCCGAGGTCCTGGCGCAGCGCGGGCAGCTTGTCCTTGACGGCGTTCGAGATGGTGACGGCCGAGCCGTCGTGGTCCATCGTGACGACGACGGCGAGGCTCGGGCGGCCGTCGGTGCGGGTGAGGGAGTCGGCGGCGGACGGCCGCTGCTTGACGGTGGCGATGTCGCCGAGGCGCACGGGCTTCTTGACGCCCTCGCCGCCGATCATCAGGTCCTCGATCTGGGCGAGCGAGGTGAACCCGCCGCCGACCTGGACCGTACGGTTCTTGCCGCCCTCGTCGAAGGAGCCCGCGGGCACGGTCGCGCCGCCGGCCTGGAGGGAACGGCTGAGCGCCTGGACGCCGACTCCGGCGGCGGCCATCTTCTTGTCGTCGGGTGTGACGTCGACCTGGAGGTCGCGGACGCCGTCCACGGCGACCTGGGCGACGCCGTCGATGTCCTTGAGGGCGGGGACGACGGTCCGGTCGAGCTGGTCGGCGAGCGCCTGCTGGTCCTTGCCGGAGGTGACGGCGAGGACGACGGTCGGGATGTCGTCCGTGGAGCCGGCGACGACCTGCGGGTCGACTCCGTCGGGGAGCTGGGCGCGGGCGCGGTTGACGGCCTGCTGGACGTCGGCGACGAGCTGCTTGGAGCCGCTGCCGTAGTCGAACTGGGCCATCACCACCGCGTTGCCCTCGCTGGCCGTCGAGGTGATGCCGGTGATCCCGTCGACCGCGTCGATGGAACTCTCCAGCGGCTCGATGACCTGCTTCTCGACCACGTCGGGCGACGCGCCCTGGTAGGGGGCGAGCACGGACACCATGGGCAGTTCGATGGTGGGCAGCAGTTGCTGCTTGAGCTGAGGGATCGCGATGGCGCCGAAGACGATCGCGATGATCGACATCAGCCCGATCAGGGCGCGTTGAGCGAGGCTGAATCTCGACAGCCAGGACATGGGCTGGGTCTCTCCGTGGGACGTGAGCCGGATGACGAACCCTGACGCGGACATGCGCAGGGGACCGGCTCCAGCCTGGTCCACGGGGGCCGCCGGATTCGTCGCTCCCAGGTCCCGTTTCGCCGGGCCGCGTACTGCGGCCGTAGTACGAGGGTGCCCGGCTCACTCCACCCTCGGGCGGACCAGCCCCGACTCGTAGGCGATGACGACGAGTTGGGCGCGGTCGCGGGCGCCGAGCTTGGCCATGGCCCGGTTCACATGGGTCTTGACGGTGAGCGGGCTGACGGTGAGCCGCTCGGCGATCTCGTCGTTGGAATGGCCGCCGGCGACGAGGACGAGGACCTCGCGTTCGCGGCCGGTGAGCGCGGCGAGCCGCTCGGCGTGCGCGCCGCCGGACGCCGCGTCCTCGTCGTGGCCCTCGCCCTGCGCGAGGAACCTGGCGATCAGGCCCTTGGTGGCGGCGGGCGACAGCAGGGCCTCACCGGCGGCGGCGATCCGGACCGCGCCGAGCAGTTCCTCGGGTTCGGCGCCCTTGCCGAGGAAGCCGGAGGCGCCGGCGCGCAGCGATTGCACGACGTACTCGTCCACCTCGAACGTCGTCAGCATGACCACGTGGACGCCGTCGAGTGCGGGGTCGGCGCTGATCTCGCGGGTGGCGGCGAGGCCGTCGGTGCCGGGCATGCGGATGTCCATCAGGACGACGTCGGGCCGGTGGCGGCGGGCGAGGTCGACGGCCTCGGCGCCGTCGGACGCCTCGCCGACGACCTCCATGTCGGCCTCGGAGTCGACGAGGATCCGGAAGGCGCTGCGCAGCAGGGCCTGGTCGTCGGCGAGCAGAACCCTGATCGTGCCGCTGGTCATGCGGTGGCGTCCCCTGAAGTGGTGTCGGCGGTACGGGCGTTGACGGGCAGGATCGCATGGACGCGGAAGCCGCCGCCGTAGCGCGGGCCCGCCGTGAGGGAGCCGCCGAGGGCGCAGGCCCGCTCGCGCATGCCGAGCAGTCCGTGTCCGCCGCCCTCGGCCGGGGGGCCCGCGTCCGGGGCGGCCGCGGGTCCGTTGTCGAGGACGGTCACCTCGATCGCCGGGCCGACGCGTACGACGCTGACTTCGGCCTTCGCGCCCGGGCCCGCGTGCTTGCGGACGTTGGTGAGGGCTTCCTGCACGATGCGGAAGGCGGCGAGGTCGACGGCGGCGGGCAGCGCCGGGGTGCCGGGGGCGCAGGCGACCTCCACGGGCAGGCCGGCGTGGCGGAAGGTGGCGACGAGGTCGTCGAGCCGGTCGAGGCCGGGCGCGGGTTCGGTGGGGGCCTCGGGGTCGCCGCTCTGGCGCAACAGGCCGACGGTGGCGCGCAGTTCGTCGAGCGCGGAGCGGCTGGCGTCGCGGACGTGGGCGAGGGCTTCCTTGGCCTGGTCGGGGCGCTTGTCCATGACGTGGGCGGCGACCCCGGCCTGCACGTTGACCAGGGCGATGTGGTGGGCGACGACGTCGTGCAGGTCGCGGGCGATGCGCAGGCGTTCCTCGGCGACGCGGCGGCGGGCCTCTTCCTCGCGGGTGCGCTCCGCGCGTTCGGCGCGTTCCCGTATCGCGGTGACGAAGGCGCGCCGGGAGCGTACGGCGTCTCCGCCGGCGGCGGCCATGCCGGTCCAGGCGAAGATGCCGAGGTTCTCCTGCGCGTACCAGGGCAGGGGGCCGTCGAGCATGGCGACGCCGGTGAGGACGGCCATCGTGGCGAGGCCGACGCGCCAGGTGGTGGGGCGGTCGGTGGTGGCGGCAACGGTGTAGAGGGCGACGACGGCCGCCATCACGACGGGGGCGCGGGGGTCGCCCGTCATGATCTCCACGGTGGAGAGGGTGGCCGTCGCCACGAGGACGTACATGGGGGCGGTGCGGCGCAGGGCGAGGGTGGCGGCGGCCAGCACGATCAGTACGAGGCTGAGGGGGGCCGGGGTTCTCGCGCCCCAGGCGTACGTGCCTTCCGGGCTGTTCGGGTCTACGAAGGAGCCGGCGATCATGCAGATCAGGGCGCCTGTGGCGATCAGGGTGTCCAGGGCCAGGGGGTGGGTGCGGGACCAGGTCACCAGGGTGGTCACCGGGGACACGGTTGCCTCTTTCGGGCCTGGGTTCTAGGTGCGGTTCCTTTTTGGGGCGGCCCCGCGCCCCTTGGGGTGGCAGCCCCCTCGGGCGGGTTCCTCGTCCTCGACTCACGTCGTGGCTGCTCGCGCAGTTCCCCGCGCCCCTGGGTAAGTGGGCCTGCCCGTGGTCTTGATCCTCGACATTCGTCGTGGTTGCTCGCGCAGTTCCCCGCGCCCCTGGAGGGGCGACTGCGTCGCCACCTCCTCCCCTGGGGAGCTGGGGCGAAGCCCCGCTCCCTCAGGGGCGCGGGGAACTGCGCGAGAAGCCCCACCGGCGCGCAGGTGACCACGCACGCGTAGTGCCCCGATAGGGGCGCGGGGAACTGCGCGACCAGCCACCCACCGGGCCGCAGGCGAACGAGGGCGTGCGGGCAGTTCGTCCGGCCGAGCCCCGCCAGGGACTAGCCCGGGATCAGGCCGTCGTCGGAGAGGAGGGCGCGGACCTCGTCCAGCGTGGCGTCCGGCGCCGGAAGAATGAGTTCCGAGGGGGCGAGGGACTCGTCCGGCACGGGAGTGCCCAGGCGCCGAACCGCGTCGAGCAGCCGCGCCAGGGTGCGCCGGAACCCGGGCCCGTCCCCGTTCTCCATCTCGGCGAGCAACTCGTCGTCGAGCTGGTTGAGCTCGGTGAAGTGGTCGTCGGACAACTCCACCTGCCCCTCCCCCATGATCCGTACGATCACGTCGGCCTCCTCGGGACTGCGTGGCTGGGCTGGCTACTGCTTGTCGAAGCGCGGAGCGTCCTGGGGCTGCTGCGCCTGCCGGGACTGGCCCTCGCCGCCCTCGATCGCCGCCTGGGAGGACGAGGAACCGCCGGCCAGTTCCGCCTTCATGCGCTGCAGCTCCAGCTCTACATCCGTACCACCGGAGAGCCGGTCCAGCTCGGCCTGGATGTCGTCCTTGGCCATGCCGGAGGGGTCGTCGAGGGCGCCAGAGGCGAGCAGTTCGTCGATGGCGCCGGCCCGCGCCTGGAGCTGGGCCGTCTTGTCCTCGGCCCGCTGGATGGCAAGGCCCACGTCGCCCATCTCCTCGGAGATGCCGGAGAACGCCTCGCCGATCCGGGTCTGCGCCTGCGCGGCGGTGTAGGTGGCCTTGATGGTCTCCTTCTTCGTACGGAAGGCGTCGACCTTGGCCTGCAGGCGCTGGGCCGCGAGGGTGAGCTTCTCCTCCTCGCCCTGGAGCGTCTGGTGCTGCGTCTCCAGGTCCGTGACCTGCTGCTGGAGCGCGGCACGGCGGGACAGCGCCTCACGGGCGAGGTCCTCGCGGCCGAGCGCCAGCGCCTTGCGGCCCTGCTCCTCCAGCTTGGAGGACTGCGACTGCAACTGCCCGAGCTGAAGCTCCAGGCGCTTGCGGGAGGTGGCGACGTCCGCGACGCCGCGCCGTACCTTCTGGAGCAGTTCGAGCTGCTTCTGGTACGAGTAGTCAAGGGTCTCGCGCGGGTCCTCGGCCCGGTCCAGGGCCTTGTTCGCCTTCGCGCGGAAGATCATCCCCATACGCTTCATGACACCGCTCATGGGCTTCGCGCGCCCCCTTCTGAAAGTTCCGACCGGCCGACACAGCCCCAGCACTGCGACAGAACCCACAGTACGGGTCCTGCTTCCATTACCGCACTGTTCAGGTGCGGATGCGCTCATCCCCAAGGACGACTGCGGTCCGCTCCGCTCCGGCGTAAGGAGTAGGTGGGACCCGGCTGCCTCTGCCAGAGGGACGCACGGCGTTGCCGGATCGTTCCCCACGGGCCTGTGGTCCATGCCCGGCAACCACGTACCCTTGGCTTTTGTGTTCCGTAGCCGATCCAAGGACGACAAGGCCCCGGCCGACAAGACCCCGGTGACCGCCTCCGCCTCGTCCAAGCAGACCCGAGACCCGCAGGCGCCCAAGGGCCGCCCCACGCCCAAGCGCAGCGCGGCCCAGTCGCAGCGCCGCAGCGTGGCCAACACCAAGATGTCGCCGAAGGAGGCCCGCGCCCGCCAGCGCGACGAGCGGCGCACCGCCATGGAGCGCCAGCGCCAGGCCCTGGCCAACGGGGACGAGCGCTATCTGCCCGTCCGTGACAAGGGCCCGGTGCGCAAGTACGCGCGTGACTTCGTCGACTCGCGGTTCAGCATCGCCGAGTACTTCCTGCCGATGGCGGTGATCATCCTCGTCCTGAGCATGGTCCGCGTCGGCTCGTTGCAGAACATCGCGCTGCTGCTGTGGCTGTTCGTGATCGTCGCCATCGTCATCGACTCGGTGATCACCGGCTTCCGGCTGAAGAAGCGCCTCGCGGAGAAGTTCCCGGACGAGCGCCGCAAGGGCGCGGTGGCGTACGCGCTGATGCGCACGCTCCAGATGAAGCGGCTGCGGCTCCCCAAGCCGCAGGTCAAGCGCGGGGAACGACCCTGAGCACGGAGGCTTTCGCCGGTGCCGCGGCGCAGTCCTGGCTGGACAGGCTGGGGGGCCTGCGCAACGTCGTCCGGCAGGAGCTGGTGGCGCGGCAGCTCGACGAGCAGATAGCCGGCCGGTTCCCGGTCGGTCAGCGCCTGCGGGTGCTCGACGTGGGCATGGGCCAGGGCACGCAGGCGCTGCGGCTGGCCCGCGCCGGGCACAAGGTGACCGGCGTGGAGCAGGACCCGGAGATGGTCGCGGCGGCGTCGCTGGCGCTGGCCGGGGAGCCGCCCGGGGTGCGCGACCGGGTGCGGCTCGTGCAGGGCAGCGGCATGGAGACGGGCGTCCACTTCCTGCCGGGCAGCTTCGACATCGTGCTCTGCCACGGTGTCCTGATGTACGTGGACGATCCGGACGCGCTGCTCGCGGGTCTGGCACGGATGCTGGCGCCGGGCGGCCTGCTGTCGCTGCTCGTGCGCAACGGCGACGCCCTCGCCATGCGCCCGGGGCTCGCGGGCGACTGGGTGGGCGCGCTCGGCGCGTTCGACACCACGGCGTACACGAACCGGCTGGGGCTCGACGTGCGGGCCGACCGGCTGGAGGCGCTGACGGCGACGCTGTCCGGGATCGGCGCGCCGCTGCACGCCTGGTACGGGGTGCGGGTCTTCACCGACCAGGCGGCGGACGGTGCGGCGACGCCGGAGAAGGGCGAGCTCCAGACGCTGTTCGCGGCGGAGGAGCGGGCGGGCCGCACGGACCCCTACCGGCGGGTGGCGGCGCTGCTGCACCTGTGCGGCGTACGCGGCTGACGACGACGCCCGCTGCCTCGGCGGGCCTGTGCCCGGGTGGGCCGAGTCCTGGCGGGCCGAGTCCGCCCCGGGGTGCGGCGCCGGGTGCGGGTTTCGTCGTGGCTGGTCGCGCAGTTCCCCGCGCCCCTGGCGGGGCTGGTCTCGGCGCTGGTCGAACAAGCCCCTCCGGCGATTGAGGAGCGGGGTCCGGGGGGCGGGCCACCTCTTCGGCGGCGCAGGGCGCGCGCGGGTTCCGTACGGACGTGACAATCCGGGCATGACTGCCTCTGCCCGTCTCCCCGGGCGGGGAGACGGGCACACCGGGAGCGTCGGGCCGGGTCAGGCGGTGGCTTCTTCCTCGCGCAGGCCCATCGGCCCGTAGATCTTGGTCTCGTCCTCGAAGAGGGTGACCTGATCGGCCCCTCCCTCGGCCAGTTCCTTCCAGAACTCGCCGATCCACGACTCGGCGTCGCCCTGGGTCGTGAACTCCTCCGGCTGCACCGCCGGAGGCACCTCCGTGCCGTCGGACTTCTCGAACCGCCACGTCCACGCCGCCATGTCAGCCTCCCGGTATGGGGTGTCCGATGCCTCGGATGTCCCTGGAAGCCTAGCCGGGCGAGCGGCCCCGGGGGCGGCGCGGGAGGATCTTCCCGTGGAACTGACACTGCTCGGCACCGGCGCCCCCGAAGGACTGCCCCGCCCCGACTGCCCCTGCGCGGCCTGCGCCGGCGCGCTCGGCCCCTCGGCCCGCGCCGCGACGGCGCTGCTGATCGACGGCACGCTGCTGCTCGACCTGACGCCCGGCGCGGTGTTCGCCGCGGCCCGCGCGGGGCACAGCCTCGCCGGCGTACGGCAGGTGCTGCTCTCGCACCCGCACGACGGGCCGCCGGTCGAGGTGCCGGCGGGGCTGCCGCAGCCGGGCCGGGTGCCGGACGGGCGGGAGCTGGCGCTGATGAGCGGGCACCGGGTGCGGGCGCTCGCCCTGGACGCGCCCGGCACCGGCTACGAGGTGAGCGGCCCGGACGGCGAGCGGCTGCTGTACCTGCCGCCGGGCGCGGCGCTCGCGGGCACGCGGGAGGCGAGCCGCCCGTACGAGATGGTGGTGCTAGACGTGATCGGGCGGCCGGACGCGCTGGCGCGGCTGCGGGCGGCCGGGGCGGTCGGGCCGACGACGGACGTGCTGGCCGTCCATCTGGACCACGACGTGCCCCCGGGCCCCGAGCTGCGCCGCCGGCTGGCCGCTGCGGGCGCCCGCGCGGTGCCGGACGGGACGACGCTGGACGTGGGCGCGTACGAGAGCGTGCCGGACGTGCCGCGCCGCACGCTGGTCCTCGGCGGCGCCCGCTCGGGCAAGTCGGTGGAGGCGGAACGGCGCCTGGAGGCGTTCCCCGACGTGCTGTACGTGGCGACGGGCGGCACCCGGGGCGGCGACAGCGAGTGGGCGCGGCGGGTGAGCCTGCACCGGGAGCGCCGGCCGGGGTCGTGGCGGACGGCGGAGACCTGCGATCTCGTACCGCTGCTCGACGACACCGATGACCCGGCGCCGCTGCTGGTCGACTGCCTGTCGCTGTGGCTGACGTACGCGATGGACGAGGTGGGGGCCTGGGACGACGCGGAGTGGGCGGGCGGCGGCGAGAAGGCGCTGCGGGCGCGGGTCGCGGAGCTGGTGGACGCGGTGCGGCGGACGCGGCGCACGCTGGTGGCGGTGTCGAACGAGGTCGGCTCGGGGATCGTGCCCGCGACCGCGTCGGGGCGCCGCTACCGGGACGAGCTGGGGCGGCTGAACGCGGCGTTCGCCGCCGAGTGCGAGCACGTGCTGCTCGTCGTGGCCGGGCAGGCGCTCCCCCTGCGCGGCTGAACCGCCGCCAGGCCCGCCGGGGTCACCGGTTCACCGTGCGCGCCTCACAGGGCGGCGCGTCACAGGGCGACGGCGTCGCGGCGGGCGATGACGCGGTAGGCGTTGGCGAAGCGGGTGCGGCGCACGAGCGGGGCGAGCGCGCGGTCGGCGGCGCCGGAGGCGATGACGGCGGGCGCGGCGGCCCGGGTCAGGACCGAGCGCGCGGCGCGCTGGAGGGCGCCGGGGGCCTTGGCGCGCCAGGGTTCGTCGGCGGCGGGCAGACAGCGGGCGACGAGCAGGGCGCCGGCGGCGGCGAGGTCGAAGGGCACGTGGGGTTCGCGGCGGTCGACGGCGACGACGGTGTAGCCGAGGGCGGCGAGTTCGGTGCGCAGGTTGGCGAGCGGGATGACGTGCAGGTGGCGGGGCTGGAGGGCGGCGAGCCACCACGCGCCGGGCAGCCCCGCGTAGCGGCACTCGGGGTCGGTGCCCTCGATCATCAGATGGCCGCCGGGGCGCAGGACGCGGTGGGCGGCCTTCAGCTCGGCGCGCGGGTCCGGGGTGTGCGCGAGGTGGTGGAACATGCTCAGCGCGTCGTAGCGCCCGGCGAGCCGGGGCAGCAGGGCGGTGAGGGTGCCCCGGTGGGCCTCCTCGATGACGCCCGCGCGGCGGGCCGCTTCGACACCGGGGCCCTCGTCGAGCCCGTCGAAGGCCGTGTAGGGCAGGACCTCGCGGGCGGCGGCGGGGAAGTCGCCGGTGCCGGTGCCGACGTCGAGCCAGCTCTCGGGTTCGAGGTGCCGGGCGAGGGCGAGGGTGCGCAGGCGGTGGCGGCGGGCCGTGGCGGCGGGGTGCAGGGCGCGGTGGACGCGGGCGGCGTGCGGGTCGCCGTCGGCGGGGTCGCGGCGGTAGAAGGCGACGCCCTCGGGGGTGAGCCGGGGGTTCTGGAAGGCGTGGGTGCAGGCGCGGCACTGCTCGACGGTGAACTCGCCGGGTCTGCCGCCGAGCCGGTCGCCGGTGCGCAGGAGCGTGCGCAGGCGGGTGGAGCCGCACCAGGGGCAGTCGGGGCGGCGCGGCTCGTGGAAGCGTTCGGTGCCCTGGGCGAGTGCGGCGAGGAAGGCGGGGCGGCGCTCGGCCACGGCCTGGGCGGTGGGGGCAGGCACGGTCATGGGCGCTCCTGGGGCCGGCGGGGCTGCGGCGATGCGGCGGTGCGGCGATGCGGGTCACCGGGTGCCGGACCGGCGGCGGGCCCACCGGACCGACGGTGTGACAATACGACCCAAACCGGACCGTAAGGGATGATCGTCGCGCAGACAACGACCCCCCGCCGCGCGCCGCAGCCCCCGGAGCGGGAGCCCGACCCGGGAGCCGGGCGTCACCGGGCCCCGGGACCGTCACCCCAGGCCGGTACTGTTCGGCGAATGAGCTCGCTGAATCTCGATGACTTCACCGACCTGATCGAGCGCCCCGACGGTGGCACGCGGCGCGACGCCGAGGAGCGCCGGGCGCGGCTCGCCGTGCCGCCGGGCGCGTTCGGCCGCCTCGACGACTTGGGCGAGTGGCTGAGCGCCGCGCAGGGCGCGGTCCCCGTACGGCCCGTGGCGCGGCCCCGCGTGATCGTGTTCGCGGGCGACCACGGCGTGGCGGGGCTCGACGTGTCGAAGCGGGCGGCGGGCACGGCGGCCGACCTCGTCCGGGACACCGTCGAGGGCACCGGCCCGGCCGCGGTGCTCGCGCGGCGGCTCGGCGTGCAGGTGCGGGTCGTGGACATGGCCCTGGACTGCCCGCCCGAGGAACTGCCCGCGTCCGTCGTGGACCGCCGGGTGCGGCGCGGCTCGGGCCGCATCGACATCGAGGACGCGCTCACCCTCGACGAGGCGGAGGCCGCGTTCCGCGCGGGCATGGAGATCGCCGACGAGGAGGCCGACTCGGGTACGGATCTGGTGGTGCTCGGCGACCTCAGCGTCGGCGGCACCACGGCGGCGGCGGTCCTCGTCGCCGCGCTGTGCGGCACGGACGCCTCCGTGGTCACCGGGCGCGGCGGCGAGCCGATCGACGACCTGGCGTGGATGCGCAAGTGCGCGGCGGTGCGGGACGCGCTGCGCCGGGCGCGCCCGGTCCTCGGCGACCAGCTCCAGCTGCTCGCCACGGTCGGCGGCGCGGATCTGGCGGCGGCCACCGGTTTCCTGCTCCAGTGCGCGGTGCGGCGTACGCCCGTCGTGCTCGACGGGGTCGTCTCGGCGGCCTGCGCGCTGGTCGGGCAGCGGGTGGCGTTCCGCGCCCCCGACTGGTGGCTCGCCGCGCACACCAGCGGGGAGCCGGCGCAGGCCAAGGCACTGGACCGGATGGCCCTCGAACCGCTGCTCGACCAGGGCGTGCGGGTCGGCGGCGGTACCGGCGGCCTGCTGGCGCTGCCGCTGGTGCAGGCCGCCGCCGCGCTCGCGGCCGAGCTGCCGGAGAAGCCGGCCCCCGAGCCGCCGTCCGCGCCCGACGAGGACCTCGCGGGCGAGCCGGAGCAGGTGCACGCGGCGGCCCCCGCCGAGGACTGACCCCGGCGCGGTCACGGCCCGCCCCGGCCGTGACCGCCCCCCGGCCGCCACTGCTCCCCCGGCGGGCATCCACGTACGGCACGGCAACCTCGTACGGCACGGGCGTCTTCGTACGGCACGGCAACCTCGTACAGCACGGCACCCCCCGTACGGGAACGTGCTCGGGCGGGGGATTCCGGGGGTTGTGGCGCGGCGCGCGCCGAGCCCCTGTCCGGGGCCCGCAAAACACCCCATATGCTCCGTCAGCATGGGAGACGTACGGGCAAGCACACCGGCAACACGGCGCGCGGCGGGATTCACGGTCTGGTATCTCCGGATCGTCACGTTCCTGAATCTGCTGAGCGCCGTCTGGGTCTCCTTCGGGCAGGACCTGCGGCGCCACAACTCGGAGAACTTCTTCACCCCGTACCTGCTCGCGGCGGGCTTCTCCTCCGCGCTCGTCACCGGGTTCCTCGCCATCACGATGCGGCGGCGCAAGCGGGCCGCGTGGATCCTGAACCTGGTCCTGTGCGGCCTGTTCTTCCTGCTGTTCGCCTTCGTGATGATCTTCCCGGAGGTACGGCAGTACGCGCAGAACTGGATCTCGCTGGTGCTGACCGGCGCGTTCCTGGCGGCGCTGCTCGTGGGGCGGCGCGAGTTCTACGCGAAGGGCGACCGCTCCAACCCCCGGCTCGCGGCGGTCGTCGCGGTCGGCGGGCTGCTGGTGACCTCGCTGTTCGCCACCTTCCTGGTGACGGTCACCAACCAGGCCCACGACGGCTACCGCTCGACGTTCCTCGACCGCTGGCGCTACGGCACCCTGCGGCTGATCTCGGTCGCCACCGACGACTCCCGCTTCCCCGGGATCTCCAGCCCGAACTGGGTCAACGTCGCCATCAACATCCTCTCCACCGCCCTGCTCGTCGCCGTCGTCTACGCCGCGTTCCGCTCCCGGCGGGCCGTGGACACGCTCGGCCCCGAGGACGAGGAGAAGCTGCGGGCGCTGCTCGCCAAGGAGGGCGAGCGGGACTCGCTCGGCTACTTCGCGCTGCGCCGCGACAAGGCCGTCGTCTGGTCCCCGACCGGCAAGGCGGCCGTCACGTACCGCGTCGTCGGCGGAGTCTCGCTGGCCTCCGGAGACCCGATCGGCGACCCCGAGGCATGGCCCGGCGCCATCGAGCCGTGGCTGGCCGAGGCCCGCGAGCACGGCTGGGTGCCCGCCGTCATGGGCGCCAGCGAGGAGGCCGGCACGATCTACGCCCGGCACGGCCTCGACGCGCTCGAACTGGGCGACGAGGCCATCGTGGAGACCGCCGACTTCACCCTGGAGGGCCGCGCCATGCGCACGGTCCGGCAGGCGTACAACCGGGTCAAGCGCGCCGGGTACACGGTCCGTATCCGCCGCCACGAGGACATTCCCGCCGACGAGATGAAGACGCAGCTCCAGTACGCCGACGACTGGCGCGACGGCGCCACCGAGCGGGGCTTCTCGATGGCGCTCGGGCGGCTCGGCGACCCGGCCGACGGGCAGTGCGTGATGCTGGAGTGCAGCGACGGCGAGGGCGAGCTGAAGGCGCTGCTGTCGTTCGTGCCGTGGGGGCCGCACGGCCTATCGCTCGATCTGATGCGCCGGGACCGCGACTCCGAGAACGGCCTCATGGAGTTCATGGTCATCGAACTGCTCCAGCGGGCCCCCGAGATCAAGATCACTCAGGTCTCGCTCAACTTCGCCATGTTCCGCTCGGTCTTCGAACGTGGCGCGCGGCTCGGCGCGGGCCCGGTGCTGCGCCTGTGGCGCTCACTGCTCAGCTTCTTCTCTCGGTGGTGGCAGATCGAATCTCTGTACCGGGCCAACGCGAAGTACCGGCCCATCTGGGAACCCCGCTTCCTTCTCTTCGAGAAGACCGCCGACCTGCCCCGCATCGGCATCGCGTCGGCGCGCGCCGAGGGCTTCCTCGACGTGCCCGGCCTGCCGAAGTGGCTGCGGCGCAGACGCCTGGAGCATCGTCGATGAGCCTTCGGCGCACGCTGCGCTCCTGGGCCCTCGCCGAATGGGGCCCGCTCCTGTGCACCGTGCGCGGGACGCTGGCCCGCAGACGTCTCGCCGCCGTCCGCATGACGCTCACCGCGGTCTGCCTGACCGCGGTGTTCCAGTTCGTGCAGAACCAGTCCTGGGGCTACCGCATCGTCCAGGACATCGGTGCCGTACGGGCCGAGGACCCGCTGTGGGTGGCGCTGCTGCGCACCCCGCTGTCGCTGTTCGTGCCCGCGCTCGACCTGCCGGTGTGGGGCGCCCTCGCGCAGCTCCTGCTGGTGTTCGGCATCGCGGAGATCTGCGTCGGCATACGGCACACGCTGGTCCTCGCGTACGTGTCCACGCTCGCCGGCACCCTGTACGCGCGCGTCGCCATCGCCCTCGGCCCCGGCAACCCGCTCGGGCTGCCCGGCACGGAGGCGCGGGTCGTGGACACCGGCCCGTCGGCGGCCGTCGTCGGGCTCGCGGTGTACCTGTGCTGGCGCTACCGGGCGCGCTGGACGGGCGCCGTCGTCGTCCTGACGATGATCGTGGAGTGCCTGGTCAAACCGAACCTCGCCGGCAAGGAGCACCTGGCCGCCCTCGCCGCCGTGTTCATCGTGTGCGCGGCGGAGCGGGCGGTTCGCGGAAGCCGCCGACGAGATCCTGAAAGCGTCGGCTGATCCGGTGCCAGCGCCGGTCGTGCCGGTAGGCGCGCAGCGTGGCCCGGGCCCGCGCGCGGTGCCGGCGCCGGTAGAAGCGGCGGGCCCACGCGGAGTCGGGGCGGGCGAGGCGGACCGCCCCGAACCAGGCGACGAACGGGACGAGGACGCCGACGAGCGCGGTACGGGGCTTGCCCTTGAGCAGGGCGAAAACGACGAACAGGAAGTTCACGACGAGCGTCACGACGAAGGCGCCCCGGTCGTGCTGCTCGGCCTGCGTCACGTCGTTCACCCCGAGCGGCGAGAACCCGGCGACGGCGAGCGTGCCGAGGGCCGCCGCCATCACCACGACCTCGACGCTGCGCCGCCCCTGCTCGCTCCAGTACACGTCGTCCAGATGGAGGATGAGGGCGAACTCGTCGAGGACCAGGCCCGCGCCCACCCCGAAGACCACGGCGAACGCACTGGCCGCGAAGCCGTGCCGGCCGCAGCCGACCGCGCCGAACCCGCCGACGATCGTCAGCACCACCCCCGGCACCACATGGTGGATGTGCAGCCCGCCCGGCCGGATGTCGCGGAACGGCCCGCGGCCCGCGCGGATCAGCCGCGTCACCGTACGGGTCAGCAGGAACGTGACGAGGAACGACACCAGCGCGAGCAGCACGGGCAGCTTGCCGGGTTCGGTGATGTTGCGGTGCCACCAGTCGCCCATGGGCCCATCCTGGCGCCCCGGCGCCGCGCGCGCCCGTCCGGGTAACCTCCCCCGGTGTCCGCAACCGAGTCCCGCGCCTCCCTGTCCGACGGCATACGTTTCGCCTTCGGCACCCTGACCGTCCTGCCCGTCACCGTCTCCCGCTGGGACCGCGCCGCCGCCCGCGTCGGCATGACCCTCGCGCCGCTGTCCGGCCTGGTCGTCGGCGTGGCGGCGGGTGCGGTCGGCGGGGCTGTGGCCTGGCTGGGGGGCGGGGCCCCGCTCGCCGCCGTCGCCTCGGTCGCGGTGCCGGCCGCGCTCACCCGGGGCCTGCACCTGGACGGGCTCGCGGACGTCGCGGACGGCCTCGGCAGCGCCAAGCCCGCCGAGGACGCGCTGCGGATCATGAAGCAGTCGGACATCGGCCCGTTCGGCGTCGTCGTCCTGGTGCTGACGCTGCTCGCCCAGACCGCCGTGCTGGCCCAGGCGTACGGGCACTCCCCCGTGCGCGGCGCGTCCGCGGCCGTGTGCGCGGCGGTCACGGCCCGGCTCGCCATGACGCTCGCCTCGCGCGCGGGCGTGCCCGCGGCCAGGCCGGAGGGGCTCGGCGCGGCCGTCGCCGGGACGGTACCGGTGCGCTGGGCGCTCGCGGTCGCCCTCGTGGTGGTCGCGGCCGGCACCGCGCTCGCCCCGGCCGCGGGCGTCGCCCTCGCGCTCGGCGCGGGCGCCGGGGAGCTGCTGCTGCGCCGCTGCGTACGCCGGTTCGGCGGGGTGACCGGGGACGTCTTCGGGGCGGTGGCGGAAGTGGCGGGGACCGCCGCGCTGGTCGTCCTCGCCCTTGCCTGACCTGGCCGGGACGCGTGCGCGGGGACGGGCGTAGGCTCACGCTGGGGCCACACACCCCACGGGCCCCGGCAACGAAGCCGACCCCCAGATGGAAAGAGGGACCTCACCACCGTGACTGCTCTGACTCTCAGCACCGCCGCGGCGTCCGGCCTGCGCGCCGACGCGATCGTCGTCGGCATCGCCAAGGGTGCCAAGGGCCCCGTCGTCGCCCCCGGCGCCGAGGCCGTGGACAAGGCCTACGAGGGCGGACTCGCCGCCGTCCTCGAGACCCTCGGCGCCACCGGTGGCGAGGGTGAGGTGACCAAGCTCCCGGCGCCCGCCGGCTTCAAGGCCCCGCTCGTGCTGGCGGTCGGCCTCGGCGGTGAGCCCGAGAAGACCGGGGACGCCCCCGCGTACGGGCCCGAGACGCTGCGCCGCGCCGCCGGTGTCGCCGCCCGCGCGCTGGCCGGGGTGAAGAAGGCCGCGTTCGCGCTGCCCGTCGAGGACGCCGAGGACGCCGGCGCGATCGGTGAGGGCGCGCTGCTCGGCGCGTACTCCTTCGACGTCTACAAGGAGTCCGCGAAGGACCCGAAGACGGCGAAGGCGCCGCTCGGCGAGGCCACGGTCCTCGGCGGCAAGCCCCGCGACAAGGCGTTCAAGGCGGAGATCGAGCGTGCGATCGCCGTCGCGGAGGAGCTGAACCGCGCCCGCGACCTGATCAACACCCCGCCGAACGACCTGAACCCGGAGGCGTTCGCCGCCGTCGCGCAGGCCGCGGCCAAGGAGCACGGCATCAAGGTGCAGGTGCTCGACGAGAAGGCGCTCACCAAGGGCGGCTACGGCGGCATCCTCGGCGTCGGCGCCGGCTCCTCCTCGGCCCCGCGCCTGGTGAAGCTCTCGTACAAGAGCTCCAAGGCGAAGAAGCACCTGGCGTTCGTCGGCAAGGGCATCACGTACGACTCGGGCGGCATCTCGCTCAAGCCGGCCGGCCACAACGAGACGATGAAGTGCGACATGGCCGGTGCCGCCGCCGTGTTCGCCGCCGTCGTCGCCGCCGCCCGCCTGGGCCTTGAGGTGAACGTGACCGGCTGGCTGGCGCTCGCCGAGAACATGCCGTCCGGCTCGGCCACCCGCCCCGGTGACGTGCTGCGCATGTACTCCGGCAAGACCGTCGAGGTGCTCAACACGGACGCCGAGGGCCGTCTGGTGCTCGCCGACGCCATCGCCAAGGCCAGCGAGGAGGAGCCCGACGCGATCGTCGACGTGGCGACGCTGACCGGCGCGATGATGCTGGCGCTCGGCGCCCGCACGTTCGGCATCATGGCCAACGACGACGCTTTCCGTACGTCGCTGCACGAGGCCGCCGAGGAGGCCGGCGAGCCGTCCTGGCCGATGCCGCTCCCCGCCGACCTGCGCAAGGGCATGGACTCCACGACGGCCGACATCGCCAACATGGGCGAGCGCATGGGCGGCGGCCTGGTCGCCGGCCTGTTCCTCCAGGAGTTCGTCGGCGAGGGCATCACGTGGGCCCACCTCGACATCGCGGGCCCGGCCTTCAACGAGGGCGCCCCGTTCGGTTACACGCCGAAGGGCGGTACGGGTTCGGCCGTGCGCACGCTGGTGCGGCTCGCCGAGGTGACCGCCGCCGGCGACCTCGGCTGAGACGGCCCCGCGACACGCGGCCGACCGGCCATGACAGCCCCGGGCGACACCGCCCGGGGCTGTTCGCTTTCGACGAAATCCGTAGGTTCGTACACCTGAATCACATGCGTTTGCGGTGTAACAGCCGTCTCAGACCCCGGCCCGGCGTCCCGCATGCCTGAGACAAGTGCGAGGATGGGGGGCGGCAGGACAGGGCCCCACCACAGGGCCGAAGAACGAGCGGCCGAACACCAGCCGACCGGCCGGTCCGCCCCCGGATGGAAAAGGGGCCCGGCATACGGCGCACATGCATGGAGGACGTGACGTGGCGAACGACGCCAGCACCGTTTTCGACCTAGTGATCCTCGGCGGTGGCAGCGGCGGTTACGCCGCGGCTCTGCGCGCCTCGCAGCTGGGTCTCGACGTCGCCCTGATCGAGAAGAACAAGGTCGGCGGCACCTGCCTGCACGTCGGCTGCATCCCCACCAAGGCGCTGCTGCACGCCGGTGAGATCGCCGACCAGGCGCGTGAGTCCGAGCAGTTCGGCGTGAAGGCCACCTTCGAGGGCATCGACATGCCGGCCGTCCAGAAGTACAAGGACGACGTCATCTCGGGCCTGTACAAGGGCCTGCAGGGGCTCATCGCCTCCCGCAAGGTGACGTACATCGAGGGCGAGGGCCGACTGTCCTCGCCGACGTCGGTCGACGTCAACGGCCAGCGTGTCCAGGGCCGTCACGTGCTGCTGGCGACCGGCTCCGTGCCGAAGTCGCTGCCGGGCCTGGAGATCGACGGCAACCGCATCATCTCCTCGGACCACGCGCTGACGCTGGACCGCGTCCCGAAGTCCGCGATCATCCTGGGCGGCGGCGTCATCGGCGTCGAGTTCGCCTCGGCGTGGAAGTCCTTCGGCACCGACGTCACCGTCATCGAGGGCCTCAAGCACCTCGTCCCGGTCGAGGACGAGAACAGCTCCAAGCTCCTGGAGCGCGCGTTCCGCAAGCGCGGCATCAAGTTCAACCTGGGCACGTTCTTCGAGAAGGCCGAGTACACGCAGGACGGCGTCCGCGTGACCCTCGCCGACGGCAAGACCTTCGAGGCCGAGGTCCTCCTGGTCGCCATCGGCCGCGGCCCGGTCTCCCAGGGCCTCGGCTACGAGGAGCAGGGCGTCGCGATGGACCGCGGCTACGTCCTCGTCGACGAGTACATGCGCACCAACGTGGAGACGATCTCCGCCGTCGGTGACCTCGTCCCGACCCTCCAGCTCGCGCACGTCGGCTTCGCCGAGGGCATCCTGGTGGCGGAGCGGCTGGCCGGCCTCAAGACCGTGCCGATCGACTACGACGGTGTGCCGCGGGTGACGTACTGCCACCCGGAGGTCGCCTCCGTGGGCATCACCGAGGCCAAGGCCAAGGAGGTCTACGGCGCGGACAAGGTCGTCGCCCTGAAGTACAACCTCGCGGGCAACGGCAAGTCCAAGATCCTCAAGACCGCGGGCGAGATCAAGCTCGTCCAGGTCAAGGACGGTGCCGTGGTCGGCGTCCACATGGTCGGCGACCGCATGGGCGAGCAGGTCGGCGAGGCCCAGTTGATCTACAACTGGGAGGCGCTGCCGGCCGAGGTCGCGCAGCTCATCCACGCCCACCCGACGCAGAACGAGGCGCTCGGCGAGGCCCACCTGGCGCTGGCCGGAAAGCCGCTGCACTCGCACGACTGAGGCCCCGCCCTCGTCGTGAATGGGCGCGACGACCGACCGACCACACAGACTTCCGCAACCGCGGCACCGCGTTTGCGTATTCGTAAGGAGCAACAGAAACCATGGCGGTTTCCGTATCCCTTCCGGCGCTCGGTGAGAGCGTCACCGAAGGCACCGTCACCCGCTGGCTGAAGGCCGAGGGCGAGCGCGTCGAGGTCGACGAGCCGCTGCTCGAGGTCTCCACCGACAAGGTCGACACCGAGATCCCCTCGCCGGCCGCCGGCGTCCTCGCCTCCATCAAGGTCGCCGAGGACGAGACGGTCGAGGTCGGCGCCGAGCTGGCCGTCATCGACGACGGCTCGGGCGCCCCGGCGGCCGAGTCCGCCCCGGCCCAGGAGGCTCCGGCCGCCCCGGCGCAGGAGGAGCAGGCCCCGCAGGAGCAGGCCGCCCCCGCGCAGGAGGCGCCCGCCGCCGAGTCCGCCCCGGCCGCCCCGGCGGGCGGCGCCTCCGGCACCGACGTCGTGCTGCCCGCGCTGGGCGAGTCGGTCACCGAGGGCACCGTCACCCGCTGGCTCAAGCAGGTCGGCGAGGAGGTCGCCGAGGACGAGCCGCTGCTCGAGGTCTCCACGGACAAGGTCGACACGGAGATCCCCTCCCCCGTCGCCGGTGTCCTGCTGGAGATCGCCGTGGGCGAGGACGAGACCGCCGAGGTCGGCGCCAAGCTCGCCGTCATCGGTGCCCCGGGTGCCGCCCCGGCCGCCCCCGAGGCCCCCGCCCCGGCCGCGCCCGCCGCCGCCCCGGCTCCGGCCGCCCCGGCCGCTCCCGCCGCCCCGGCGCCGCAGGCCCCCTCGGCCCCGGCCCCGCAGCAGCAGGAGACCCCGGCGCCCGACCCGGCCCCGGCCGCCCCGGCCCCGGCTCCGGCTCCGGCGCCCGCTCCGGCTCCGGCTCCGGCCGCGCCGAAGGCTCCGGCCGCCCCGGCCGCGACCACCCCGGCGGACGACGGCGCGTACGTCACCCCGCTGGTGCGCAAGCTCGCCTCGGAGAACGGCGTGGACCTGTCCACGGTCAAGGGCTCCGGTGTCGGCGGCCGCATCCGCAAGCAGGACGTCGTCGCCGCCGCCGAGGCCGCGAAGTCGGCCGCCCCGGCCGCCGCTCCGGCCGCCGCCAAGGCCGCCCCGGCCCTCGAGGCGTCGCCGCTGCGTGGCCAGACGGTGAAGCTGCCCCGCATCCGCAAGGCGATCGCGGACAACATGCACCGCGCGCTCCAGGAGCAGGCCCAGCTCTCCTCGGTCATCGAGGTCGACATCACGAAGCTGATGAAGCTGCGTGCCAAGGCCAAGGACGGCTTCGCCGCCCGCGAGGGCGTCAAGCTCTCCCCGATGCCGTTCTTCGTCAAGGCCGCCGTCCAGGCGCTGAAGGCCCACCCGGTCATCAACGCCCGCCTGAACTACGACGAGGGCACGATCACCTACTTCGACTCGGAGAACGTCGGCATCGCCGTCGACTCCGAGAAGGGCCTGATGACCCCGGTCATCAAGGGCGCGGGTGACCTCAACATCGCGGGCATCGCCCGCAAGACGGCGGAGCTGGCCACCAAGGTCCGTACGAACAAGATCGCCCCGGACGACCTGTCGGGCGCCACCTTCACGATCTCCAACACGGGGTCGCGCGGCGCGCTGTTCGACACGGTCATCGTGCCGCCGAACCAGGTGGCCATCCTGGGCATCGGCGCCACGGTCAAGCGCCCGGTCGTCGTCTCCGACCCGGAGCTCGGTGACACGATCGCCGTCCGTGACATGACGTACGTGACGCTCTCCTACGACCACCGCCTGGTGGACGGCGCCGACGCGGCCCGTTACCTGACGACGGTCAAGCAGATCCTGGAGGCCGGCGAGTTCTCCGCCGAGCTGGGTCTGTAAAGACTCGGTGTTGTAATCAGCCTCACCTGCGGCGCCCCCGTCCGGAGCCTTTCCGGACGGGGGCGCCGCCGTATTGTCTAGAGGTCGATGTTCTCGGCCTCCCGGAGGAGCCCGCAATGACCACGCCCGTCATCCACTCGCTGCGCGAACAGATCCGCGAGCACATCGTGGAGGGGATCGTCAGCGGTCGCTGGAAGCCGGGTGAACGGATCGTGGAGCGCCGGATCGCCACCGAGCTGGAGGTCAGCCAGACGCCCGTACGGGAGGCCCTGCGGGAGCTGGAGTCGCTGCGCCTGATCGAGTCGGCGCCCAACAAGGGCGTACGGGTGCGCAATCTGTCGGCGGCGGACCTGGAGGAGAGCTATCCGGTGCGGGCGGGCCTCGAGGCCATCGCCGCCGAGCTGGCCGCGTCCCGGCTCGCGGAGGACTGCTCGGCGCTGGAGCCGCATGTCGCGGCGCTGTACCTGGCGGACCGGGAGGGCGACGGGACGGCGCAGGTGCGGCACACGGTCGGCTTCCACCGCGAGCTGGTGCGGGCGGCGGGCAACTCGGTGCTGCTGCACACCTGGGAGGGGCTCGGCATCGAGGTGTTCACGGCGCTGTCGATCCGCTGGCTGGGGACCGTGCAGCAGTCGTACGCGGAGGAGCACGCGGACCTCGTCGCCGCGTTCCAGCGACGCGATCCGGACATCGCGGCGCTGGTCAAGGCGCATGTCCTCGGGTGCGCGCCGCGCGCCTGAGGCGGGCGGCGCACTCGCGTGCGATGCGTGGCGCGGTGATCACGGGCGGTGTCCTCCGGGGCGCCGCCCGACCCGTTTTCGGGGCACTGCGTGCCCCGGTCGGTGGCACCTTGTGCCGACTTTCTTGATCTGAAGAGGTTTTGCCCTTCAACCCTTTGATCGATCATCGATCAGGGAGTTACAGTCGCCGTCGGGTCCCCACCGGGACCCCGACCGCCCTGTCCTGCCAAAGACCAAGGGCACCCCCAACCCCACCCCCTTCGACTCAGGAAGGCGTGCGGCGACTATGACCGACCCCATGCGCATCCAGCCGAGCGAGCTCGACCAGCTCCCGGACCGCGACCCCGAGGAGACCGCCGAATGGCAGGCCTCCCTGGCCGCCGTCACCGAGGCGGCCGGGCCGCACCGTGCCGCGTACCTGATGCGGCGCACCCTGGAGCGCGCCGAGGCGGGCGGCCTGGCGCTGCCGAAGCTTCTTGAGACGGACTACGTCAACTCCATCCCCACCGCGGCCGAGCCGGCCATCGACGGTGACGAGGAGATGGAGCGCCGGATCACCGCCTGGAACCGCTGGAACGCGGCGGCGATGGTGACCCGCGGCAGCAAGCACGGCGTCGGCGGCCACATCGCCACCTTCGCCTCCGCCGCGTGGCTCTACGAGACCGGCTTCAACCACTTCTTCAAGGGCAAGGAGCAGGACGGCTCCGGCGACCAGCTCTACATCCAGGGCCACGCCTCCCCCGGCATCTACGCCCGCGCCTTCCTCGACGGCCGGCTCAGCGAGCAGCAGCTCGACCTGTTCCGCCAGGAGTCGAGCGGCAACGGCCTGCCCTCGTACCCGCACCCGCGCCGCCTGCCGTGGCTGTGGGAGTTCCCGACGGTCTCCATGGGCCTCGGCCCGCTGTCGGCGATCTACCAGGCCCGCTTCAACCGGTATCTGACCAACCGCGGCATCAAGGACGTCTCGTCCTCGCACGTGTGGGCGTTCCTCGGCGACGGCGAGATGGACGAGCCCGAGTCGACGGCGGCCCTTGCGCTCGCCTCCCGCGAGGGCCTGGACAACCTGACCTTCGTCATCAACTGCAACCTGCAGCGCCTCGACGGCCCGGTCCGCGCCAACTTCAAGATCGTGCAGGAGCTGGAGGCCCAGTTCCGCGGCGCCGGCTGGAACGTCGTGAAGTCGCTCTGGGGCAACGCGTGGGACGAGCTGTTCCAGCTCGACACCACGGGCGCCCTGGTCCGCCGGCTGCGCGAGGTCCCGGACGCGCAGGTGCAGACGTACCAGACGCGTGACGCGGCCTACATCCGCGAGGACTTCTTCGGCAAGGACCCGGCGCTCGCCGAGATGGCGAAGCTGCTCTCGGACGACAAGATCCTGGAGTGCTTCCACCTCTCGCGCGGTGGCCACGAGCCGCGCAAGGTCTACGCCGCCTACAAGGCCGCCCTGGAGCACAAGGGCGCGCCGACGGTCATCCTGGCGCAGACCGTCAAGGGCTTCACCCTCGGCGAGGGCTTCGCGTCGAAGAACGCGAACCACCAGATGAAGAAGCTGACCACCGACGAGTTCAAGAACATGCGTGACCTTCTTGAGCTGCCGATCAAGGACAGCGACTTCGTCGACGGCCAGGTCCCCTACGGCCACCCCGGCGCCGACTCCCCCGAGGTCCGCTACCTCCAGGAGCGCCGCGCGGCCCTCGGCGGCCCCGCCCCGGCCCGCCGCACGCAGCCGCTGCCCGCGCTGCCGGCCGCTGCCGACAAGGCGTTCGCCTCCTTCGACAAGGGCTCCGGCTCGCAGTCGGTGGCGACGACCATGGCCTTCGTACGGCTGGTCAAGGACCTCGTACGCGACAAGGAGACCGGCAAGCGCTGGGTCCCGATCGTGCCCGACGAGGCCCGTACGTTCGGCATGGAGTCGCTGTTCCCCTCGCTCGGCATCTACTCGCCGAAGGGGCAGACGTACGAGCCGGTCGACCGTGACCAGCTCATGTACTACAAGGAAGCCAAGAACGGCCAGATCCTCAACGAGGGCATCACCGAGGCCGGTTCCATGGCGGACTTCATCGCCGCTTCGTCGTCGTACGCGACGCACGGCGAGGCGATGATCCCCTTCTACATCTTCTACTCGATGTTCGGCTGGCAGCGCACCGCCGACCAGATGTGGCAGCTCGGCGACCAGCTCGGCCGCGGCTTCCTCGTCGGCGCCACCGCCGGCCGCACCACGCTGACCGGTGAGGGCCTCCAGCACGCCGACGGCCACTCCCCGGTGATCGCCGCGACGAACCCGGCCGCCCTGTCCTACGACCCGGCGTTCGCGTACGAGATCGCCACGATCGTCAAGGACGGTCTGCGCCGCATGTACGGGGAGGCGAAGGAGGGCGAGGACCAGAACGTCTTCTACTACCTCACCGTCTACAACGAGCCGATGCCGCAGCCCGCGAAGCCGGGCGGCGCCGACATCGACGAGGGCATCGTCAAGGGCCTGTACCGCTTCAACACGGCGGAGAGCGCGGGCCTGTCGCCGGTCGCCAACGCGCCGCACATCCAGCTCATCGGCTCCGGCACGGCCATCCACTGGACGCTCAAGGCGCAGCAGCTGCTCGCCGAGGAGTGGGGCGTGGCCGCCGACGTGTGGTCCGCGACCTCGTGGACCGAGCTGCGCCGCGACGCGCTGGAGGCGGACGCCGCGATCCTGCGCGGCGAGGAGCGCACCCCGTACGTGCGCAAGGCGCTCGACGGCGCGCAGGGCCCGGTGCTCGCCGTGTCCGACTACATGCGCCAGGTCCCCGACCAGATCGCGCAGTGGGTCGAGCAGGACTGGTCCTCGCTCGGTGCGGACGGCTTCGGTCTGTCCGACACGCGTGAGGCGGCCCGCCGCCACTTCGGCGTCGACGCCGAGTCGATCGTCGTCGCGGCCCTCGCCCAGCTCGCCCGCCGCGGCGAGGTCAAGGCGACGGCCGTGAAGGAGGCGCGCGAGCGCTACGGCCTGTAGTACCTGCCGCACGTGTGCCCCGTCCCGTTGCCGGGGCGGGGCACACGTGCGTGAATGGAGGCGGCTGCCAGGGTTTTGTCCGCGCTCGTGGGAGGCGTACCTCCGTGAAGATCTCCAAGACCCCCTCCGCGCCCTGCTGGGCCGACCTGTCGACGACCGACACGGACGCGGCCAGGCTGTTCTACGAGGCCCTTTTCGGCTGGCACGTGCGCGTGGTGGACGCCCCCGAGGCCGGCGGCTACGGCCTGATCTCGATGGACGAGCCCGGCGGGCCGCTGGTCGGCGGGCTCGGCCCGGTCATGAACCCGCACCAGCCCGCGGCATGGCTGCCCTACTTCCAGTCCAACGGCGTGGACGCGGTCACCGCGCGCGTGGACGGCAACGGCGGCCGGGTCGTCGCCGGTCCGTTCGCCGTCATGGAGCAGGGCCGCTCGGCCGTGTGCCAGGACCGGGCGGGCGCCGCGTTCGGGCTGTGGGAGCCGATGCGGCGCGCCGGGTTCGAGGCGGTGGACGTGCCGGGCAGCTTCTGCTGGTTCGAGCTGCTGACGCGGGACGCGCCGGGCGCGGTGGACTTCTACCAGTCGGTGCTCGGCTGGGGCACGCACCAGCGGTCGTTCGGCGAGGGCGGCACGTACACGGAGTGGACGGTCGCCGACGAGCCGTTCGGCGGGATGATCGACATGTCGACAGGACAGTTCCCGCAGGACCTGCCCTCGTACTGGAACCTGTACGTGTCCGTCGTCGACGCCGACGCGACGGCCGGGCGGTGCCGGGAGCTGGGCGGGACGGTGCACGTGGAGCCGACGACGATCGAGCCGGGCCGGTTCGCGGTGCTCGCGGACCCGCAGGGCGCCGCGTTCTCCGTGCTGAGCCCGGCCGGCTGAGCCCGTCGCCGGGGCGGGCCCGGCGGCGTTGTCAGTGGGCCGGTCCATGATGGCGGTATGCGCGCTGCCCGCCTGATCAAGATGGTGCTCCTGCTCCAGAACCAGCCGTCGATGACGGCGGCCGAGCTGGCGCGGGAGCTCGAGGTGTCCGAGCGCACGGTCACGCGGGACGCGCAGGCCCTGTCGGAAGCGGGCGTCCCGGTGTACGCGGACCGCGGCAGGACCGGCGGCTACCGCCTGGTCGGCGGTTACCGTACGCGGCTGACGGGCCTGGCGCGCGGGGAGGCGGAGGCGCTGTTCCTGTCCGGGGTGCCGGGGGCGCTGCGCGAGATGGGCCTGGAGGACGCGGCGTCGGCGGCGCGGCTCAAGGTGTCGGCGGCGCTGCTGCCCTCGCTGCGGGACGCCTCCCGTTCGGCCGCGCAGCGCTTCCACCTGGACGCGCCGGCCTGGTTCAAGGAGCCGCGCACGCCCGAACTGCTGCCGGCGCTGGCCCAGGCCGTGTGGGACGACCGGGTGGTGCGCGTGGGCTACCGGCGCGGCTCGGGGGACGGCTCCGGGGGCGCGCGGGCCGTCGTGGAGCGGGAGTTGGAGCCGTACGGGCTCGTCCTCAAGGCGGGCGTGTGGTACCTCGCGGCGCGGGTGCGCGAGGGCGGCTTCCGCGTGTACCGCATCGACCGCTTCGACTCCGTGGAGGAGGCGGAGGGCGGGGCGCGCTTCGAGCGGGACGGGGAGTTCGACCTGCCGGCGTTCTGGGAGGAACGGGCGGAGCAGTTCGCGCGGGCGCTGCTGCGCGCGGAGGTCGTCGTGCGGTTGACGGCCGCGGGGGTACGGCAGGTGCCGTACGTGGTCGGGGAGGGGTCCGCGGGGGCCGTGCGGGAGGCGCTGGACGCGGCGGGGGCGCCGGAGGCGGACGGCAGGGTGCGGGTGACGCTGCCGGTGGAGTCGCTGGACGTCGCGTACACGCAGCTCATGGGGCTCGGGCCGGAGGCGGAGGTGGTCGCGCCCGCCGAGCTGAGGGAGCGGTTCGCGCGGGCGGCGGAGCGGATGCGGGGGTGGTACGGGTGAGGGGGCGGCGGCGCGGGATCGGCGCCCACGGCATGTGCGTGCGTGACGAAATGGCGCGGGTCGCGCGCTCGGCGTGCGGGGGCGGGGCGCAGGGCCGATGCTGGTGCCGTGATGGACGAGACGGAGTTCTGGGAGATCGTGGACAGCACGCGGGAGGCTGCCGGGGGCGACCCCGACGAGCACGCCGAGCTGCTGGTGGAACGGCTGCTCCAGCTCGATCCTGACTCCGTGCTCGACTTCGCGCGGCACTTCGAGGCGCGGTACAACCGGGCGAACCGGTGGGAGCTGTGGGGGGCCGCGTATGTGCTGCTCGGGGATGCCAGTGAGGAGGCGTTCGACTGCTTCCGGTGCTGGCTCATCGGGCAGGGGCGGGAGGTGTTCGAGGGGGCGCTCGCCGAGCCGGATTCCTTGGCGGAGGCGGTGGGGGATTCGTTCGACCCCGAGGTGGACGGGGACGGGGAGGAGTTGGGGTTCGCGGCGGATGAGGCGTATGAGGAGTTGACGGGGGTCGGGATGCCGGATCTTGGGGTGGGGGCGGGGGTGGGGGAGCCGTTGGGGGTGCCGGTGGATTTCGGGGACTCGGCGCGTTTGGTTCGGCTGTATCCGCGGCTTACGTCCTTGTCGGACTGACGGCGCGTTTCATTAGGGCGGGATTCAAGGTGCCCGGCGCTTTCCAGTCACCGTTTTGCGCAGTTCCCCGCGCCCCTGGGGTGTCGTTTCGGCTGCGGGCCGGTGGGGCTTCTCGCGCAGTTCCCCGCGCCCCTGAAGCATGCACTTCGTGCAGCTTCCCCAGGGGGAGGTGGCGACGTAGTCGCCCCGACAGGGGCGCGGGGAACTGCGCGACCAGCCCCCACCGGCCGGTGGATGATCGACTGCCCAGGGGCGCGGGGAACTGCGCAAGACGGTTACTGCAAGAGGGGTCCGCTGGGGGTCAGGCCGCTGACAAGGCTTCGGGGAACGTGGGGTGGGTGAAAGGGAAGTTGGCTTCCAGGAGGCGTGCCGGTACCGCCCGCGTGGAGCCGAGCACCTCCGAGGACAGCTCCCCGAGCACCCCCCGCAACACAACCCCGGGCACCGAGAACACCGCCGGCCGCCGCAGAAACCGCCCCATCTCCACGGTCACCTCCCGATTGGTCACAGGAGACGGCGCCGTCAGATTCACCGCCCCGGCGATCTCCTCCGCGTCGAGCAGAAACCGCAGCGCGGCGACATGGTCGTACAGGGAGATGAAGGGCCAGTACTGCCGCCCGGAGCCGAGCCGCCCGCCGAGCCCCGCCTTGAACAGCGGAAACAGCTTGGCCCAGGCCCCGCCCTGGCGAGAGACGACGAGCCCGGTGCGGGCGAGGACCGTGCGGACGCCGGCCTGGTGCGCGGGCGCGGCGGCCGCCTCCCACTCGACGCACACGGACGGCAGGAACCCCTCCCCGGCGGGTGCGGACTCGTCGACGGCCCGGTCACCGGTGTCGCCGTAGTAGCCGACGGCGCTGCCGTTGAGGAAGACGCGGGGCGGGCTGTCGAGCGCGGCGATCGCTTCCGCGAGGGTCGTCGTGCCGAGGACGCGGCTGTCCCGGATCTGCCGTTTGTACGCGTCGGACCAGCGATGATCGCCGATCCCCGCGCCGGCGAGGTTGACGACGGCCTCGACGCCGGCGAGCCCGGCGAGGTCGACGTCCCCGCCGGTGGGGTCCCAGCGGACCTCGCCTGGCTCGCGCGGCGCTCTGCGCACCAGGCGCAGCACGTCGTGTCCGTCGGCGGTCAGGGAGCGGACGAGGGCCGTGCCGATGAGCCCGGAGGGACCGGCCACCGCGAAACGTGTCATGCCCCCATCCTGCCGGTCGTACAGTGAGCCGCATGTCAGACGCGCAGCCGCACATACGTATCGCGGTGCAGGGGGATGGCGACACGCTCGGCAGGATCGACCGGGAGACCTGGTCGTATCTGCACGCGGTGAAGCCCCAGGACCTGCCCCCGTACCCGCCGTTCTTCTCCGAGCGCTTCGGCCCCGGGGACCATCTCGTCGCCGAGTGGGAGGGCCGCGTCGTCGGCTACATCCGGCTCGGCCCGCCGACCCCGCTGCCGTCGAACGCGCATGTGTGCAGCGTGCAGGGGCTCGCGGTGGCCGACGAGGCGCGCGGCAGGGGCGTGGGCCGGGCGCTCGTGCGGGCGGCCGTCGCGCAGGCGCGCCGGCGGGGCGCGCGCCGCCTCACGCTGCGCGTCCTCGGCCACAACAAGCCGGCGCGGGCGCTGTACGAGGCGGAGGGCTTCGCCGTCGAGGGGGTGCTGCCCGGCGAGTTCCTGCTGGACGGCGCGTACGTGGACGACGTGCTGATGGGCCGGGCCCTGTGACGCGGTAGTCGCGCGCACCGCGTGCGGCGCCGCCGTACTCGTAGCAGGGTGAAGGGGAGATCGTCCGCCACCGACGAAGGGACCCCCGCCGGCATGACCTGGCCCGTGGCGCGTCGCCGTGACGGGGTGGAGCGCGCCTGGCTGCGCGGGGCTCCCCCGCCGCGCTGGGTGCGCTGGCTGCCGGTGGCGCTGTTCACGGGCCTGTGCGTGTTGCAGGCGGTGACCAGCGACCGGCTCGACCTGGGGTTCCTGCTGGCCGCGATCCCGCCGCTGGCGACGCTCTCGTACGGGCCCGCGGGGACCGCGCTCCTGGGCGGTCTCGTGGTCCTGGCGATCGCGCTGCCGTGGACGGGGCTCGCGTCGCCGGGCAGCAGTTCGCTGCTGACGGTGGCGTTCGTCGCGGTGCTGTCCGTGCCGATCGCCTGGGTGCGCAGCCGCCGCGACGAGCAGTTGGTGACGGTGCGTACGGTCGCGGAGGCGGCGCAGTTCGCGGTGCTGCCGCCGCTTCCGGAGCGGGTGGGGCCGGTGCGCTGCGCGGGCCTGTACCGGGCGGCGGCGCGCGGCGCGCTGGTCGGCGGCGACTTCTTCGACGTGCGGCGCGGGCCGCGCGGGGTGGTGGCCGTGGTCGGCGACGTGCAGGGGCACGGGCTGTCGGCGGTGGGCACGGTGGTGGGGCTGCTCGGCGCGTTCCGGGAGGCGGTGCTCGACCGGGAGGATCTGACGGGCGTGCTGGAGCGCCTGGACCGGCGGCTCGTGGTGGACGCGGCGCACGAGGAGCATCCGGAGCTGTTCGCCACGGCGGTGCTGCTGGAGTTCCCCTACGACGAGCCGTGCGTGCGGATCGTCAGTTGCGGGCATCCGCCGCCGCTGCTGCTGCGGGCGGGGGCGGTGACGGAACTGCCGGTGCCGGCGGGGTCGCCGCTCGGGCTCGGGCTCGCCGATCTCGCGCCGCCCGAGCCGGTGACGGTGGCGCTGCGCGCCGGGGACCGGCTGCTGGCGGTGACGGACGGGGTGACGGAGGCGCGGGACGCGTCGGGCGCGTTCTACCCGCTGGCGGCGCGGCTCCCGGGGTTCGCGGACCGTGATCCGGCGGCGCTGACGGACGCCGTGTGGCAGGACGTGCTGCGTTTCGCGGGCACGATACGGGACGATGTGACGCTGCTGGTGTTCGCTCCGGACGCCCCGGATGTGCCTCGCGGCGCACGAAATGTGAACGTAGGGCCATGAGATCTGTAGGACTCCCGCTCCGGGCGGGCCGTCGGCGTGCCTCCGCGACCGCGTCCGTGCTGCTGGTGCCGCTCGCCCTCGGCACGCTCGCCGGCTGCTCCGACGACGACAGCGCCGCCGCTCCCCCGGTCGCCTCCCCGGCCGCGACGGCGAGCGGCGCCCGCTGCGAGACCCGGCCGCCCGCGTCCGCGCCGCCCGGCGCGTCGGCGCCCGAGGCGGCGGGGGCGTACGCGCTGGACGAGGGGCGCGAGGAGCTGCGGCGCGGGAGGTCGTTCCGGGTGAAGACGCCCGACAAGTCGGTGCTGGTCGTCTCCGGTACGGGACAGCTCGCCACCCGCGACTCGGGGCTGACCAAGCGCGGCGGCACGAGTTCGGTGGCGGACTCGCTCGCGTACGGGCTGAACGCGGCGGCGCTCGTGAGGGACAAGGGGCGGCTCGACCTGTCGGGCGGCAAGGTGAAGGCGGGCGGCAAGGGCGCCTCCGGTGTGGCGGTCACCGGCAAGGACGCGACGGCCGCGCTCAGCGCCAACGGCATCAAGGTCAAGGGCGGCGCCGCGCACGGCGTGCTGGCCTCCGGCGGGGCCGAGGTCGATGTCACGTACACGCAGATCGACACGGCGGGCGCGCAGGCCGCGCCGGTCGCCGCGTGGACGCCGGGGACGCGGGTGAACGTGTCGGGCGGCACGATGACGTCGGCGGGCTGCGGCTCGCCGGGCGTGCAGACGGCCGGGGACGCGTCGGTGGCGGGGACGCTGTTCGACGTGGCGAACTCGGAGGCGTTCGCCGTGGAGTCGGGCGGCTCGCTCGCGTTGAAGGACGTACGGGCGACGGCCGCGGAGGGCGGGGTCGTGCTGCGCGGGGACGGGGAGACGGCGTTCTCGATGCGGGGCGGTTCGCTCCAGGCGGCGGACGGTGACGTGTTCTCGGTGCGGCAGTCGATGGCGGACATCCGGCTGTCGGGGCGGGCGGAGGTCACGACCAAGCACGGGGTGCTGCTGCGGGTGCGGGACAAGGGCGTGGTGACGTTCGCCGCGCGGGACGAGAAGCTGCACGGGGACGTGATCGTCTCCGACGGTTCGGCGGCGCTCGAATTGACCGGGTCGACGAAGCTGGACGGCGCGGTGGACGGGGCGTCCCTGAACCTCGGCGCGGGCACGACGTGGTCGGTGGGCGGCGACTCGGCCGTCCGGGGCCTCGACCTCGCCGACGGCGTCCACGTCAAGGACGTCGTCCAGGGCAACGGGCACACGGTGACCTACGACAAGGGCACCAGCCCCGGGCTCGGCGGGCGTACGTACCGGCTTCCGGGCGGGGGCACGCTGAAACCGGCGTGAGCCGCGGCGGGCGCGGCCGTGCCCTGTGACGCGTGCGGCTGCACCCTGTGACGCGTGCGGCTGTGCCCTGTGACGCGTGCGGCTGTGCCCTGTGACACATGTGGACGAAAGGGCGGAACCATCGGTGGGCCCGTGCTCGTTCGTTACCGATATGGACCTCCCGTTTCACGCCCTCGACCTCGCACTCCTCGTGCTGGCCCTGGCGTACGCCGTCACCGGCTACCGCCGCGGGCTCCTCGCGGGCTGCGTCTCGCTGGCCGGGTTCGTGGGCGGCGCGGTCGTCGGCGTGTGGCTGCTGCCGTTCGTGATGGAGGCGGTCACCCGGGGCAGCACGACGGCGACGGTGCTCGCCGTGCTCACGGTGCTGCTGCCGGCGATCCTCGGGCACGGGCTCGCGGGGCGGCTCGCGCAGCGCGTGCGGTTCGGGATGGACCGGGCGCCGGGTCCGCTGCGCGTCGCGGACGGTGTCGGCGGGGCGGCAGCGAGCACGCTGGCGATGCTGGTGGTGGCGTGGGTCGCGGGCAGCGTCCTCGTGGCGTCCTCCTCGACCGCGCTGAACCAGGCGATCCGGGGTTCGACGATCCTCGGCGCGGTGCAGGGCGCGATGCCGTCGTCGACGCCGTCGTGGTTCGCGCGGGCCACCGGGGCGCTCACCGAGGCGGGGTTCCCGCAGGTCTTCGACCCGTTCGCCAACGAGCCGTCCGCGCAGGTCGCCAAGCCGTCCGGGGACAGTGTGACGGCGGCGGCGACGCGGGCCGCGACCCGGGCGACGGTCAAGGTGGAGGGCGCGTCGGGGGTGCAGGGGCGTGAGGGCAGCGGCTTCGTGTACGCGCCGCGGCACGTCATGACCAACGCGCACGTGGTCGCCGGCATCGACGATCCCACGGTGCGGGTGGGCGGGGTCGGGCGGCCGTACACCGCGAAGGTCGTGCTGTTCGACCCGGACAAGGACGTGGCCGTGCTGTACGTGCCGGAGCTCTCGGCGCCGGTGCTGCCGTTCGACACGGGGGCGGCTCGGGGGGACGCGGCGGTCGTCGCGGGGTACCCCCAGGACGGGGGGCTCGATCTGCAGGCGGCGACCGTGGCGGACACGATCCGGGCGGGCGGGCAGAACATCTACGGTTCCGGGAGCGTCACGCGGGAGATCTACTCCGTGCGGTCCACTGTGCGGCCGGGGAACTCGGGCGGGCCCCTGCTCAGTACGTCCGGGCGGGTGTACGGGGTGGTGTTCGCGCGGTCCACCTCGGACTCCGGGACGGGGTATGTGCTGACGGCGCGGGAGGTTGCCGGGGAGGCGCGGCGGGGGGCGGCTGCGACGGTGCCGGTGCCTACGGGGCGGCTGATCTCTGAGTGACCCCGCGTCTGCGACGGGCTGCGCGTCTGAAGGGGCCTGCCCCTACGCCCACATCTGCCGGCCCGCCGCACCCGATCGCGCAGTTCCCCGCGCCCCTTAGGTGTGTGGGTGGCCCCGGCCGGTGGGTTTCCTCGACTTTCGTCGTGGCCGCTCGCGCAGTTCCCCGCGCCCCCAGGTGGGTGGGTGGCTCCGGCCGGTGGGTTTCCTCGACTCGCGTCGTGGCTGGTCGCGCAGTTCCCCGCGCCCCTGAAGCATGCACTGCGTGCAGCTTCCCCAGGGAGGAGGCGGCGACGCAGTCGCCCCTCCAGG